>JBBTFS010000016.1:0-100073 GCA_038060705.1 Gemmatimonadota bacterium
CCGAGAAGGTGTCACCGCCTTTCGCTTATTTCCACACTTTTCGAAATTAGCTCCCGATATGTGTCGATGATGCGAATTGCGCTTAGCACACCATCGGCCTCGCGCAGCACCTTCTCGCACATACAGGCGACTTGAACGTCGGGCAGTTTGTTTGCCATAAGCAGGGCAATTCGGTGAAGGCGGCTCAACCAGTGCCCACAATACTGTCTCACACCTGCCCAAGGCGACAGGTGCGTCAAGTAAGTTAGTGCCGGTTAGACTGGCGGTCGCACGGTCCGGAACAGGGCCACCAGGCGCTCGACGGGTAGCGTTTCCGGCCTGGATTCCGGGTCGATGCCACAGCCGATCAGGATTTCTTCCGCGGCCTCACGCGAGGCCGGGATGATACCGCGGATCAAGCGTTTCATCTGCTTTCGGCGCATCCCGAACACGGCCGTCACGAATTCCCGGAAAGGTGCCTCCTCTCCGGGCTGTACCCGAGGCACTTCCAAGGGGACCAACTCCACCACGGCGCTGCTCACCTTTGGCTTCGGGTGAAATGCGCCCGCCGGGACGGCAAAGCACGTCCGCACCGCCGCCACGGCCTGCAGGTTCACCGTCAGCGCACCGTATTCCCTGCCACCAGGACGGGCCTGCATCCGGTCCGCCACCTCGCGCTGCACCATGAAGACCATGCGGCGCGGACGCGGGCGCTTGAGGGCATGAAACAGGATCGGCGTGGTGATGTTGTACGGGACATTCCCCACCAGGACGAACGGCCCATTTGCCGCCTGCGCCAGGTCCACTGTCAGCACATCTGCCTCGAGGATCCGACTGCGCTGGTCGCCGGCGTAGCGCTCCCGGAGCATCGCGGCCAACGCCCGATCGACTTCGATGGCAACCACGCGGCCGGCGCGTTCCCGCAGCGCGTCCGTGAGTGCGCCTCGGCCCGGCCCGATTTCCACCACGGTCTCATTCGGCTCGGGCGCCAGGGCATCGACGATTCGCCCCAGGATGCCGCGGTCGGTGAGGAAATGCTGGCCCAGGCGCTTGCGCACCGGCGGCATGCCTCCCGCTCGGCGCGGCATCAGTTCAACTCCGGACGACGACGATGGTAAGATCGTCGCGAAGCGTCGAGCCCGCGGCGTGGGTGTTCACGAGATCGACCAGCCGAACCACGATCGTCTCGGGTGCCTCCGCGCGTAGCTGCGTGGCCAGTTCAAGCACTCGTTCCTCGCCGAGCCTGGTGCCTGCGGAGTCCCTCGCATCACTCACACCGTCGGTGAAGAGGACCAGCAGGTCGTCGCTCCTCCACGGGCGCGAGGCCGCGCGCGGCGACTCGGGCCCCATGCCGAGCGGTGGGTCGAGCGCGGCCAGTCGCTCGGCAGCGCCGGCGCGCGAGATGACGAAGGCGTGGGGATGGCCAGCGTTGGCGTAGCGAAGCTGCTGGGCCGTCCGGTCGATGACGCCATAGAACATCGAGACGAACATCTCTGCCTCGCCCAGTTCGTCTTCGACTGAGTGAAGCAGCGAGCCCAACATCTCACCCGGGTCGGCGGTCGCCTGGGCATGGATCGCGGAGGCGCTCATCGTGAGCGCCATGACGAGGGCGGCTTGGTATCCGTGGCCGGAGACGTCGCCGACCAGGACGCCGGTCTTCCCCGGCCCGAGCCGGAACAAGTTGTACAGGTCGCCGCCGACGCTTTCCGCGGGGATCACGCGTGCTCCGACCGTCGCGTTCGGCGCCACGGTGGAGATGTCGGGCAGGAGTCGCATCTGCAGGTCGTGCGCCAGCTGCATTTCCTGCAGCAGCCGCTGCTGTCGCAGCGACTCGGTCACGAGCCGCGAATTCTGGATGGCCGTGCCGATCTGGGTCGCAATCGCGGAAATCAGTTTCTGGTCACCGGCCGTGAAGGCCTGCCCGGTGCGCCGGTCGGACAGATTGATGACCCCAAGCGGCTGCGGCTCCGACCGGGGCGTCGTCCACAGGATTGGGACCGACAACATCGCGCCGCGCCGAAACGGTGTCTCGGCGTCCGCCAACTGTTCGAACTCACCCACAATGGACGCGTGGCTTGCACGGAACACCCGCGCCGACACGCACTGGGGGTCGTCCACGGCGACCTTCGCGACCGACGAAGCGTCTGTGCCAAGTACGGCGACAGCGACCAGTGCGCGGGAGTTGGTGTCGTAGACCTGCACGGACCCTTTGCGGGCGCCCACCGTGTCGGAGACCTCGGCGAGGATCCGGTTGGTGGCGTCGCTCAGGTCCACAGTGCGTCCGAGGATTTCGCTGATCGTGTAGAGGAGGTTGATCTCCTCATAACGCTCGGCGAGCTCCGCGGCGGCGTGTTCGACTTCGAGCCCGGACTGGATGAACTGGGAGACTGTCGGCAGCAGAAACTGCATCTGCGGCGCGAGCTTCCCGGGATCGCCGTTCGGGCCAACGATGAGCCACGAGGTGCGGGGACCAGGAATGGTCGCAATCAAGGCGGGCCCTGCCGGCGTGTCGATCTGAACCGCGCCATCGGCGATCGATGGCATTCTGGACGGGCGTGGCGGATCGTTCGTGCCGAAGTCACGCGAGATGGTGTCTCCGGTCTTGCTCCACACAGACGCCTCGCAGCCACTCGCAACCTTGAACGCGGCGAGCAGCGAGGCCAATCCGGTCACGACCCGCGCCGCAGCGTGAGCCGGACGACGTTGCCTGCGCCCCCGGCGCCCCCGGCGCCCCCGGCGAAGCGCTCGACGCGATCCATCAGCTTGTGCATCAGGAACAAGCCACGCCCGTCCTCGCCATTCACGCGATCGGGCGTGGTGGGATCCACGAGGCAGGCTTCGAGGTCGAACCCCTCACCTTCGTCCATGACATCAACAACCAGCGCGGCGCTGTCGACGCGAGCGTGCACGCGAACGGACTTTCGAGGGTCGTCCAGGTTGCCGCGGAGAATGGCGTTGGACAGCGCCTCAGTGAGCGCCACCGGCAGGTTCAGCATCAACTGGGTGCGCGCGAAGCGCATGGCTTCGCATTCCCGGCGCACCAGATCCACGACGGCCTCGATCTCGCTGACGTCGTTGCGAATCTCCAGTTCGAGTACGCGCGCGTCCCCGCCACCTGCCGAGTTCGTCTGAAACGCGGGCATCATGCGCCGCGGTCCCGGTCGCACGCGGCGCCCGTCAGAAGCTCGCCAGCGCCCGTTCGCGCGTGTCGGCGATCTGGAAGAGCGTGTCGAGCTTGGTGAGCTCGAACAGCGTCTTCAGGTCATCGTTCAGGTTGGCCAGGCGCAGATCCCCGCCCTGCTCGCGAATCTTCTTCGAGAGCGACACGAGAACGCCGAGCCCGGAGCTGTCGATGTAGCCGGTCTTGGCGAAATCGACGAGGAACTTGCGGCCCCCCTTCTCCAGCTCCTCGAGCAGCTTCTGCTTCAGCTCCTGGCGGTTGCCGACGATCAGCTGGCCTTCGATCTCCATGATGACCACGCCGTCCTGCTTCTTCGTCGTGAAGCTCATTCCATGCTCTCCTCAACTCGATTGGATGGCACTGGCTTCCCCGGCCTGGAGCGCCGTGATGGCGGCCACGTTGGTAATGTCATCGCTTGTCGCACCGCGCGAAAGGTCGCTGCACGGCCGGCGCAACCCCTGCACGATGGGACCGACCGCTGTCGCCCCGCCGACTCGCTCAACGAGCTTGTAGGCGATGTTGCCGGCATCGAGCGACGGAAACACGAGGATATTCGCCCGCCCTGCCACGGGGCTTCCGGGCGCCTTGCGGGCCGCAATGGCCGGCACAAGTGCGGCGTCACCCTGAAGCTCCCCGTCCACCACGAGGTCGGGTGCGCGGCGACGGGTCTCTTCGACGGCCTCGCGCACCAGGTTCACCGAGTCGGACTTGGCGCTCCCGTACGTGCTGAACGAGAGGAAGCCGACTACCGGGGTGTCTCCCACAATGCGGCGGCGGTCAGTCGCTGCCGCGATGGCAATGTCCGCCAGCTGACTCGCGGTCGGCTCGGGCACTACCGCGCAATCGGTGAACGTGAGTACATCGGCAACGCCGGCAGCGGTCCCTGCCGGCGGCACAACCATATAGAAGGCGCTCGAGACCGTCCTCACACCCTCTGCCGGCCCTACGACCCACAGGGCGGCACGCAGAATGTCCGCCGTGGTGTGCGCGGCCCCCGCCACGCAGGCATCCGCGATGCCGGCGTGCACCAGCCAGTCCGCGAAAAAGAGGGCGTTGCGTGACAGCGTGGCGGCGTCCGGCGGTGTGATCCCCTTGCGTCGCCGGGATTCCAAAAGGTGCGCGGCAAGGTCCGCGCAGCGGACATCAGTCGCCGGGTCAATACACTCAACACCAGTCGAGCGGGCCTGCGCGTGTGACTCCGGCAGCGTCGGATCCAGCACCAGTAGCGGATCGACAATCCGCTCCTTCTTCAAGACCCGCACCGCGTCGAGCGTGCGGGCGTCGGCCGATTCGGGGAACACGACGCGGCGAGGCCTGGCGGCCGCGCGCGCGCGAACGCGTTCCAGGAACGCGTTCACTTCGCGCCGAGCTTGTCTCGAAGCGCCTTGGCGACCACGGGGTGAACCAGGCCGGAGACGCTGCCGCCGTACGTCGCGACTTCGCGCACGAGGCTGGCACTGATGTAGGTGGTGTCCAGGGATGGCACCATGAACACCGTCTCGAGTGTCGGGGATAGATGGCGATTCATGAGGGCCATCTGATACTCGTATTCGAAATCACTCACCGCACGAAGGCCGCGAATGAGCAACTGCGCGCTCATGGACTTCGCGAAATCCACCAACAAGCCCTCGAACGAGCGGACTTCGATTCGCTTTTCCGACCCGAATGATTCCTGAATGAGCTTCACGCGCTCATCAAGAGTGAAGAGGGGCGACTTCCCCGCGTTGCGTGCCACCGCGACGATCAGCCGATCAACAAACGCGAGGCTCCGCGACATCAGGTCCTCGTGACCCCGTGTGATCGGGTCGAACGTGCCAGCATAAATGCCGATCTTCATGGGACGGAACCTACGGTGTCCGGTAGAAGGTGACCACGGTGTCACCATATACGCGTCGGTCGGCGCTGCCCGGCAACTCGACGCGCTTCTCGTGCTCCACGCCAAGAACGCGAGCGAATGGTGATTTCAGCCATTGGGTCGCCACCGCCTCGGCCAGGCCCTCCGCGTAGGGCGGGTCTGCAAACGCCACGTCATACGCTTGCGGCGGCAGATCTGCCACGAACTTCAATGCGTCTGCTTTGTGTACCGAAGCGGCACCGCCGGCCTCGAGCGCCATGAGATTCGCCTGCAGGATCGTGAGGCTCTTGGCGCTGGAGTCGACGAAGTCGACGGAACGCGCTCCTCGCGAGAGGGCTTCGATGCCAAGCGCGCCGGAACCAGCGAAAAGGTCCAGGACGCGCGCCTCGGGAAGTTCAAGCTGTACGATGCTCATCCACGCCTCGCGCACGCGGTCAGCCGTTGGTCGCAGGGAGCGATCGGCCGGCGGCTTGAGATGACGTCCCTTCCACTTGCCCGCGACGATGCGCACGATGTGGGCCGCTAGGTGCGGATATCGGCGAGCCGCGCCTGTAACCGCGACTCTCCGTTCCACTCATCGCGCTCCAGGCGGAAAGCGACGTCCACGGTCGCACCTGCGGCCAGTTCCGACGCGCGGTGCGACATGCCCCAGCCAAGGGCGCTGATTTCGACGCCCGCTTGCTGCAGCCGGACCCGCAACCCGTCCTTGCCAACGGTCTTGGGTGCCGCGGCCACGCGCACGCCGCGCGCAACGAGCACGGGCGACGGATTGCCGATCCCGCACGGCTCGAGATGCCGGAGCATCGACTCGAGATGGTCGTTCACGTCGGCGAGTTGGACCTCGAGGTCGGCGCGAAGTTCCGGGACGAGATCTTCCGGCTTGAGCGTCGCACGCGCGACGGCGTTGAAGCGGCGGGCAAACTCGCGCACGTTCTCGCGCGCGATGGTGACGCCGGCGGCCGAACGGTGTCCGCCAAAGCGGAGCAGGAGGTCGCGGCATCTGCCGATGCCGGCGTGCAGGTCGAAGGCTGAAATCGAACGTCCGGATCCCTTCCCTTCGTTGCCCTCGAGCGCGATGAGCACCGCGGGCCGGCCGAATTCCTCCACGATGCGAGACGCCACGATTCCGACAACGCCGGGATGCCATCCGTCGCCGGCGAGTACGATGCCGTACGTCTGCTCGAGATCCAGTATCCGCACCATTTCGCGCGCTTCTTCCAGCGTCTGGCGGTCAAGTTCCTGCCGTTTGGCATTGAGTTCTTCCAGTTCCCGAGCGATGGGATTGGCGACAGACTCGTCGCCTGCAAGCATGAGCTCTACACCGCGCATGGCGCTGCCCACCCGACCGGCCGCATTGAGCCGCGGCCCCAGGATGAATCCGACGCGACCGGCAGTGATCGCCTTGGACTGAAGACCGGCGGCGCGAATGAGCGAGGCCAGCCCGACACTCGATGTTTTGTTGAGCAGCTTGAGGCCGTAGCGCACCAACACCCGGTTCTCACCGCGCAGCGGCGCCACGTCGGCCACGGTCGCCAGGGCCACGAGATCCAGCATGTTGAGGGCGATGTTGGGACTCGCCCCCATCGCGCGGGTGAGCGCGACGGCGATCTTGAAGGCGACACCGGCCGCGCAGAGATCTTTGTCGAGTGACGTGCAGCCCGGCTTTCGCGGGTTGAGCACGGCGTACGCCGCCGGCAGCGGGCCTCCCGGCAAATGATGGTCCGAGATGATCGTGTCGATCCCGGCCGAGGCGAGGTCGGCCACGGGACCTACAGCGCTGGTGCCGCAGTCACAGGTGATTACCAGCTTCGCGCCAGCCGCCTTGGCAGCTTCCACTCCGGCGGATGTCAGGTCGTAGCCGTCCCGCAGGCGGTGCGGGATGAACGGCGTGACCCGGCCACCAACGGAACGGATAGTCCGCGTGAGAATCGTCGTCGAGCTGATGCCGTCCACGTCGTAGTCGCCGTGGATCAGGATCATCTCGTCCGCGCGGATGGCGCGGATGATGCGTTCAACGGCTCGGTCGAGGTCGGCGACGAGCGACGGGTCACTCAAGTGCTCAAGGCGCGGCCGCAGGTACCGTTTGGCGACCTCGCCGGCCGTGAATCCGCGCACCGCGAGCAAGCGGCACAGCACTTCCGGCAGATTGAGGTCGGCAACGAGCGCAGCGACGATCTCTGGGGCGGGTTGCCCCGGCAGCAGCCAACGTGTTTGCGGTCGCCTTGCCGTCGCGGTCACGTCCCCAAAGTAGGAGCGGGAGCGCCGGTCAACAAACCATTAATCGTTGGCAAACAGCAAAACACCGCACCCTTCGCACATCTCGGTGACGCCGGTCGACTTCATCGTGCTGCGGCGCTGCACGGGGATGGCGGTATCACAATGCGCGCATGAGTTGCCGCGAAGCGCGAAGACCGCTTCCGAACGGCGGCGTTGTCGGATGCGATCGTACTTCTGCATCAACGCTCGCGGGACCGAAACCGCCTTATTCTCGCGCTCGTGCAGTATGCCTTTCAGCTCGGATTCCAGCGCGAGGCGATCGGCGTCGAGCGTGGCACGCGTCTCCTGCTGCACCTTCTCGATGTTCTTCACGGCCGCGTCTTTTGCCACCACGTCCTTGCGCAGCTCGGCCAGGCGCTGGCCAATGCCCTCGATGTCGCGCTCCTCATCGGCGATGAACCGCTTGGCCTGTTCGATCTGGGCCATTGCCGCCGCGGCCTCTCTGGGCGCGCTCACCTGCCCCAGCAGCTTCTCGCTCTTGTCGAGCAATTCGCGATGCTGCCGCAGCCGGTCCTGCACGTCGCGCTGCCGGGTTTCTTCTGCGACAACCAGCTTCTGGACGGCGCTCAGCGACTCCACCGTCTTCTGTCGCTCCTTCTCCAGCGCCGCCAGCCGGGGCGCCAACGCACTCAGCCTATCCTCGATGCCATAGGTCTTGAGATCATCCGCTTGGACTTCGAGCAATGCCGCAACATCCGGTTTCACGCGTGTTCCTCCGATCTCATGGCCGTGCTCCCCCAAAAGTTTTCCATCGATTCCCGCCGAGTTCGCGGATCTGTCGCATCAGTTCCTGCTTCTCGCTCACCAGCTTGTCCTTGTCCATATCCGACGCCAGCGGCAACTCCCGGTCGATGTCGTCAATCTGATCGCCAAGTTCGCGCCTTTGCAGGACAGCGATACAGTCCTCGATCACGCGCGCCGGATCATCCAGTCCGCCGTCCTGAGCGGTGAGTTGATTGAGGACGGCCACCCCATCGTCGTCCAGTGCCGTGGCAATGGTATCCAGCGGCGCATCCGGGGCGTCGACCATCGCGGTCAGGATCTGTGCCAAGGTCGCGTCTCTAAAGCTAGCTGGCCCAACCCGCTCCACCACGCGCTCGACGTTCTGGCGACGGTGCAACAGCACGCGCAGAAGCTCACGCTCGGCCGGTGCGGCGGGTTGCGCCCGCGGACGGCGCGTGCCGGACGGACCAGGCACCGACGCGCCCTGACGCGAATCGGGCTCGCGACGGACGGCTTCTTGCGGGCGCCCTTCACCCCGCACATTGCGGATTTCGCGCTCGAGGACTTCCACCGTGACACCCACGACCTCGGCCGCGCGCGCGACATAGAGGCTGCGCGTGATGGGATCGGCGGCCGCGAGAAGCGTTGGGAGAAGCCGGTCCAGAGCCACGCGCTTGCGTCTCAGGTCGGCGAACCAGCCGCCCACCTGGAGAATCTGGATCTTGCGTTCAAACACGTCGATGGCCGCGGCGACCTGCCGTTCCAGCCCCTCGCGTCCGTGACGACGCACGTAGGTGTCCGGGTCCTCCCCTTCGGGCAGGCTGACCACGAGCACCTTGCACGACTGCTTGAGCAGCACGTCAGCGTTCCGGAACGTGGCCTTGAGGCCGGCTTCGTCCGAGTCGTACAGGAGAAACGCGTTGCTCGTGTACTTGCGGATCAGGTCCGCCTGCGCGTCGGTGAGCGCGGTACCCATGGGCGCCACCACGGTCTCGATGCCGGCAGCCATAAGGCGCACGCAGTCGAAGTACCCTTCCACGAGCATCACGCGGTCGTCACGCCGTATCGGCTGCTTGGCCCAATTGAGGCCGTAGAGCGTGTGGCTCTTCTGGAAGGTCGGCGACTCAGGCGAATTGAGATACTTCGGCTCGCTTGGGCCAATCACGCGGCCCCCGAACGCGATCACGCGGCCCTGCGCATCGTAGATCGGGAAGATGAGCCGATTCCGGAATCGCGGCCGTGGGTCCTCTCCTTCCTCACGCACGACGTACAGGCCAGCGGTCGCCAGCGTGGCCACGTCGTACCCCAATGACTCCATGTGCTCGCGCAAGCCCTCCCCGCGCGGCGCGAACCCCAGTCCGAAGCGCTCAGCCAGATCCCGGCCAAAGTCACGTCCCTCGAGGTACTCGCGTGCTGCCGCGCCCGCATCGCCCCAGAGCGCGCGACTGAACCAGTCCGCCGCTGCCGCGTTGATCTCCCAGAAGCGCTCGCGGGGATCCGGGCCGGCGTCGCGCGAGCGCGAGACCTCGGTGACCTCCACGCCGGCCTTCTCACCCACGTATTTCACCGCGCCAACGAAGTCGAGCCCGAGTCGCTTCTGCACGAAGGTGAACACGTCGCCCTTTTCGTGACAGACGAAACAGTGGTATCCACCCTTGGGTGACACGGAAAAGTTCGCGTCCTTGCCTTGATGAAACGGGCACGGTCCGCGATAGCTGGTGCCGACGCGCTTGAGCTTGACGTGTTCGCCGATCACCTGAACGATGTCGGCCTGCTCGCGCACCCGTTCGACGACGTCGTCCGGAATCACTGCAGGTCCGCCATCGTGACACCGCTGCCGCCTTCGGTCCAGCCGCCGAGACGGAACTGTTTCACGCGGGTGTCCTTCTTGAGCATTTCGGTCACACGATCGCGCAATGCGCCAGTTCCCTTCCCATGGATGATGCGCAACGCTGGCAGGTCCGCACGGATGGCGTCGTCGATCGCACGAAACAGGAGGGGTTCCATTTCATCGACCCGCAGGCCGCGGAGGTCCACTTCCCCACGCGCCTCGGCGTCTGGAACATCGCCGCGAACGGGCGCGGCCGCCACCGGCTCCCCGGACTCGTCCTTCACCAACGCCGCCAGCGGTACCGTGACCTTCATGGACCCGACGGTCACGAGCGCGTCCGTGCCGCGCACCTCGAGGATGCGTCCTCGCTTACCGCCAAGTGTGGCGACGGTGGCGAAGTCCCCAACCACGACCGCGGCGGTGCCTGCCTTGGTTTTCGGGCGTCGGGAACTGGCAAGTTCATCGCGTTCTTCCGCATCCAGTAGCTCCAGCGCCTCCGCGTGCTTGCCCGCCAGCTGTTCTGTCTGCTGCCTGGCCAGGCGTGCCTTGTCCGCGACGTCGTCACTTCCCGCTTTCCTGAGTTCGCGAACGGTCCGCTCGATCTCGGCCCGCGCATTCAGCAGGTACTTGCGCGCTTCCTCGCGCGATTGCCGCTCCACCTCACGTTCGCGCTCTCGAACACTGTTCTCACGGGCGCTGATGCGCAGATTGCGCCGTTTGGCGTCATCGAGCAGCTCGGCCAGCTCGGCCTCACGCGACGCCAGCATGGCGCGCTGCACCTCGAGCCGCTGGAGCAGTGTTGCCGTCTCACGCTCGGCGCGTGGCACCCGCGCCTCCGCCCTGGCGACTATTTCCTCAGGCAGACGCAGCCGTCGCGCAATGCTGATGCCGTAGGAACGACCGGGGACGCCCTTGGAAAAGCGGTACGTGGGCGCGAGATGCTCCTCGTCGAACTGCAGGGATCCGTTCACCACGCTCGCAACTTGAGTGGCGAGCTCTTTGAGGGCGCCGAGGTGCGAACTCGCCAGGGTGCTCGTGCCGCGCTCGGTCAGCGCCTCGAGAATGGCCCAGCCCAGCGCGGCGCCTTCCAGCGGATCTGTGCCGGAACCCAGCTCGTCGATCAATACCAGAGACGATGCCGTGGCCGACTCGAGAATCTCGGCGAGGTTCCGCAGGTGTGCGCTGAACGTGGAAAGGCTCGCCTCGATGGACTGCTCGTCACCGATGTCGGCGAAGTAGTCGTCGAATACCGCGAACGCCGATCCCGGCGCGGCAGTCGGAGGGATTCCCGACTGCGCCATGGCCGACAACAGGCCCACGGCTTTGAGCAGCACGGTCTTGCCGCCAGTGTTGGGACCGGAGACGACCAGCGTTCGCTCGCTCGCGTCCATCGCCAGGTCGAACGGAACCGCGTCAACGCCACCCGCCAACAACAACGGATGCTTGCCACCGACGATCGCCCATCCGGCCGATGGATCATTGAATAGTGGCGCGCCCGCGTTCAGCGCATCCGCCCACGCGGCGCGCGCATGCAACGAATCCAGTTCGGACAGCGCATCCAGGCTCGCGAGCAAAGCGTCGCGATGCGGGCGCAGCATCTCCGTGAGTTCGGCCAGCACGCGTTCGACTTCCTCGCGCTCCTCAGCCTCGAGTTCGCGCAGCCGATTGCTGAACTCAATCGCGGCCGGCGGCTCGACGAATACCGTTGCGCCGGTGGCCGACGCATCGTGCACGATACCGCCGATCGCCGATCGGCCCTCGCGACGCACGGGGATGACGTAGCGGCCGTTACGCACCGTGACCGACATGTCCGGCACGCGGAGGCTGTCGTCCAGCTTGGCCAGTTGCCGTTCCAGCACCTTCACCAACTCGCCTTCCGAAGCCCTCAGCTCACGGCGAACGCGACGCAGCGCCGGCGACGCGTTGTCATTCACAGTCGCGTCATCGGCGATCGCCTTGTCGAGCGCGGTTGCCAGGGTCTTGTCGTGAAAGAGCCGGTCGCCAAGCGCCGACAGGACGGCGCGTGGCGCGGGTGGACGCTTCTCGTCACGCAGGGCTTCTCGGGTTCGCCGCGCTCCCTGAAGCAGCAAACGGGCGTCGCGAAGCTCGTCGGCTCGCCACGACAGTCCCGCGATGCGGAGACGGTCCAAGGCCACTGTCATCGGCGGCACGCGCTCGGCGCCAAGCGGCGGCTCGCCGGCTCGCAACGCGCGAACCGCGGCGACACGGGAATGCTCCCGGTGGATCCATTGGCGGTCGGCGGACGGATGCAGCGCGCGGACGCGCGCGGCCCCAGGTTCCGACACTGCCCGGCCAGCCACGTCGTCGAGCACCCGAGGAAACTCGAGCACGGAGAGCGCGTGCTGGTTCACTTGCCCGCGAGTTCCTCCCGAACGATCGCGCTGATGACGCCACCCTCCGCCTTGCCCTTGAACTGCGGCATCACTTTGCCCATCACGGCGCCGACGTTGTTGGCGCCACCGGCGATGGCGGCCTTCACCGCCACGCGAATATCGTCGGTGCTGGCCTGCGGTGGCAGGTACGCCTCGAGCTGCGTCACCTCGTCGCGCTCCTTCTTCACCAGCTCGGGACGATTCGCCTTCTCGTACGCTTCGACCGATTCCTTCCGCTTCTTGATTCCCTTGCGCAGCACTTCCACGACGTCATCGTCGGTCAGATCCCGGTCGAGTTCGATCTCCCGGTTCTTGAGGTCGGAGAGCGTGGTGCCGAGACACAGCGTCGCCTCAGGGGTGCGCGCCTTGCGTGAGGCGTTCAGGTCTTCCTGGAGTTTGGCCCGCAGTTTTAATGCTTCACTCATGGGTTCAAGCTAACCCGGCGGCCACGTCATCCGCCGTCCGGCGAGGATGTGCAGATGGAGATGATGCACTGTCTGGCCGCCGTCATCGTTCGTGTTGATGACGGTGCGATAACCGCGGGCCGCGAACCCTTCGGACTTGGCGATTTGCGCCGCCATCGCGAAGAGTTCGGCTACGACACTGAGGTCATTCACGTCGTTCAACGACGCCACGTGATGCCTGGGAATGACGAGGACGTGCGTTGGCGCCTGCGCGTTGATGTCCCCGAACGCCAGACACTGCTCATTCTCGGCAACAACCGAGGCGGGTATTTCCTTGCGTACGATGCGGCAGAAGAGGCAGTCCGTCGCCACGTCACGAGCTCCGCTGAGTGAGTTGCACTGCGCGAACAACGGCCGCTGCTGAGACGACCGCCGTCTCGAAGCGCAGCAGGCTGGGTCCAAGCGAAGCCAGGCGCCAGCCCAGGGCAAGGCCCGCGTGGATCTCTTCTTGCTCGAAACCTCCTTCCGGGCCCACGGCCAGCGCCGCGGGTGCCTTGAGGTTCAGGCCGGCCAACGGCTCCCCGGCTGCGTCCAGCATGATCCGCGTGTGCGAGGACGGCACGGCGCTCAATGCGGCCGCCATGCCGGTATCGAGATGGACATCGGGCATCCACGCGCCGCCACTCTGTTCCAGGGCGCCGCGCATTCGCGCCGTCAATTTGTCCGCGAATTTCGCGCCTTCGCCGCGGTTCGCCACGCTGCTCGACCTCGCCCAAAGCACCGGCCGCCAGGACGTCACTTGGTGCTCCACGCACTTTTCCGCGGCCCAGAGCATTCGTTCCCGGTCCGCGACCGGCGCCAGAATCTCGATTGCTGGCGGCCGGGGCACGAAATCCACGCTGTCGACCTCCACCGAGATTCGGGATCGGGTCGCCTCGGCGACCCAGCCGCGTGCCACCGAGCCCTTTCCCGATACGAGATGGACCAGATCGCCCGCGGCCAGTCGGCGCACGAGGCCGTGCCGCAGGGCGTCGTCCGCAAGCGGAATCACGGAGCCGGCGGCCACCTGCTCACCCCAGTAGAACGTTGCTACGACCGAACGATTGCCGCGCTCCACCACAGACCTTCCTCGTCGGTTGAGGTGATGTTCCAGTTGCCCTCGCGCAGCGCAGCGCGGATATGGTCCGCTTCTTCTGTCAGGATGCCGCCGAGGATGGCTCGGCCCTCAGCGCCAACCGCCGCCGCGATCAACGGCAGCAACTCGATCAAGACGGGCGTCACGATATTGGCCAGCACCACCTGCACCGGGGCCACCAAAGGCAGCATGAGGAATGCGTCGCCCTCCATCATGGTGACCGATGTCGCTACGTCGTTGAGTTGGACATTCATGGCAGCGTTGCCCGCGGCATCCGGATCATTCTCAATACCATATACATGGCGCGCGCCCAGCTTGGCGGCTGCGATACCCAGCACTCCGCTGCCCGAGCCCAGGTCAGCCACCACGTCGCCTCGTCGGAGAACGCCCGGCAGCAGGCGCAGCACCCCGCGCGTGGTCTCGTGATCGCCGGTACCGAACGCCATGCCGGGCTCGATGATGATCCGCTCTTCCTTCGAGAAGCCGCCCGAAAGCCATGGCGGGGTGACGACCAGGTTGCCCACGTGACGCGGCTTGAGGTGAGTGCGCCACTCGACGGTCCAGTCCACATCGGGGGTTGGCATCGCAGTCAGTGCCGCTGTGGCGTCCGCCGCGACTATTGCCCGGGTGAGGGCCGCCATGTCCGGAGAACGCAGGTGCGTCACGACCTCGGACTCCAGTTCCTGGACGCCTTCAGCGCCGAACTCGAACAAGGCGCGCACCACGGCGGCGCGGTCCGACGCGTCGCGAACGCGTATCGCAGTCCAGCCGGATAGCGTCACGCGCCAAGCGCGTCGCGCATCCGTGTCCAGAAACTTTTGCCGCGATCAACCGGCACGCTCTTTTGTACCGCGGCCAGCTCGTTGATGAGCTGCTTCTCCTTCTCCGTGAGACGCTCGGGCGTCCACAGCTGCACGCGGACGTGCAGGTCCCCGGTGCCGCCCGTGTTCACGCGGGGCAGGCCACGTCCGCGCAGGTGAAACACCTGCCCGCTTTGGGTTCCCTCCGGCACGGTGAGCATGACGGTGCCCGTGACCGTCGGCACGGTCACTTCACCGCCCAGCACGAGCTGCGCGTACGTCATCAGCACCTCGGTATAGAGGTCTTCGCCATCGCGGTCGAACCGCGGGTCCTCGGCCACATCGAACACGACATGGATGTCGCCGCGCGCCCCGCCCCGAACGCCGGCATTTCCCACGCCGCGAAGTGTCATGTACTGACCGGTCGCGACCCCCGCGGGGACCTGCACCTTGAGATCCTTGTCGGCACGAACGCGGCCTTCGCCACGGCATTTCTTGCACGGCGACGCGATGACGCTGCCTTCACCCTTGCACGTCGGACACGGCGCCACCGTAACGAACTGGCCGAAGAATGAACGCTGCGCCCGCTGCACTTCACCGCTGCCCCGGCAACTCGGACACGTTTCGGCGCTGGAGCCCGGCTCGGCGCCGCGGCCTTCGCATCGGTCGCACGGTTCGAGGAGCTTCAGGTGCACGACCTTCTCGACGCCGCTGGAGACTTCCGGCACCGTCAGCGCCACGGTGACCTTGACGTCCGTGCCGCTGTGCACGCCGCCCTGACGGCCCGTGGTGAACATGCCCTCGAATCCGCCGATGCCGAAATCGCGCATAAAAACGCTGAGCGCCTCGGACAGATCGAAATGGTGGAACCCGGCGGCGCCGGCGCCGCCACGAAGGCCGGCCTCACCGTAGCGATCGTACGCTTCGCGCTTGGTGGGATCGCGCAGGACGTCGTATGCTTCCGTCAGCGACTTGAACTTCTCTTCCGCTTCCGACGACCCGCTGTTGCGGTCCGGATGCCAGCGCATCGCCAGTTTGCGATATGCCGTCTTGATCTCTTCGTCCGTCGCGGTACGGCCGACCCCGAGTACGTGGTAGTAGTCCGCCATGATCAGTCGAGGAGGTCCGACAGCAATCGCGACGTGTGGTTCACGAGTGAAATCACTTTCTCGTACGGCATACGCGTCGGGCCAATGACGCCGATGACACCGGACAAAGAACCGGTGTGATATTCGGCGGTCACGACCGTGAAATCGCGCAGCCGCTCATCCTGATGCTCACCGCCGATCGTGATCGAGATCCCGGACGTTTCGCCCCGCTTGCGCAGCGCGTCCACCAGTGCTTCGGGCCGCTCCGTGAGCTCGATCAGGCGGCGCATGCGATCGACTTCGGCGAACTCCGGCTGGTCGGCCAACACGGACGCCTGACCCAGCACCACGCGCTCTTCACCGATGCCGATCTGGGCGTCGAACAGTGTGTCCGCTTCCTGCACGAAGATGTTCAACAACTCCTGCGCGTCCGGGACCGACACGCTATCGCGCAACCGGACTCCGAGGGACGTCCGGATGGCCTCGAGCGTGAGTCCGGACAGGCGTTCGTTGAGCACCTTGGTCACTTCGGCAAGCGCACTCGCTGCGATTGAGCCGGACACCTCGACGAACACTGTACGCACGGCACCGCCCTCGAGGGTCAGCACCATGAGGAGGCGATCGCTGTTCACGCGAACGAGATCGAGACTGCGCAGAATCGCCTGAGAGATGCGCGGTCCGAGCGCGACGCCAAGTTCCTGCGTCAGCACGCCAAGTCCCTGCGCCGCGCGCCGGAGAATCGTCTCGATGGGTGAGTCTACGGCGCTCAGCACCTCCGCGAGTCGCTCGCGCTCGGCCGTTGCGACCGCCGTTGGAGCGCCAATGAGTGAGTCCACGTAGGCGCGGTAGGCTTTGTTGGTGGGCACACGTCCGGCCGACGTGTGCGGATGGAAGAGATATCCCTTCTCCTCCAGATCGCTCATTGTGTTCCGGATTGTCGCGGGCGAAACGCCCAGACCAAACCGGCGAGACAGTGCCCTCGAGCCCGCCGGTTCCGCGGTAAGGACGTAGCACTGAATGACCGCGTCCAGGACGCGCCGCTCGCGTTTCGAGAGTTCCTCGACGCGGCTCATAAGTTCAAACCTAGTAACGACTTCGGAGCATAGTCAAGTCGGCGACGAGGGCATCCAGACGCAGCCACCCCCTGGGAGTCAAGCGAAGCACGCCTTCACGCGCCGTGGCCCACCCGCTTTCAACCCAGGTTGACGTGGCGGCTACTACGTCGGGCGACGCCGTCAGCCCGGCGGAAGTCCGCAGGCCCAGGTAGGTGCGCTCCGAATGTGCCTGGTCGGCGTCCAACTGCTCGCTGCCGGCCACGGTTTGATCGCCACGCACGGCCACCGATTCCCATGCTGCAAAGGCCTCAACGTTCCAGCGTCGCGTCGCGCCATCGAACTCGTGGGCGGACGGCCCCAGCCCACCGTAGGGCCGCCGCTGCCAGTACGCCCAGTTGTGGCGCGAGTGGCGCTGCGGCGCACCGTAGTTGGACACTTCATAGTGCTCCAGGCCGCTTGCGGTCAGTCGCTCGTGCGCCACGAGAAACTCCGACTCGAAGTTCTCCTCCGGCGCTTCGACGGTCTCGCGCCGAGCGACCCATCGTCCGAGGGGCGTCCTCGGCTCCACCGTGAGGCCATAGACAGACAGGTGCGGCAGTCGGAGTTCCTGCGCTGCATCGAGGTCGCGCCCCCACTCGCGCCCCACGCTGGCCGGCAGTGCGAAAATCAGGTCAATGGAGATGTTGTCGATACCCGCGTCACGCGCGACAGCGACCGCCTGCCGCGCTCCCGATGCGTCATGCGTTCGGTGCATCCAGGTCAACACTCGATCGTCGAACGACTGGACGCCGATGGACAGCCGATTCACTCCTGCGTCGCGCCACCGACGCACCGCGTCGGCGGTGACGTCCTCAGGATTGGCCTCCAGAGTCACTTCGGCGTCGCCGGCCAGCGTGGCCCGCTCGCGCACCATGTCGAGGAGGCGCGCGACGCCTTCCCCGCCGAGCTTCGACGGCGTGCCGCCGCCGAAGTACAGCGTTTGCAGGGCGAACGTCGACGGCGCGTGCCTGAGGGTCCACTCGCTTCGCACAGCGTCTACGAACGCGCCGGCCGGCACGCTGGGGCGTACCGCGATCGAAAAGTCGCAGTAGGTGCAGCGGCGGGCACAAAATGGAACGTGGATGTAGAGGTGCTCGTACCGCACGCCGAATAGTACGTCGTCGGCCATCACCGTCGGCGCACTTCTCCAGTCAGCGCGCACTCGACCGCGCCAACGAGTTCCAGCGTTGTCACCGCTACCAGGCACTGCGCCGCCGGCAGTCCGCTTCGATGACAGAGCGTGTCCATATCCAGGCCGCCATCCGCCAACGCGCTCCACACCTTGCCCTCATTGCCGTCGGGGTCCACGCGCGGTGTCCGTGGTGGTGCCGTGAGGCCTGCGAGCGCCAGGGCGTCCTCGACCGACGTGATGATGCCGGCGCCATCGCGGATCAACAGATTGCTCCCCTCACTCTGCGGCTGGTCGATGGGACCGGGGACAGCCGCGACGTCACGTTGCAGTTCACGGGCATGCTCGGCCGTGTTCAAGGCACCGCTTCGAACGGGTGCCTCGACGACGATGGTGAGCCGACACAGGGCCGCGATGATGCGATTGCGGCGCGGGAACGTGAACGCCATGCCGTGCTCGTCGTGCTCAAGCTCGCTGAGCAAGAGGCCTTGGCGCGCCACGGCGCGCTGCAGTTCCCGATTGCCCCTTGGAAACACGTGGTTCAAACCGGTACCCAGCACGCCGATCGTGGCGCCATTCGATTCGAGTGCGGCCCGATGCGCGGCGCTGTCGACGCCTGCTGCCAATCCGCTCACGACGCAGGCGCCTGCCCGCGCGAACGCGGTCGCAAGTTCCCGCGTCACGCGCAGGCCGTATGGGCTGGCGCGGCGCGTTCCCACGATGGCAATTCGGGGCCGAACGCCAAACGTGGCGGTGTCGCCGAGTGCCCACAGGCCCGCAGGCCGTTCGCCGCCCAAGGCGTCGAGATCCTCGGGCCAATCGACGTCGCCGGGCGTCAGCCGCCGGACGCCGTCGGCTGGCTCAAGGAAGCGGGGTGCGCTCATCCGCGCGCTCACCGGCTTTCCGCAAGTCAAGCAACGTGCGCCACCATGCGGCGAGCATCGCATCCACGCCGATTCGTCCCGCGGCGCTGATCGCGAAGATGCCGATGGCGTCGGGGGCGTCGATCGGAGGCGGTTCGGATTCGCCCAACAAGTCCATCTTCGTGAAAACGACGCAGTGTGGCTTCTCGGCCAACGCCTGAGAGTACGCGGCAATTTCAGCGCGGAGTTGATCGTACTCCGCCTGCCAGTCCATGGAGTCCACTGGGATCATGAACGCCAGCACGCGCGTGCGCTCGATGTGTCGGAGAAACTGAAGTCCGAGTCCCTTCCCCTCGTGCGCACCCTCGATGATGCCCGGAATATCCGCGACGACAAACGTTCGGCCGTCACTGAGTTGCACCACGCCAAGGTTCGGGGTGAGCGTCGTGAACGGATAGTCCGCGATCTTGGGCCGCGCCGCCGAAACCAGCGACAGCAATGTCGATTTGCCGACGTTCGGCTGGCCGACCAAGCCGATGTCCGCGATGAGCTTGAGCTCGAGCTCGACGATCCGCGCCTGACCGTCCTCGCCGGGCTGGAACTCGCGTGGACTCTGGTGCGTTGACGTTTGAAAGAACGTGTTGCCCCTGCCGCCACGGCCGCCCTTGGCGATCAACTTGGTGTCACCGTCCCCCATGACCTCGGCGATGATCTCGCCGGTGTCGACGTCGCGCACGATCGTGCCGGGCGGCACCGGCAGGATGACGTCTTCTCCCGAACGTCCGGTCTTGTTGTTGCCGGAGCCGTTGTCGCCGTCCTGGGCACGCCAGGAATCGCGATAAGTGTAGTCGAGGAGAGTGGCGAGATTGGCGTTCGCCTTCACGATCAGATCGCCCCCTCGGCCGCCATCGCCGCCATTCGGTCCTCCCATCGGCTTGAATTTCTCCCGGAGGAACGATGAGATACCGGACCCGCCGTTCCCCGCCTTGAGCCTGATGCGCGCCCGGTCGATGAACGTCATGCGGCGATCCGGGTCCACAGGCGCGTGGCGCGTTCGTGCGAGTCGCGCGGAATCATGTCGGCGAGCGATGCCAGGGTTGCCGAAATCACTGAGTCGGCCACGCCCACGTTGCGCGCACCGTGCAGGTGTGATTGCAGTTGCCGATCCTGCCCGGTGGCGGCGCACGCGGCGACGATGCAAATCTCGCGTCGCCCGAGGTCGAGGGCGGGACGACTCAGCACCTTTCCGTAGCCTTCGGTGATCATCCACTCGTCGAGCCGTGGGTGCAGCGCTTTGATGTTCTCGCGCAAGCGCTCGTACATGCCACCGTACACGCGAGCGCACGTTGTCTCACCCGCATCAGCGAAGGCGTCGTTGGGCGTAACCGTGCCGGACGCCGGCTTCGGTGCCAAGCGCCGCCATTCACGCATCCCGTTGAGTGCGCGTGGGAATCCGGCGAACAAATAAGTCTGCAGAAGCAGTTCCTCTATCCAGTCATGTGGAGTTGGGCCCATGGCCCGTTGCAGCGCACCGCGAACGTCTTCCTCGGACCCCGACGCCAGTGACGCCGAGAGCCGCACCAACGCGCGCGTGGCGTCATCCAGGTGCACAAGTGTGGCACCGACCGGGGTTTCGTGTGGCATCGCGCGATTGCGCGGCGGAGCGAATTGTTGCCTACGAAAGCGGCCGGATCTCGCCCACCGTCTCGCCGCGCGTGTTGCGCAACTGCCGCGACAGGAACTCGTCCAGCCGCGGGGGCAATTGTGGCGGCAGTGCATCCAGCAGTTGCAGCAAGCGGATCAGTGCCGGGAACTGCGCGCGCTGGGCTCCGTCTTCCACCTTCACCGCGACGCCGATGCCTTGATCGAGCAGTGCGGCGCAGTGGACGCCTTCCGCACCAATCTTCGCCACCACCCGGCCGCCGGTCTCCTCGATGAGGATCGAGTCGAACCGATCGGTGCCACCCACCAGGAACGGGCGTGTCTGCATCGCGCCGACGATGCGTTTGGCGGCGCCGGCGCCGTTCGACGACGCGCAGGCCAGGCGTGCGTACGCCCGAGCCATCTGCTCGAGTGGCATGGCGAACTCCACGACGCCGCAGCCGTCCACCGCGAGCCCGATCGCATCAGGCGCCAGGCCCGTCCACTTGGCCACCGACTCGAGGCAGCAGCGTTGCACGTCATGCCCGGATCGCTCGTAGCCGAACATCTCCCAGCCCGACGTCCGCGCTGAGGCCAGCATCGCGGCGTGCTTTCCTGAACAGTTGTTGTGCAGGCGCGTCGGCCGCTCGCCCACATCGCGCAGCAACTTGGACCCGCGGGTGGACAAGGGTTCGTGTGGGCCGCACGCCAGGTCGCCTTCCTCCAGCCCGATGGCGGACAGCATGCGCTGCGCAATGGCCACGTGCTCCGGTTCCCCGCCGTGGGACGCGCACGCCAGCGCCAACTCGTCGTCGCCCCATTGGAGTTCGTCGAATCCGCCGGATTCCAGGAGCGGCATGACCTGGAACGGTTTGGCACACGAACGCCAATGCGTCAGGCGATCGGCTTGGCCGGCACTGCCCGCGAGCTGGTCATTCGCATCCACCACAGCTGCATGAACGCGATGCTGCGATTCCACGGCACCGCCTCGCGTCGCTACGACGTCGAGCTGGAACGACTTCATAGTCGACTGGACGCCCCCTTCGCGTCGGACCTGCGACAGAAACATAGTCGAGGCCCACGGCGTCCAGTCGCGGTGATGCGGTGCAGCCGGGCGGCGGTGACCATCCACCGCCACCGCCGTCGCGCTATCTCACGGCGAGATACAGCGTCGCCAATCCGGTCAGGATAGGCGCCAGCGCCGCCAGCGTCTGCAAGGCGCCGCCCCGATCATTTGCGTCGCGTTGTGGGACGACGACGATGCTGCCTGGCAGCGGCTTGGGCACATGGTCCCAGAACCACCAGCGCGCCCGCGTCGCCTCGCGCTTGCCACTGGGCTGTGTGACAAATGCGCGCTTATAGTCGGATTCGCGCGCCGCTCCGCCTGCCTGATTCACGTAGAATCGCAGGCTTTTGCCGGGTACGTACGCCACGACGTTCGGCGCATTCACCGAACCTCGCACCGTGACGATCGTGGATCGCTGCGGCACGGTGACCTGATCACCATCCAGCAGCAACATGTTCTCCGGGGACGTGCGGCGACTCATGGCTTGGGGAACGTCAATGGCGACGCGGATCTCGAGCGGCGCGCGCCCCACATCGCCCTGGCGACGAATGAAGACGGTCCCTTCCGGGTACGCCTCGGCCGTGAAACCGCCGGCACGGTCGACGATGTCGGCGAGCCGTTCATTGCGGGTCTTGAGGGCATACTGGCCTGGGAACTTCACCTCGCCGGCCAGCGTCACCACGCGCTGCAGCTCCCACGACGGCTGCTGCATGATCAGCACGTTGTCGTAGGGCTGCAGTTCGACTTCGGGTGCGCCGTTCGGCTGGGCTGGTAGCCCGGGGGCGCCCAGGTACGCCTCACCGGGTTTCCGCTCGAAGAGATACGTGGAATCCAGCGGCACCCGAAGGGTGGCCGCGGTCGCCGAACCGGTACGATCCTGCGGGAGGCGCGCGATTTCCGCTTCCTTCAGGTAGGCGCCCTCGCGAAGTCCTCCCGCGAGCAGCACGAGATCGCGAATGGTGATGCCACGCCGATAGGGGAACCGCCCGCCCTTGTTCACCGCGCCGCCAATGGCCACGTACCGCTCCGGTCGAAAATCCGTGAGCGAGAAGACCTCGATGACGTCGTCTTCCTGAAGCGTAAAGTCCCCAACGACCGCGCCGCTCGTGTCGCGAAAGACTGCGCGCAATTGGGTTCGCGTCGAATCACCATGCAATCGAGACACAAGCACCTGGCCCAGGTACGCGTCAGGTTTGAGTCCGCCGGCAACGCGAATCGCCATGGAGACCGTCATCCCGGGAGTAAGCCCCTGCTGTCCCGGGTTCCAGACATCGCCTTCAACGCTGACGGTATTCCGTACGCGCTCGGACACCGCAAATACCCGCACCACATCACCACCCGCAAGCGGCACCGCGCTTCCCCCACCGTTCATCAGGTTGCCGGAAGCCACATCGATCGTGGTGCGTTCGCGCCCGTCACTCGTGCGCTGTCCCGCCGGCAACACGCGCTGGATCTGGACCCGCCGCTGGAGAGCGTCGGAGTTGAATCCGCCAGCGGACGCCAACAGATCGGCCAGGGTCTCGTTGGGTTTGAGCTCGTAGGTCGCCGGGCGGACGACCTCACCCAGGACACGCACGCGCATGCCACGGGCTGGAACAAAGACGATGTCCCCCGTTTCGAGGCGCGCGTCCCTGGAAGCGTCACCACGCAGCAGGTAGTCGTACAGGTCCACCGTCGAAACGGTCTTGCCACCGCGCCTGATTTGCACTTGTCGAAGCGAACCGTTGGCCGTGGGTCCGCCGGCAGCGTACAGCGATGTCAGGGCGGAGCCGGCACTCGAGACCATGTAACTGCCGGGCCGTTCCACTTCGCCCAGCACGTAGACCTGGTTCGTGCGCAAACGGCTGACGGAGAGGGAGAATCGCGTCGTTGCGCTGGCTCCACGCCGGATCCCGGAGTAGACGCGCCCCAGCCGGGAATACAGCACGTCGTTGAGCTGGCCCAGGGTGAGATTCGAGACGGAGACCACGCCGACCTGCGGTATCAGGACGAATCCCTCGCGCGTGACATCCAGCGCCAGGGACGACTCAACGTCGCCTGTCAGAATAAGCACGAGGCGATCGCCGGGGCCCAGACGGTAGCTGTCATCCACTGGACCCAGGACGCTCGCTTCCACCCGTGTCGCGCCAGACCGAAACATCTCGAAGCCGAAAATGTTGAAGCCGCTGTCGAGTCTTGCGATGGAATCCTCGACGTCAGCGCGTACCACCATCCGCCGTGGCTCCCGACGACCCAGCGAGTCAGTGCGGAACAGCGTGTCGCGCGACCGAAGCAGCGAGTCTCGCACGTTCGGCGGAAGGGTGTCCGTTTGGAGCAACCGCAGCACCGAGACATCAGAACTATCCGCGATGCCAAGTTCCTGAATCGCCGAGTAGAGGTCCGAGGTCGGCGCCTGTGCCGCCATGCCGGAACCCGGCAAATAGGCGTCGAGCAGGTCTTCCGGGTAGCCTTCCGCCCGCAAACGGGCGTGAATCTGCTCGCGGGTCATCCCGCTGGTGACCAAACGCTGGCGCAGCTGCTGCACGAGCTCGGGACGAGCCTGCAACGCGGCCCTTGCCTGCTCGGCGGTCGGCCGTTGCGTCGGCGTCTGTTGAGCAAACAGCGCGGGCGCGGAGCACACAGCTCCGCCGGCCAGCACCGGGAACAGCCAGGCAAATCGCATGTCGGATCAGTGAAGCGGGTGGCTTGCGCCGTCGCCGGTGGGCTAGTGGTCGCGCAGGGACTCGAACCCCGGACCTCTGGTATGTGAGACCAGCGCTCTAACCAGCTGAGCTACGCGACCGAAACACCGCATTGCGTGCATGCGCTAATGCGTGTAGGGCCAATAACATAGCGGCACCGGAACGACGTTGCTAGTGAACGACAATTTTTTCGAACCACGTTCAGAAATGGACGACCAAGGATGTCAAAAGGTACACCCTCAGAAAGTGCTTTGCAATACAAAGCTTGCGCCAACATGTATAATCACGCCATGCCCCTCTCGATCGCCCGGGACCGACTTCGGACCCTCCTGGACGCCGCCCGCACCAAGCGGGTGCTCGTGATCGGCGACGCGATGCTCGACGAGTATCTCGTCGGCGACGTGGACCGGATCTCGCCCGAAGCACCGGTGCCGGTGGTGCGGGTGCGGGAGCGACGCCAGGCCCTCGGCGGCGCGGCGAACGTCGCGCAGAACGTCGCCGCAGCCGGTGCGTCGTGTCGGCTGGTCGCGACGATCGGCTCGGACGCCGCGGGTGAACAGCTCAAAGCCATGTTGGCCAAGGCTGGTATCGCCGGAGACGACCTGGTGCGAGTCGCCCGCCCCACCACGCGAAAGACGCGCGTCCTGGCGCGGTCCCAGCAACTGGTGCGCGTGGACGAGGAGGATGACCACGACCTGCCGCCGCCTGACCTCGAGCGCGTTGCCCGGGCGATACAGACTGCCCTCAGCGCTGTCGACGCGGTCATTATCGAGGACTACAACAAGGGGCTATTGGTACCCTCGCTCATCGGCGAGGCGATAGCGGCTGCGAAACAGCGCAAGCTCCCGGTTGTCGTCGATCCCAAATACCGGCACTTCTTTGCGTACCGCGGCGCGACAGTGTTCAAGCCCAATCGCCGCGAATTGGATGCCGCGCTTGGCGCCGCTGTTGACCTCGAGCATCCCGAAGCGATCCCGGCAGCGCTCGAGAAGCTCGACGTCGAGTATTTGCTCCTGACACTCGGCGAGCGAGGCATGATGCTGGCCGGTCGTCGCGGCGGCATCGATTCCGTGCCCACTGTGGCGCGCGAGGTATACGACGTTGTCGGCGCGGGCGATACGGTCACCGCCTATCTGGCCACCGTGCTGGCCGCCGGCGGCAGCGCGCAAGAAGCCGCGGTGATCGCGAACTTCGCTGCCGGCGTTGAGGTCGGAAAGCTCGGTGCCGCCACCGTAACGCCGGCCGAGATTCTCGAGGCGTACGACGAGCACGCAACCAGCACGGCGGCTCAATCGTCGTAGGCGCAGTCGATCGCGCGGAGCTTTACATTGCAGCCATCGGTCCCGTAGCTCAGCCGGTTAGAGCAGGCGACTCATAATCGTCGGGTCGTGGGTTCGAGTCCCACCGGGACCACTTCGGTTGTGCGACTACGGGGTGGTAGGCCGCTCGTAGATGCGCCAGCGGCGATACACTCGCCCGCCCCACGCCTCGATCACTTGACGCATGGGCTGGTTGTTCTCGAGCACCCATGAGGCCTCAGCGCCGGTCGACCCGTACGCGGTAGCGCGACGCGCCGCCTCATGCATGAACACGGGAAGGATGCTTCCCGCCCGGAATTCCTCCTTGATGCCCAGCGCCATGATCCGGCCGGTGCGAAGGCGCGACTTGGCCAGCAGCATCCGAACGGCACCGAACGGCAGCAGGCGCCCGGACCGATTGGCCTTCAGGGGGATGTTGTAGTCGGGAATGCTGAGCATGAATCCCGCCGGCTGGCCCTTGATCTCCGCGATGAACGCGAACTGCGGGATCAACAGCGACTTGAGATCCTTGGCCATGTGCATGAACTCGCCATGCGACATCGGCACAAAGCCCCAATTCTTCTCCCACGCCGAGTTGTAGACGTCCCAGCAGATCTGTACTTCGTCCCAGAAGCGGTTCATCTGTACATCGCGGAACGTGAGCTTGGCGCGCGCGGCGGCGCGCGCCGCCAGTGCGGCCACGCGCTCCGGCGCCTTGAAGCCCGCCTCCCCATACGGCAACCAGTAGCCGAGGAGGTCCTGCACCGAAGACAATCCGGCGCCCAACATGAGGCCTTCGTAATACGGCGGATTCCAAGTCGTGAGAAACTGCGGGTGCTGGTCGAAGCCGTCCACGAGCAGGCCACATTCGTAGTTGGTGGACGGGTTCATCGGCCCACGAATGGCGGTCAGCCCTTTCGCTCGCAGCCACGTTCCCGCCGCCGACACCAATCCCGCCGTCGCGTCCGGATCGTCCGCGGCGTCAAAGAACCCGAAAAAGCCCACGCGATCGCCGTGTGTCTCGTTGTGCGTGCGGTTCTCGATGGCCGCAATTCGCCCGACTGGCCGGCCGTCGCGCCGCGCAATGAACAGGGCTCGATCCGCTTCGCGGTAGAATGGGTTGCTCTTGGTGTCCAGGGCGTCGCGCACCATCATTCGCAGCGGCGGAACCCAAAGCGGCGCGTCGGTCAGCGCAGGAATTCGCCACGGCATGTCCACGAAGTCAGAAACACCACGCCGGCCGTCGGCCCGCACAATTTCCAATGACATGACAGCAATATGGGCGGGTGGCGTATTGACCGCCTATCTGGTCATCACGGGCATCATCCTCGCCGTGGGTGCATCCCGCCTGGACGCAAGCGCCCTGCCCCTGCACGGCGCGCTGCTGAGCGTCGTCGTGGCATGCACCTGGTGGAAGCGAGTGCCCGCCTGGCTTCGCAACTGGATGCCCGTCGTCGCGATTCCGATCTTGTACGTCGAGGCACCCAACGTCATCGCCGCCGCCGGCCATCTCGCAATGCGCGACCCCGAGATTCTCCGCATCGAGCTGGCGCTGTTTGGTGGCAATCCCGCAGCGGACTTCGCGCGCACCTGGCCATCAAGGATCCTGAGCGAGCTCCTGCACGCTTGCTACCTGAGTTACTACGCGATCGTGATATCGATGCCGCTCCTGCTCCAGTACAGCCGGCGCGGGCGCGATTACTCGCGGGCGGTGTTCGCCCTGCTGCTGACGTTCACGACCTGCTTCATGATCTACGCAGTGTACCCGGTGGAAGGGCCCAGGTATCGCGGCGGCGCCGACGCGCCTGACGGCCCCATCTGCGCCGCGACGCTCTGGCTGCTCGAGAACGGATCCTCACGCGGAACGGCGTTCCCGTCTTCGCACGTGGCCGTGGCGGTGGCGCAGAGCATCGTCGCGATCTACTTCTTCGGCGCGCGCGGCGCCTGGCTCGCACTCCTCACGCTGGGCCTCGCCCTGGGCGCGGTTTACGGTGGATTTCACTACGCGATCGATGCGGTCGCCGGCGCGGTGCTCGGCACGGTGACGGCGGCATTCGCGTTGTACGTCAGCGCGGACCGAGCCCCAACTCAGGCGAACGCCACCGAGCCGACATAGCGATCGGCGTCGCGGGTAGCCTTGGTCAGGAGGTCGTCCAAGGCAACGGCGACAACATTGGTGAGGTCCGCGGTGGTGGCTCCAGAAATGCCCACGCCGATCGCCTTGAGCCCGGATTCCTTGGTGCTCCACACGCGCAGAAACGCGTCGGATACGTTCACGCCGTCGGCGGTCAGCCGCCGGACTTCCTGCTGCTCGACCGGCGTCAGCCAACGGGCGATCAGCGCGTCGGCGCGAACCACCGGCCGGCGACGCTCGACGTCGACGCCCACGGCGCGTTCGGCAGAGACGGCCATGACGATCAGGTCCCCGGAGTGACTGACGTTGAAATGCAGGTCGTCTGAGACCACGGGCTTGCCGAGGTCCGTCACCCGCACCGTCACCTGATTCGGAGGAATCGCCAGATGTTCACCCAGCACCCGGCGGACCAATGCGCGCGTGATCACGTAGCACCCTGCGGAGGCGAGGTTTCGATAGCGGCCCAAGCGCGACCGCTCCGCGTCGGAGAGCACGTCCCGCGAAAGCGTCGCAACGACGTCCGCGTGCTGGTCAACCCAGGCGAACCAGATGTCGGCGGCGCCGGAACGGACCCGCACTGTGCCCAGTCGCGCGCCGACGTTCGGGTGCACTTGACTCGGCGCGCTTAGCCGAGGAACGCGTACGACAAGCCGGCCTCTTGCGCGCGATTCACAGCCACGATCATCGCCGGCACCGGAGTCACGCCCGGCAGCAAGTTGGATGTGAGCTCCGCGCGTACGGCTTCGGCGTTGCCACCGCCCGACGCCAGCTCCCGGCTCATTCGGCGGATGCTCCGCATGCACACGATGAACCGTACGCCGCGCTCCTGAAGGCGAGCGACGGAAGTCGTTCCGTTCCGTGCCCAGGGATTCCGGACGGACGGCGCGCCAGTCTGCGGATCCATTTCGGAATACCGCTTTCCGATCTCGTACTTCGCCCACATCGCGTCGTTGAGCGCGATAGGCATGCCGCCGCCGTGGATCCCGAAGATGGCGTTGAGCTCTGAGTCCTTGAGGCTGTACGCCTCGCCGTAGGCATCGAAGAAGTTCGCCACGCGGCCGAGCGGGTGACCATCCTTGCAGCCATCAACATCGAAGATCTGGCGGTGCTTGCCATTGAGACCCTGAAGCCAGGACTCATCTGGCGCCGGTTCCGTGGCGGACGATTGCCGGGGCCACAGGGCCAATGCGGCCAGCGACGCGCCGGCACGGCGCATGAACCCGCGCCTCGGAG
Organism: Gemmatimonadota bacterium; assembly: GCA_038060705.1. Lineage (GTDB taxonomy): Bacteria > Gemmatimonadota > Gemmatimonadetes > Gemmatimonadales > Gemmatimonadaceae > DASPMP01. The sequence goes on from JBBTFS010000016.1 coordinate 28,806, forward strand.
TGACAGGATTCATCGGATGGACTCCAATAGCGTCGCCAGTGTGTCGACGGCGGTGTGGATTTGCTCCACGGTGTGGGATGACGAGACAAAGAAGCGCAGGCGAGCCGCGGACTCTGGCACAGCCGGCGCGATCATCGGTTGCACGTTGATCCCCCGCTCCAGCAGTTGCTGCGACAGGCGCACGGCCCGCATCGAATCGCCGATGATCACGGGAATGATCGGCGTCCCGTTGCTCGCGCCGGTGTCGAGTCCGCGCGCCCGCGCCGCGGAGAGGAACGCAGCGGCGTTCGCCTGCAGCCGCGCCACGCGTTCGGGTTCGCGCCGAACGATTCTGAGCGCCTCAAGCGCAGCTGCCGCATTGGCCGGCGCCATCCCAACGCTGAAGACAAAACCCGGCGCGGTGTATTTGAGGTATTCGACGATTTCGCCGCGCGCTGCGATGTACCCGCCGACGCTGGCAAGCGACTTCGAGAGCGTGCCCATCCAGAGGTCTACCCCGCGTGGCGAGATCGCGAAGTGCTCCGCGATGCCCCGCCCCGTGGTGCCAAGAACGCCAATCGAGTGGGCCTCGTCCACCATCAGCCATGCCTCGTGGCGGCGCTTCACTTCCACGAATCGCGGCAGATCCGGAATGTCGCCGTCCGCGCTGTATACGCCTTCAATCACGATGAGCGCGCGCCGCGCGTGGGAGCGTACGTCGTGGAGCAGCCGCTCGGCAGCCTCGAAATCGTTGTGGCGGAACGTGAGCCGCCTCGCGCCGGAGAACAACGCGCCCTGCATGGCCGAGTTGTGCAGCAACTCGTCGCACAAGACAACATCGTCCGGCCCGACCAGGTGCGAGATGGTCGACACGTTGGTCGTGACGCCGCCAATGAACGTGACGCAATCCTCAACGCCAATGAAACCGGCGAGTTCCTCCTCAAGCTCGCGGTGCACCGGCCGTTCGCCGGACACCAGCCGGCTCGCAGACGCCGAGGTTCCATAGCGCCGCACCGCCGCGATCACGGCGTCGCGCACCCGCGGATCGCCGGCGAGGTCGAGGTAGTTGTAGTTCGAGAAGTTGAGGACGTCGCGACCGCCAATCAGCGCCCGGTTTCCGGACGTGCCGTCGTGCACACGGAAGTACGGATTCTCCAAGCCGTGCCTCTCCAGTTCCTCCAGACGGCCCTGGAGCAGGCGGTATTCCGGGAACTCCGCCGCCGGCAGCGGCGACACCGACCTGCCGTCGCGCCTTTCCGGTATCGCGGACACAGCGCCCGACGTTCCCATCGCGTTCGCGCCCGCCTCCAGTGCCTGCACCAGTGCGCGAATCGAGGATTCGCGCCACAAGACGGACACGTCCACGCGCCGGCCCAGCACCTGTTCCAGTTCGGTGACAAGACGGACGGCTGAGACCGAGTCCAGTCCGTAATCACGCACGGACGCCGCGGGATCCACGGCGTCAATGCCGATGCCGAGCTCGTCCGCCACCCAGCTGCGCAGCCACAACTCCAGGCGAGGCGACACGCCGGGGACGCCACGCAACGCCGGCACGTCGTCGATTGTCTGCTCCGAGTGGGCCACGACATCGAGCGTCTTGGCCAAGAGCCGGACGCGCGTCTCGCCGCGACGCACTTTCCCGCTCGACGTGCGCGGAATGCCGTTCTGCGCCACGAGCGTGATCACGTCCGGGAGGATTCCCTCCTTGTCCGCAAGCGCTCGTCGCACAGCAGCGAACACCGCCTCGTTGTCGTCGTCGTTATGGTGCCTCGTCACCTCGAGTGCGATCGCCAACCGTTCGCGCGCTTCGCCAGGCAGCGCGTACGCGGCCGCATGGCCCGGACGAAGGTTTGGGTGACTCCGCTGCGCCGCGAGCTCGAGGTCCTGCGGGTAGTAGTTGCGGCCGCCGATGATGATGAGGTCCTTCAGCCTCCCCGTAACGAACAACTGGCCGTCATCGAGGAATCCGAGGTCGCCCGTCCGCAGGAATGCGCGACCCGGGTCCGCCGCGAGGGTGACGCCGAACACCGGTTCCGCTTCGTCCTGCGTCCGCCAGTAGCGGGAGGCGATGCTCTCACCAGACACCCAGATCTCGCCAATGCGCCGATCTTCAACCACTGCGCGCGATGCCGGATCGACGATGCGGACGATTTGGCCCTCCGCCGGTGCGCCGGAGGACACCAGTCGCAGGCGATCGCCCGCCGTGGCCGGCGCGATGCGCTTTTGCTCAAGCGCGTCGCGCGACACATCCAGCGTGGACGCCCCCTGCCCCCACGGTCCGCCCGCCACGAACAGAGTGGCCTCGGCCAGCCCATAACACGGAAAGAAGGCGTCGCTCCGGAAGCCTGCCGGCGCGAACGCGCGCGTGAACCGCTCGATCGTTTCCGCGCGAATCGGTTCGGCACCATCGAATACGGTGTGCCAACACGAGAGGTCGAGTCCGCGCATCTCTTCGGGCTTGATGCGCTCCACACACAGGTCGAACGCGAAGTTCGGCGCCGCGGTGCTGGTGGCCCGGTAGGTGGACGTTGCCTCAAGCCACGAAAGCGGCCGCTGCAGGAATGTCGCCGACGCGAGGAGCACCGACCCGATGCCCAGGTACATCGGTTGCAGAATGCCGCCGATCAATCCCATGTCGTGAAACGGCGGCAGCCAGGATAATGCCAGATCATCAACGGCCACGGGATAGGCCGCGCGGATGAGCGACAAGTTGTGCAGGAGATTGGCGTGCGTCAGAACGACTCCGCGCGGAGCCGCCGTCGAGCCGGAGGTGTACTGCAGCATGGCGATGTCAGACGCGGTGGTCGCTCGCGCGTGCGAAACGTCCCCCTCGGTCGGGTCGTCCACGGCGATCCAGCGCAGTCGTCGCAGCCGCTCATCGTCACCGCGCCAGGACTCGAGTCGCTCGAGCAGCGACTTGGTGGTCAGCGCCGCGGCCGGCTCACAGTCCGACGCAATCGCCGACACTCGCGGGTCCGGGCGACGCGGGTGTGGAGGATACGCCGGCACCGCGATCACCCCTGCATAGAGACACCCAAAGAAAGCGGCCAGGTAGTCAAGCCCAGGCGGCACAAGCAAGAGAACCCGGTCGCCGGGCTTGGTGACTTCCGCGATGCGCGCCGCAACGCCAAGCGCACGCAACTCCAGCTGCCGATGAGTGATCGCCTCAACCGGCTTTCGGTCACCTGGCAGAAACCGGTACACTTGGAAATCGGGGCGCTCGGCAATACGAAGTCGCAACAGATCCACCAGCGTCCGGCAGCCTGCCGCGCGCACGTCGTCAGTGCGCACGGGACGATGGGTTGGACGTACAGACGGCGAGGCGCGCATGGAGGGGTCAGTTCACGACTGGGGCTGCACCGCGCGGATCACGGAGCCACCCAGCTCGAACGTACCAAAGGTAGGTGTCGCGAACAGCGTCGGGGAGAGATCGCGACGGGTTGAACCCGATTTCGCTCCGAGCCCGTGACGCAGAGCACACCCAGCGCGGCTGCGCCGCCAGCACGGCCCTGCTGTGGCACAGCAGTGGAGCCGTCCCGGTGGCGCGGCCCAGCCACTCGCCAACCGTTGACGCCGCGCTCACGAGGCCCGAGCTGAGGTTCACGGTTCGCGGCGCCACGCCCATGGCTTTCGACACGTGTGCGCCAAACTCGCCCCAAGTGACCGGAGAATCCGAGGCCAGGAAGTACGTGCGCCCGATCGCTGCCTGCTCGCGCGAGGCATTCATGAGCCCATCCACAACGTCGTCCACATGCAACAGCGACATCTCGTGGCGTTGAATGCCGGGGTAGATGAGCCAACCGCGCTGCGCCAATCGGAACAACGACAGGAATCCGCGATCCCAGGGACCGAACACCGAGCACGGCCGCACAATCGTGGTGGCCACACGATTCGAGAAGCCCTCGACAACCCGCTCGGCTGCCAACTTGCTCCGCCCATAAGCCTCCAGCGGGGCGGGCGCGTCGGCTTCCGTGACCGACTGACCCGGCCCCGCCGGACCGGCCGCGGACTGCGATGACACATGCACGAAGCGCGGCCCCGCCCGCCGACTGGTGATCGCCCGCAACAGCATCCGCGTCGGCGCCACGTTCGCCCGGTCGAAGCGAGCCTGGCCGGTTGCGTGCGTCGCCGCAGCCAGATGGAACACCACGTCGGCGCCGTCGAACGCATGGCACCGGTCGAGAGAGTCCTGATCATCGTAATTCACTGGAAACGCCGCGGCACCTGGCGGCGGTGCGTGCCCCCGCGCACGCACCAGGCATCGCACCTCCGCGCCACGGCCCAGCAAGCGTTGGACGAGATTCCGCCCGATGAAGCCGCTGGCTCCGGTGACGACGACGATCATGACCCGCGGACGCCTTCCCGTTGCACGGTCACACCCGCCTGACGCAGGCGGCCGGCCAGCCGGTCGTTCACTCGAGCGCGCACCACCAGCTGCTCACCCACCGTCCGTTGGTCAATCACCTCGCCGTCACGATGGATCTCGGCCAACAGCTTGCCATCCGAGTGGGAAAGGCGGATCTCGGCCACCGGCCGATTCGCCCGAACAGCGGACTGCAGCGCACGACGGAGCGGATCGAGTCCACCCGGCGCTTCGGCGGAAACGAAGACAGCGCCCGGGCAGTCCGCGGCCACGCGATCCTGAAGCGTAAGAAGTTCGTCCCCGGGGAGCAGGTCGATCTTGTTGAACACCAGCAGCACTGGGCGCTCGCTGAGACCCAGCTCGTTCAGTACGTCCACCACCACTTCGCGCTGTTCCTCCCACATCGGATGGGCGGCGTCAATGATGTGCAGCAGGATGTCGGCCTCCCGGGCCTCCTCGAGGGTGGCGCGAAATGATGCCACGAGATGATGCGGGAGTTTGCGGATGAAGCCCACCGTGTCTGTGACGAGCACACGAGAGTTGTCGCCGAGCTTCACTTCGCGCGTCAGCGGATCCAGCGTCGCGAACAGCCGGTCCTCCACAAACACGTCGTCAGCTTCGGCGAGGGCACGCAGGATCGAGGACTTGCCCGCGTTCGTGTAGCCGACCAGCGACGCCTTGAACTCGTCGCGCCGACCGCTGCGCTGCACCACGCGCCCCTTCTCCACTTCCTTGAGCCGCTCCTTGAGGAGCTTGATCCGATGACTGATGAGGCGCCGGTCGGTCTCGAGCTGGGTCTCGCCGGGGCCTCGCACGCCGATACCGCCACGGAACTTCTCGAGGTGCGTCCACATCCGGGTGAGTCGCGGCAGCATGTACTCGAGCTGCGCCAGCTCCACCTGCATTTTGGATTCGGACGTGCGAGCCCGCGTCGCGAATATGTCGAGGATCAGCTCGGCGCGATCCACCACGCGCTGTCCCACAATGCCCTCGATGTTCTTCGCCTGGGACGGCGTCAGCTCGTCGTCGAAGATCACCAGCGTGACAGCGAGTTCCGCCACCATCGCCTTCAACTCTTCCAGCTTTCCAACGCCGAGGTAGGTGCCGGGATGCGGACGGTCGAGTTGTTGGGTCAACTCCCCGACCACCAGGGCACCCGCGGTGTCCGCCAGTCGGCGCAGCTCGCTGAGGTGTTCGCGCAGCATCACGGCGCGATCGCGGGTGCGCTTGAGCGGCGCGCCAACGAGCAACGCGCGTTCGACCGGTTGTTCGATGACTATGGGCGAGCGTGCGATGGGCTACTCCTAGCGGCGCAGGGTACTGTAGCGGCCGGTGGTTGTAAACGGCACGGTGAAGTTCCCCACCACCGACGCCACGGTCACGTCTCCCGTGACCCGATATGAAACGATACCGGTCTGCAGCAATTGGCGCGCGGCGGCTCCGAGCCCAGCATAGCTGAACGCCACCGGGATTCTGATGACCGTTGAGTCATCGGCCTGCACCGTCGCACGACTGTCCATCTCACCGCCGGCAAGCGTCACGCTGTCACTGACGAACACGCGATACGTCAGACGGCTCGCGTCCAGCCGAAAGCCGTTTGGGTTGCGCACGCCGAGCGCCACCTCGAGTTCCCCTCCGGTGACACCCAGTCCCACCACCCTCACGTCGAGCAGTTCGACGCGCGGTTGTTGGAACGCCTGCCGGCCCAACGCGGCGCAACCCGCCGTCGCTGCCAACGCCATCACCAGGGTCAATCGCTTCATCAATCGGAATCTCCTGAGTGTTTCGCCTTGAGTTCGTTCCACCAAGCCAGGCGCTTGGCGATCTCCTTCTCGAAGCCGAATGTCCCCGGTGAGTAGAAGGAGCGGCCCCGCAGTGCCTCCGGCAGGTACTCCTGTGGCAGGTACGCTTCCGGCGCATCGTGCGCGTAACGATACCCGGCGTTGTACCCCAACTCCCTCATAAGGTTGGTGGGCGCATTGCGAATCTGAAGCGGAACACCCTCGGTCGGCGTCTCGCGCGCCGCCTCCATCGCAGCGCCCAGCGCGACGACCACGCGATTCGACTTGGGCGCGGTGGCGAGGTACACCACCATCTGCACCAGCGGCAGGAGTCCTTCCGGCTGTCCCAGCGTATGAAACGCATCCCGGGCCGCCACAACCTGGATCAGCGCATTGGGGTCCGCCAGCCCGATGTCCTCGGACGCCATCGCCATCGCGCGTCGGAAGAGAATCATCGGATCGCCGCCGCCGTCAACGAACCGGGCCATCCAGTACAGGGCGCCCTGGGGGTCGCTGCCGCGCAGGCTTTTGTGGAAGGCGGACAGCATGTTGTAGGTCTCTTCGCCGCCTTTGTCGAAGCGAGCAACCCGCAGCTGCATCGCCTCCCGCGCCACAGCGGCGTCGATCCGTCCACCATCCACCGTCTGTTGCGCCGCGGCTTCCAGCACGGTCAGCGCGCGCCGTGCGTCGCCGTCAGCTTCGGTCGCGATGATCGCGAGCGCGTCATCGTCAATCTCAAGCGTCCGCGCGCCCAGGCCCCGCTCTGGGTCGGTCAGCGCACGCAGGAGCAGTTGGCGCACGGCCTCGGCCGGGATGGGTCGTAATACGAACACGCGAACGCGCGACAACAAGGCACCGTTGATCTCGAACGACGGATTCTCCGTCGTCGCGCCAACGAGGGTTATCGTCCCGGTCTCGACGTGCGGAAGGAATGCGTCCTGTTGTGATTTGTTGAGACGGTGGATCTCGTCGGCGAACAAGATCGTGCCCCGCCCCGACGCCAGCCGCTCCTGCGCCTCGGCAACCACCTCGCGCACACGCACAACCCCCTCCGTCACCGACGAGAACGCGACGAACTCGCGGTCCGTGTACGCGGCGATCAGCCGGCCCAACGTCGTCTTGCCGGAGCCCGGCGGCCCCCAGAGCACGACCGACCCGATGGTCCCCTTCTCAATGGAGTCGCGCAGGGCGCGCCCGGGGGCGAGGACGTGTTCCTGGCCGACGAACTCGTCCAGCGACGCAGGCCGCATTCTCGCCGCGAGCGGCTGTGCGCGGTCGATGGCGCCCTGGAACAGTGTGGCTTGCCTGGCCGCCTCCTTCGACTTCGCCATCACAGCGCCGAGCGCGCCAGAAAGTACGCACCGCAACCGGCAATGAAGCTCAGAGGCGTTTCCCAGCCACCGCGCTTCTGCAACTCCGGCACGAGATTCGACGCGCCCACGTAGATGGTGACCCCGGCCGAGATCGCCATACCATATGTCTGGAGCGCGCCGAACTGGCCCGTGAGCGCCACGCCAAGGATCGTGGCGACACCCAAGGCTCCCGCTGCACCAACGGCGGCGCGTGGCGATGCCCCCGCGGCCATGAAGAGACTCGAGATGGCCAGGCCCTCCGGCAGTTTGTGAAGCAGGACGCCGATGAAGACCAGCGCCCCAACGGCGCCGCTCACCAAGAGTCCGCTCGCCACCGCGACTCCGTCCACGAACGTGTGCAACAGGAGTCCGATGAGGGCGCTGCCGCTGGTGACGCGCGATACCGTGTGCCGCTCCTCGCCGAAGTGGAAATGCCGCCCGATGCTGTGTTGAGTCAGATGCACCAGCACGTACGCCCCGAGCGCCACCGCTGCGCCGGTGTGGCCGCTGCGTGCGAACGCCTCCGGGAGCAAGTCCACAAACGCGACCGACAACAGAAACCCGGCGGCGAACGCCAACATCCGATCCAGGGCGCGCACACTCCATCGCGCGCCCGACGTCACCGCCAGGGCGCCGACGATGTTGGCCAGCGCCGCGGAGAGCGCGTAGGCGATCGCGACGCCGCTCACGCGCCGCGCTCCACCAAGTGTTTCGCAGCGACGAGCAGCTGGTCGCGCGTATTGAGCGCCGGGTCGTCCAGCACCTGATCGAGAAGGGCCGAGAGCATCTTTCCAAGCCGCGGACCTGGCGTCACGCCCGCCTTCCGCAAGTCGTCGCCGTCCACGGCCAGGTCGCGCAGATCCACCGGCTCGGTAAGCGCCGCGCGCAGACTGCGCCGGTACAGCGACCGGACCGCGGCCGCGCTGGGAACACCCCGCTCAAGACCGTTCGCACGGCGATCTGACCAACGCGCCGAAGCCAGCCGGAAGAAGGCGCCCAGCTGGGTGCGGCCAATCAGGGCGATCCAGCGACGCACACTGGCGGCGTCCGGCGTTCCCGCGACCGTCTTGCCGGCAATGATGGCGTCGAGCCTGTGCCACGACCCGATGATTCCGGCCAGCCACTGCGTGTCGTGCTTCGAGAATCTCAGTCGCATCGCGGCGGACTCGACCGCATCGGGTGCCGCATCGCTCAAGAGCACGGCGAGCCGGGTCAACCGCCGACCCGGTCGCCGCGGCAGCCCCGGACGAGCTGCACAATCCGTGGCACGACGGCTCTCCTCACCGGCGCCGTCGAGCTCGGGCACGAGCGCCCGAGCCGCGCCGCTCTCCCGCCACAGTCCCAGAGCCTTGGACGGTGCCTGCACCTGATCCATGGTCTTCTCCAACTCCTGCCGCACCCGCTCTCCCGACAAACGCGTGAGATACGGCGCGCTCTCGCAAATCGCCTTCCACGTCGCGGCCTCGATCTCGAATCCGAAGCGCGCCGCAAAGCGGATCCCGCGCAACGCACGCAACCGGTCCTCCCGCATCCGCTGCGGCGCATCGCCCACCGCACGCAGCACCCGGCGCTCGAGGTCCGCCCTACCTCCGAACGGATCCCTGATCTCGCCCGTCGTGGCCGAATAGGCCACCGCGTTGATCGTGAAGTCGCGCCGAGCCAGGTCCTCGTCGAGCGACGCGCCGAACTCGACTTCGGCGTGCCGGCCGTCGGTCCGTACGTCGTGTCGGAATGTGGTCACCTCGTGCAGGACGCCGGCTGAGTCCAGCACACCAACGGTTCCGAACGCGATGCCCACCGGAATCGTGCGCTTGCGGCCGAACGCGGTGCGCACCTGATCGGGTGTCGCGTTGGTCGCGAAATCCCAGTCCAGGTGTGGATGCCCCAGCAAGGCATCGCGCACCGCTCCACCCACGCACCACACCTCGAAGCCCGCCTTCTCGAAGCCGGCCGTGATTTCGAAGACGGCGGGCGGCGGCTGCAGCCGCGGATCGGGGCGTTGGCTTGGCATCGCGCGCTTAGCGCTCGATGAACGCGCGCGGGTCCGCGCCGGCGCCCAACGCGAGCATCAAGTCGATGCGCGCCTGCTGCGGGCGTCGGTTGCCACCGAAGATCGCGCCGAGTTCACTGAGGCGACGGCCGCCACCGAAGTACCCGTACGTCCGCCCGACACGACCGCGCGGGGCGCGCGACGTGATGACGACCGGCTTCGATTCGTTGAGCCAACGTTCGATGCCAGCCACCATGCCGGGTGGCACGTTGCCGCGACCCATTCCCGCGACCACGAGGCCCTTGCCTTCCTCACGCGCTGCATCGATCAGGCTCGATGTCGCGCCCGCGTATGCGAGCACGATCTCAACCGGCCCGCCCAGATCTGGCGCGTCCAGCACCGCGTTGGCCGTGGGAATAGAGCGCCGGAATACGACGCGGCCGTCGTCCAGCACACCGAGCGGCCCGAGGCCAGGGCTCTCGAAGGCATCCAGCATGTGCGTGTGCGACTTCGTCACGTCGAGTCCGGCGTAGATGCGGTCGCTCATCACGACCAACACGCCGCTTCCCATCGCGGCGTCGCTCGTGGCCACGCGAATGGACGCGCCGAGGTTGGCAGGCCCGTCCCATCCAAGGTCGCTTGACGTACGCATGGCCCCTGTGAACACGATCGGCTTCTCACTCTCCATCGAGCGTGCCACGAGATAGGCCGACTCCTCAAGCGAGTCAGTGCCGTGCGTGACAACGACACCCTTCACTTCGGGCCTGGCGGCGTGCGCGCGGATCTTGTTGCGCAATTCCCACATCCGATCGGTGGTCATGTGCGGACCGGGGAACGCGCCGAAGTCGTCGACCTCCAACGGCGCGATGTCGCGAAGTTGGGGCACCAGGTTGAGGATGTCCTGCCCCGCCAGCGCCGGCACTGCGCCGCCGGCAGCCGGATCGTGGCGCATCGAGATGGTCCCGCCCGTGAAGACGAGGACGATCATCCCGCCAACACGCTGCCGCCGTTGACGTTCACGATTTCCCCGGTGACGTGGCGCGCCATCGACGAGCACAGGAACACGATTGGCCCGGCAACATCGCGTGCGCTTGCCACGCGACCCAGCGGAATGCCCGCCTCGATGCGCTCGCGACCGCCGCCCGCATACGGTTTCTCCGCCATCTCGGTGTCCACCCAGCCAGGTGCCACGCAATTCACATTGATGTCGCGCTTGGCGAGTTCTACGCACAGCGACTTCACGAACGAGATGACCGCACCCTTCGACGCAGCGTAGTCCGAGTGAAACGCTTCGCCGCGCTGTCCGGCCGTGCTCGACACCAGGATGATGCGGCCGTGATCCGAGAGAACGCGCGCGGCCGCGCGTGTCGTGAAGAACACCGAGTCCACGTTCTGGCGCATGGTCCGGTGCCATTGGTCATCATCCATCTTCGTGAGCGCCGCTTCCTCAGAGATCCAGATTCCCGCGTTTCCGATGAAATAGTCTATCCCACCGAGCTTGGCCGCGGCTTCCTGGACCAGCCGTTCGGCTCCGGCACGCTCGGAAATGTCGGCGGCAATTGCGTGCGCGCGGACACCCAGACGCTTGGCGTCCGCCGCGACCGCCTTCGCCTCCTTTTCACGCGTCAGGTAGCCAACCGCGACGTTGACGCCCCACTCCGCGAACAGCAGGGCGGTCGCCGCACCGATGCCACGCGAGCCGCCGGTCACGAGCGCACGCTTGCCTGCCATGGTCTTCAAAGCTCACGCTCCACTTGATCACAGATGATGTGCTGGATGCACAACTGCATTTCCTGAGCGCGATCTGTGCGGTCGGTCGGAACCACAACTGTGTGGGTCGCCACACCCTTGATCTTGCCGCCATCCCGGGCGCTCAACGCCAACACCGCCACCTTTTTTGCGCGCGCAGCCTCGGCGGCCATCAGCAGGTTCGGCGAATCGCCACTCGTCGTGTGGATCACCAGCAGGTCGCCCGGTTTCGCCAAGGCCTCGACCTGCCTGGCAAACACCTGGTCGAATCCCAGATCGTTGCCGGCCGCGGTGAGAAGCGACGTGTCCGTGGTGAGCGCCACGGCCGGATAGGCGCGCCGATTCCTGGTGTAGCGCACCACGTACTCCGTCGCCACGTGCTGTGCGTCTGCCGCGCTGCCCCCGTTGCCACAGAAGAACAGCGTGCCGCCGCCGCGCACCGTTTCGCGCACCATGGCCAGCGCGCGATCGAGATCCGGACCGATGGACTCCGTCATGCGTTGCGCCAGCGCCGCCAGTTCCCGGAAGGGTCCGCCGAAGACGTCAGCCATTTTCTGCCGCGATCCCGGACAGCGCGCGCGCGCCATCCATTGCGAGACGTTTGATGTCCGCCGCACTCGCCGACGCCTCGGCGGCGTGCTCGAACGCGAACGTGGTCAGTGCGTCCACCGCCAGGAGGTCGAGCGCGCTGTCGCGCTCATACCTTCCGGACGCGAGCAGCTGTTCCAGCGAACGCTGGGCCGCGGCAAGGCACGCCGCCCCGGATCCACTCGCCGGCTGGTCAGCATCAGCGCCAAGCAACTCGATCACGCGCGCGGTCAGCACGTCCGGCACCTGCGTCGAGCGACTGGTCACCCATTCGCGCACGGTCACGCGCCGCTCACGGTGGCACGCACGACGGCGGCCGCGCCCTTCATAGCCGCGGCGAGTTTGGATGGATCCGGGATGCCGGCCTGCGCCATGTGCGGCTTGCCACCACCCTTGCCGCCGACGGGCGCCGCGATGTCACGAACGAGGGCGTCCGCGCGGACGCCGCGGTCCTTGAGGTCGTCGGTCACCACGACGAGCAGGGTTGCTTTTCCATCGCCGAACGCCGCACCCAGAACCCCGACCCCTGATTTCAGCTGCTCGCGCAGGGCGTCGCCCATCGCCTGAAGTTCCTTGGCATCCGACACGGTGACCGTGCGTCCCACGTACCGCACACCATTGCCGTCGAGCGCTTCCGCCTCGGCGATCCACTGCTTCATCTGGTCGCCACCGCCGCGGAGCGCCTCTTCCACCCGCTTCTCCAGCGCACGCCGCTCCTCAAGCAAGCCGGCAACGCGCTTCTCGACGCCATCCTCCGGCGACTTCACCAACTCGGCTACGCGCGAGAGCGTGCGCTCGTGCTCGCGCATGTGCGCGAATGCACCCGGGCCGGTCACCGCCTCGATGCGCCGGACGCCGGATGCGACGCCGGTCTCTTGCACGATGCGGAACAGGCCGATCTCGGACGTGTTGCGCACATGGGTGCCACCACACAGCTCCATCGAGAAGCCAGGCACGGTCACCACGCGCACCACGTCGCCGTATTTCTCGCCGAAGAGCGCCATCGCACCGGTGGCACGGGCCTCCGCGAACGGCATCTCGCGATAGGTCACCGGCAGCGCCTTCCATACGTAGTCGTTCACGCGCTGCTCAATGGACTCGAGCTTGTCCGGTTTCACCGCGCCGTGATGTGTGAAGTCAAACCGCAGGCGATCCGGCGCCACCAGCGACCCGGCCTGATGCACCGATTCCCCCAGCGCTTCGCGCAACGCGGCGTGCAGCAGATGCGTCGCCGTGTGGTTGCGTTCCGTGTCCAGCCGTCGGTCGCTCGGGATGCGCGCTGTCGCCCGACCGAACTGGAACGTACCGCTCACGACACCAACGGCCGCCGGGCGGCCCTCGACCTTCTTGACGTCGTCCACGTCCACCCGCCAGCCGTCGCCGACGATCTCGCCGCGGTCGGCGATCTGACCGCCGGATTCGGCGTAGAACGGCGACTCGCGCAGCATCACCGCGACTCGCCCACCGTCGAGGTGCTTGATGGCCGTGACTTCGGTCTCGATCTCGACCGTGCCGTATCCGACGAACGTCGCATCGGGCTTGGCGCCGGGCGCTGCCCTCCACTGCGCGAGGTCGCTGAGCTCGTCCACACCGACGCCGAGCTTCCTGGATTTGCGCTCCTCTTGCGAGCGGCGGCGCTGACCTTCGAGCGCGGTCTCGAATCCCGCGATGTCCACCGTGTAGCCGCGCTCGCGCGCCATAAGCTCGGTAAGGTCGATCGGGAAACCGAACGTGTCGTAGAGCTTGAACGCGTCGTCGCCGCTCACGGTACCGCGAATGGCGCCACCGCCTTGCGTGCTATGCGCCGGCGCAATCTGGTCAAATCGCGTCAGCCCGCCTTCGATGGTGGCGAGGAAGCTCTCCTCCTCCACGCGCGTCGTCTTGAGCAGGTGCTCACGACGCGAGATCAGTTCGGGAAACACCGAGCCCAGTTGCGTGATGGCTTCGTCGACAACCCGATACAGTGTCGGCTCCCGGCGACCGAGGAGCCATGCGTGACGAACGGCGCGACGCAGGATGCGTCGCAGCACGTAGCCCCTGCCCTCGTTGGACGGGAACACGCCATCCGCGAGGAGAAAGGCGACCGCGCGCCCGTGCTCCGCAAGGACCCGGAAGGAAGCGGAACTGGCTCCCTTTGGCAGCTTGCCTGCAGGACTCGGAGACGGCAGCTGCACTCCCTTCGGCCAGTCACCATACGGCAGACCGACTACCTGTTCCACTGTCGAGACGAGCGGCACGAACATGTCGGTGTGGTAGTTGCTCGTCACGCCCTGCAACACCGCGGCAATCCGGTCCAGGCCCGCTCCGGTGTCCACCGACGGCTTGGGGAGCGGTACCATCGTGCCATCCGCCTGCCGGTCGTACTGCATGAACACGAGGTTCCAGATTTCGAGGAACCGTCCCGCTTCGGCACCTTCGACGAACGCGTCGAGCGAGAAGTCCTTCCGTTTCAAGTCCGTCCACTCGCCCGTGGCGCCCTCGGGGAACTTCCAGTCCTTGGTGAGGTGCGCGAGGTCGACGTAGATCTCCGAGCACGGCCCGCAGGGACCCGTGTCCGCCATCTGCCAGAAGTTGTCCTTGTCGCTCATCCCGTAGATGCGGGAATCCGGCAAGCCGGCGATCTCACGCCATAGCGCGCGCGACTCGTCGTCTTTGTGGTGCACACTGATCCGGATGTGCTGCGCATCGATGCCAAGTTCCCTGGTGACGAACTCCCAGCCGAAGCGGATGGCATCGCGCTTGAAATAGTCGCCAAAGGAGAAATTCCCGAGCATCTCGAAGAACGTGTGATGCCGGTATGTGTGGCCCACCTGTTCCAGGTCGTTGTGCTTGCCGCCCGCCCGAACGCACTTCTGCGACGTGGTCGCGCGACGCTTGCCGCCCGGCGGATCTTCCTGGCCCAGGAACACCTTCTTGAACTGGACCATGCCCGCGTTCGTGAACAGCAACGTGGGATCGTCGGCCGGAACCAGCGAGGAACTCGGCCGCACGACGTGTCCGTTGCGCTCGAAATACGCCAGAAAACGGCTTCGGATCTCGGCGGCGCGCATATGCGCGGAATATATGGCGGGGCTCGCGGGCCTACAGCCCAACAGCACAAAGGCCGGGGCGCACGAAGGCCCCGGCCCTTCGCCCGATCAATGCCAGCCCGCCGTCAGCTGCCCTTTGGTCGCGACAGACGTGACGCGGCTATCCGAATGGAAAACCCAGCGAGGAAGATGCCGGCAACGACGGCGGGGCTCGCCCATCCGAGGCTTATCGTCAGCACAGTCGCACCCAATAGGCAGAAGATCAGGTGATTCAGCGCGGCAGCATATTCCCGGCGCCACAGCCCCCGGACAGACATCGCCAGTCCCACGACAATGGCCCCGATACCCACATAGGCATTGATGTTCATTGCCAACCCTCCTATTCCATAAAGCAGTTGATGGCGGCTCCAATGGCAAACCCGGCTAGGAATCCAGCGGCCAGCACCCTGCCTTGCCCGCTACTCAATCCTGCCCGAGCAATTACCTTGCCCACGCCACTAAGAGTATCGTTGTCGCTTATCCAGTAGGCGAACATTTGCGCCGGGCAACCGACCAAGGGCAATCGAGATCTCGTCCGGATTGAAGCCCCGGCGTGCCAGGAAGGCGTACAGCCGGCGCCGAGCCGTTGCTTCCTCCAGCTTTGACAGCGACCGCCACTTCTTCTCAGCGACGCGGTGGATGTTGGCCGCCGGATCGATGCCCTCGTCCTCAGTCATCTTGTCCACGGCCGCTTCCGCGTCACTACGGGCGATTCCCTTTCTTCCGAGTTCCTGCACGATGCGCAGACGGGATGCACCGGCGCCGGTGAGCTTTACGCGCGCGAACTGACGCGCGAAGTCCGCGTCGTTGAGCAGCCGCTGCTCTAACAGGCGCGCGATGGCCGCCTCTACGTCGGGCGCCGGCTCACCCTTTCGCAGCAACTGCCGCCGTAGCTCGGAGGTAGATCTGGCGCGGAACGCAATCAAGTTCAGCGCACGATCGTAGGTGGTCTTGGTCTTGGCCATCAGTCGCAAAAGCAATAGGCCAGGGAGCGACACCCAGTCGTGACAGGGTTTCCGGGCCCCATCGCGCGCAAAACGTCTCTCCCCGGCCACATTGGCTGTGCCGGCCGCGCCCTACTCCTCGGCGGCGGGCTCTTCCTCTTCGGCTGTCTTGGGCGCACCCGCGGTAATGCCGAGGATGGCTTTCACCTTCTCTTCGATCTCGGCCATCATCGCGGGATTGTCCTTGAGGTACATCTTCGCGTTCTCGCGGCCCTGGCCGATCTTCTGGCCATTGTACGCGTACCACGCGCCGGACTTCTCGATGATGTTGGCTTCAGCGCCGATGTCCACCAGCAGCGACGTGTGGCTGATGCCCTCGGCGTACATGATGTCGAACTCGGCCTGACGGAACGGCGCCGCGACCTTGTTCTTCACGACTTTGACGCGGACGTGCGAGCCCACGATGTCCTCCTTGTCCTTCACCGGTCCGATGCGCCGGATATCGAGCCGCAGCGAGGCGTAGAACTTGAGGGCCTTGCCGCCAGTGGTCGTCTCCGGATTGCCGAACATGACGCCGATCTTCTCGCGCAGCTGGTTGATGAAGATCACCGAAGTCCGCGAGCGCGCGATGGCGCCTGTGAGCTTGCGCAGGGCCTGGCTCATGAGCCGCGCCTGAAGGCCCATGTGGCTGTCGCCCATGTCGCCCTCAATTTCCGCCTTGGGAACCAGCGCGGCCACCGAGTCGATCACGACGACGTCCACGGCGCCGGAGCGCACCAGGATTTCACAGATTTCCATGGCCTGCTCGCCCGTGTCGGGCTGCGAGATGAGCATCGCGTCTACGTCCACGCCGAGCTTGCGGGCGTAGTCGACGTCGAGCGCGTGCTCGGCGTCGATGAAGGCCGCCACACCCCCAGTCTTCTGGGCGTTGGCGACGACGTGCAGCGTGAGCGTCGTCTTACCGCTCGACTCCGGACCGTAGATCTCGGTCACGCGACCGCGCGGGATGCCACCCACGCCGATGGCGGCGTCGAGGTTGATGGCGCCGGTCGGGATTGCCTCGACCCGAACCCGGTTCTCCGAGCCCAGCCGCATGATGGACCCTTTGCCGCAGTTCTTTTCGATCTGGGCAATGGCCAGGTTCAGGGCCTTCTTCTTGTCGTCAGTCATCGTTGAGACTGCCATGGTACCCACCCTGTTCGTTGAAGAGGTTCGTTCCTGAAAGGCCCGGCTGACCATCAGACTTGCTCGGAGGCACGTCCAACCCGACTCCCGAAGAAAATACGAAGGTCCTCCGGAAAATCAAGCGGATTTGATGGCAAAGGCGTTTTCGACGTGGCAAACGCGTACGTCAGAGCCCCGCAACAGCACTCCGACCACGTCGAACCGGTACTGCTCCGCCTGCCGCCCGTGGCGATCGATCCAGACCATGGCAGAGCGCTCCAATTCCTTCTGTTTGCGCCAGTTAACTGCCTGAACCGGACCGCCGAACTCGCCGCCATGGCGGGCCTTCACTTCGACAAAGGCCACCATCCCGTCCCGCTCCACCACGAGGTCGATGTCGCGGTGTCCGTTGCGGAACCGGCGCTGCACCACGCGCCACCCCCGCCGCCGAAGCCATCGCTCCGCGATTCGCTCCCCGAGCTCGCCAAACGCCTGCCTGGCCACTGACATGGCGCCACGATACACACCATGTCGCCGGGACCATCACCGAATCAGCGCGGCTTGGCGCGCAGTATTGCGCCGGGGTCATCGGAGATGATCGCCGACACACCGCCATGCCACAGCCTCGCGGCTTCGGCGGGATCGTTCACGGTCCAGACGTGCGTGGCGATGCCGCTTCGCCGGGCAGCTGCCACCATGCGCAGCACCGGAATGGGCACGCCGTTGAATCGTTGTGTCAGCGAGAGCACCGAATAGTCAGGGGATTGCGGCGCAATCCCGACCAAGGAAAGGGCCATCGCCATCAGCGCATCGTTTCGAGAGGCGCACGCCGTGAGTCCCGACCGATACAGCCGCGCAACCACCTCGGCGTCGTCCGAGCCGACCACCACGGTGCCTTGCAGGCCGAACTTGTGCACCAGTTGTTCCGTCGCGGCGCTGACCGCCAGTTCCTTCACGTCCAGCACCATCGGCACGCCGCGAAAGCGATCGAGCACTTCTTCCAGGGTCGGAACCGCAGCCCGCGCCCCACTCCAGGCGGACGCTCCGCGGCTGGCATCCAGCGTGCGCAGTTCGGCGAACGTCATTTCCCGAAGCAGTCCGCGGCCCGAGGTGGTGCGATCCACGGTTTCGTCGTGCATCAGTACCGGCACCCCGTCACGCGTGACGCGGACGTCGACCTCGAACGCATCCGCGCCCGCTTCAACGGCCCGCGTCAGGCCCTCGATGGTGTTCTCGGGAGCGTGAGCACGATCGCCGCGATGGCCGATGACCATTCGGGCGTTCGCGTCGGCGAGCGGGTGCGCCATTTACTGCTCCGTCGTCGGCTGAGGACGCAGGCGGTACTCGAGGATCGCTCCCACGTGCGAAGGCAACAACATCCGCACGCGCAAGACCTCGGCGGTCTCGCGGTCGACCCAGGCGCGCGACTCCTTCGCACCCGCTCGCATCGCCAGGACCCAACACGGGCGTGCCGGTGCCTCCGGCGTCACGACCACCGAGTCCTCGCCAGACACGAACACCTCTGACGGCTCGACGGCGGCGCCGGACACGCTCATCACGAGTGCGCTTGCCGAGTCCGCCCAGTCCGGCGCAAGCGGCAAGAGGGCCGCGAGCATTTCGGCCACTGCCCACGAAACGACCAGGTCCGGCGGGATCGCGAGCGTCATGTGATTAGTGGCGTCGCCGATCCGGATCGTTCCGGTCATCGAGTCGGCCGAGAACAACATGTCGAGCGTCGCACCTCCGACCGTGGATCGCCAGCGGAGCGGGCGAAGATCCGACGCCAGCAGAATCGAATCCACTGAACTCACGACACCGGAACGCGACTCGACGAGCATCCAGTCGCCGGTGGAGTCCGCGATCATCGCCTCGACGAGCGTCACGCCGCGCGTCCCGATCGACACGACGGAGTCGCCCGTGATCACCACCATGTCGTACACGCGGTGAAACCGTTGCACCCGCGCGTAGTCCAGACCAAGGATGTGCCGGACGAGAGGAATCGCGTCCCCGGTCTGCGCGACCGAGACTGACGACACGGTTACCAGCGCGGCCAGCAGTCCCGCCGCGCGACCCCGCGCGATCACGAACGTGGACCGCAGATCCGGTCCAGGTCCTCGAGACCCACGAGTACGTCCCGCGGCTTCGAGCCGTCCGGTGGCCCCAGAATCCCCGCGCTGTTGAGTTGATCAATGATGCGCGCCGCGCGCCCGTAGCCGACCTTGAGCCGGCGCTGCAGCAGCGACGTGGACCCCTGCTGGTGCTGGATCACGGTTTCGGCAGCCTCGCGGAAGAGCTTGTCTCGGTCACCCGGATCCGAGGCGTCGCCGCCGCCGTCGGCCGCCGCCGCTTCCATTGCTTCGCGCTCGCGCACCTTGGCGATGATGTCTTCCTCGGCATCGAGCGGCTCGATGAAGCTCATGCCGCGCGCTTCGTACGCCACCTTCTTGGCCGCCCGGCGATCGTCGAACCACTTGATGAGGCGCTCCGTCTCCTCGCTTGAGATGTACGCGCCCTGCATCCGCGCCGGCTCGGACTTGGCCGGCGGAATGAAGAGCATGTCGCCATTGCCGAGCAAGGTCTCCGCGCCGGCACCGTCGATGATCGTACGGCTGTCCACCTGAGACGCAACGCGGAACGCGATGCGGCTGGGAAAGTTCGCCTTGATGAGACCGGTGATGACGTTCACGCTGGGACGCTGCGTCGCGAGAATCATGTGGATGCCGATGGCGCGCGCCTTTTGTGCCAGCATGGCAATCGGCGTCTCCACTTCGCTTTGCACCGTCATCATCAGATCCGCCATTTCGTCGATGACGACCACGATGTACGGCAGGATGTTGCCCGTGTACGTCAGGTCTTCAAAGGCGACTTCCTTGTTCTTCTGGCGCTTGAGCGGCGCGTCGTCCTGTACCCGGCGGTTGAAGTCCTGAATGTTGCGGCACGCGTTGGCGGCCAGCAGCTCGTACCGGTCCTGCATTTCAAGGACGGCCCACTTGAGCACCGCCGCCGCGTCGTGGTTGTCGGTGACGACCTTGTGCCGCAAATGCGGGAGCGTGTTGTATACCGACAGCTCCACCATCTTGGGATCCACCATCAGGAGGCGCAGCGTCTTGGGCGTGTGACGGTACACGAGGCTCGTGACGATCGTGTTCACGCACACCGACTTGCCTGAGCCCGTGGCGCCCGCGATCAGCAAGTGCGGCATCTTGGCCAGGTCGGCGACCACCGGCTTGCCCTCGAGATCCTTGCCGATGGCGATCGGCAGTGCAGCGCGGGCGCTCGTGAAATCGCGCGTCTCCAGCAGTTCGCGGAACGAAACGATCTCGGGATTGGGATTCGGCACTTCGACACCCACCGCGCCGCGGCCAGGAATCGGCGCAACGATGCGAATACTCGCCGCCCGCATCGCCAGGGCGAGGTCGTTGGAGAGGCTCGCGATCTGACGCACCTTCACACCAGGCGCGGGCTCGATCTCGAATTGCGTCACCGCTGGTCCCGTGGTGCGCCCGACGAGCAGTCCCTCGATGCGGAACGTGCGCAGCGCTTCCATGAGCTTGAGGCCCATGGCATCAAGTTCGGCCTTGCCCGTGTCGCCGTAGCGCTCCGGCACTTCGTTCATCAGGTCCGTGGGCGGCAACTCGTCACCCAGCGCGTCGGTATCGAAGGCGCCCGCGGCGGCAACCGCGGCCAGAGCGCCCGTCTCCCCCGGCACTTCGGCCTTCGGTTTCTTCTTCCTAGCTTTGCGCGGAGCGTCGGACACCGCATCCGAAGGCGAGTCATCCACCAGCGCAATCCCCGGCATCTCTTCCGGCGACGGCTCGAGCCGGAGTGCGTCAGCCGCGCCGGGCCCGACCGGGCGCGGTTCGCGTGGAGCGCGCTGCTTCGGCGCGGAGTCTGCCGCGGGCGCGGACGGTGTGCCCGGTGTGCCCGGTACGGCTGCGACCGCGCCACGCCCGATCAGCGCGCGAATCGGATTCCATGCGAGCGTCGCGGCCATCAGCGCCGAGGCGCCGAGAATCCACAGAAGCCAGGCGCCGATTCCGCCAAGCCACTTGAGCCAATAGAACGCGACGAACGAACCCCAGATCCCGGCCGCGCGACTCTCGGCGCCGACTTCAGGCCGGGTGACCAGGGCCACTCCAATCGGCACAAGCGCCACGACGCCGGCGAAGAACCTCATCCACTTGCGATCGGTCTCCGACTCCAAGCGGCCGAACACTCGCAGCGCGTGAACCGCGGGCGCGAGCGGAGCCATGAGTGCCGCGGGCCAGCCGACAAACATCACGAGATACGCGAACAACTGCCCCACGGGTCCGATGCTCTCCCGCACATTCACGCCGCCGCGCAGCTGCGCCCACGCCAACACGCCGAGTGCGCCTGCCAGAAACAGCGCAAACAACAGCAACGCGATGCCCGTGAGCTCGCGCTTGAGGGTTTCGTGGCTCACGGTGCGCGCCTAGCGCGACCGCTCGGCCGCGACCTTCGTGATCTGTCGATCCTGGTACACCGGAAGCACACCGTACGCATTCAGTTCGGCGCACGCGGCCAAGTCCGCTTCGAATCCGGCCGCGGCGAGAGTTTGTCCGTGCGAAGACGCTTTGAACAACCGCTTCAGGTTGGTGCCGTACTTCTTGTTGAGCACCATCGCGGCCTGCGCAGCGTCGTTCACTTCCGTCTTCGTGTGCTTCGCCGTGATGTGCTGAAGGAACAGTCCGGCGCAGGCTGCGTCTTCCAGCGAGAACTGCCGGTCCTGGCCGGCGCACACGATCGCGACGTCGGTGCCGGCGCGCAGCGCCGTCCGCAACATGCCGAGCGCCGCCGAAAAATTCACATAGGACGCGACGATGATGTCCTTGGCGCCCTGCACCGACAGAATCGCCGCGGTGCCATTCGTCGTGCTCATGAGGACGGTCTTGCCTTCCACCGCCTCACGCGTGAACTCGGCTGGTGAGTTGCCGAAATCGAAGCCGGGAATGGGCTGCGACTTGCGTTCCCCCGCGAGGCGCACTGCGCTGCGGCCCAGCGACTTGCCGCGATTGGCCACTTCCTCGGAGCTGGCCAGCGGAATGACCGCGCGCGCGCCGTTGGCAAGGGCCACCGCGATGCTCGTCGAGGCGCGCAGCACGTCCACCACGGCGACGACCCGGCTGTTCACGTCCGCCGGGTTCATCAGCGAAGGGGCGAAGAATACGTCGGCGCGCATCAGGCAGTCTCTCTGAGATCCTTGAACAATTCGGGCTCACGTTCCAGAAACTTCGTGTCCACCTCGCCGCGCATGAACCGGTCGTTCATCATGACGCGCGCAAGGAACGGAATAGTAGTGGTGACTCCTTCCACCACGAAGCACTCCAGCGCCACGCGCATGCGCGCCAACGCCTCGGCGCGATCGCGACCCTGCACAATGAGCTTGGCCAGCAGCGAATCGTAGTATGGCGGCACGACATAGCCGGCGTACACGTGTGAGTCCAGCCGAACGCCGGCACCACCCGGCGGGTGGAACGCCGTGATCTTGCCCGGCGACGGCTGAAAGTTGCGCGACGGATCTTCGGCGTTCACGCGGCACTCGATGACGTGCCCGCGCAGCGGCGGCATCGACTGAATGGACATTTTCTCACCGGCCGCCACGCGTATCTGCTCCTTCACGAGATCCACGCCCGTGAGCATCTCGGTCACCGGATGCTCCACTTGAATGCGCGTGTTCATCTCCATGAAGTAGTACGAGCCGTCGGTGTCCAGCAGCATTTCGATCGTGCCCGCGCCCACGTAGTCGATCGCTTTCGCTCCGGCGACCGCATCCCTGCCCATGGCTTCGCGCAGCTCGGGCGTCACCGCGGGACTGGGCGCCTCCTCGATCAGCTTTTGGTGACGGCGCTGCACCGAACAATCGCGTTCTCCGAGGTGGATCACGGTACCATGTTTGTCACCGAGGATCTGAAACTCGATGTGCCGGGGCCGCTCGAGGTACTTCTCGACGTACACGTCGCCGTTGCCGAAGGCGGAGAGCGCCTCCGAGCGTGCCAGCTGGAATGAGCGGGCGAAGTCGTCGACGTCGCGAGCGACACGCATGCCCTTCCCGCCGCCGCCGGCCGACGCCTTGATGATGACGGGGAACCCAACGCTCTTGGCGAATTCGAGTGCCGCCTCGGGATCGTCGACCGGTCCCGGTGTTCCGGGCACGACCGGGACGCCGACCTTGATCATCGCCTCGCGCGCCGCGGCTTTGTTGCCCATGACACGGATCTGCTCGGGCGTTGGACCAATGAACGTGATGTTCGACGCCGCGCACGTCTCGGCGAACTCGGCGTTCTCGGCGAGGAATCCGTAGCCCGGATGGATGGCGTCGGCGCCGGTGATCTCGGCAGCCGCGATGAGCCGCGGAATGCGCAGGTAGGAATCGCGGGACGGCGCCGGGCCGATACACACGTCATCGTCCGCGAAACGGACGTGCAGCGATTCCCGGTCCGGCTCCGAGAACACGGCGACGGTCTCGATGCCCAGCTCCCGACACGCGCGAATGACCCGGAGCGCGATTTCTCCGCGATTGGCAATAAGGACTTTCTTGAACATGCCGGTGCCGCGCGCCTCTGCCTACTTCTTCTCGAAGGAGTTCCAGCTCTGATCGCTCGTGCCGGCCACGCCCTGGATGCGCAACGCGAACTCGGCAGGACTCGTGGCATAGAAGAGCGCACTCTCATAGGAGATGGTGCCCTTTTTGTACCACTGCATCAGCGACTGATCGAAGGACTGCATCCCGTATTGAACCTGGCCTTCCTTGATCAAGTCCGGAATGTTGAGCGCCTTCTCCATGTCGCGAATCTGGTCGCGCACCGCCGCCGTGTTGATGAGGACCTCGACCGCGGCGATGCGCCCGCCCTTGTCCGCCCGCGGCACCAGTCGCTGCGACACCACGGCCTGCAGCGCGTTGGCCAGCGAGAAGCGCACCTCCGCCTGTTGATGCGGCGGGTAGAACGACAACACGCGCTGGATGGTCTGGGTCGCGTCGGTCGTGTGCAGCGTCGAGAAGACCAGGTGGCCCGTGTCTGCCGCCTTGAGCGCCGCGTCCAGCGTTTCCAGGTCGCGGATTTCACCGATGAGGATGACGTCCGGATCCTGCCGCAACACGCGTCGCAGCCCTTGGGGAAACGACGTCGTGTCCGTGCCGATCTCGCGCTGGTTGATGTGACAGTTGACGTCGCGGTGCAGGAACTCGATCGGGTCTTCGAGCGTGATGATGTTGGCCTTGTGATTCTGATTGATGTGCTGGATCATCGCGGCCAACGTCGTCGACTTGCCGGAGCCTGTGACGCCCGTGACCAATACAAGACCGCGGGGCTTGAGCGCGATCTCCTCCAACACTTTGGGGAGTTCCAGTTCCGCCAACGTTCGCGCGAGGTACGGGATTGCCCGCATGGCATAGCACAGCGAGCCGCGCTGCTGGTACAGGTTGACGCGGAACCGGCCGATGCCAGGCACGCCGATGGCGAAATCGCACTCCTTCTCATCCGTGAACTGCTTCACCTGCTTCGGATTCATCAACTGCTCGGCCAGCCCCTTCAGTTCCTCCGGCTTGAGGGCGCTGAACTCGAGCGGCATCAGGTCACCGTTCACGCGAATGGTCGGTGGGCGTCCGACCTTGAGATGCAGGTCTGAGCCGCCCAACTGCGTCAGTTGCTGGAGCACCGTCTTGAAGTCAAACGGCGGGCCTGACGCTTCGTCCGCACCCGCCGTGACCACCGTTGCTGTTGCCGCTGCCGCTGCCGCTGGAGCCGCGGCCGGCGCGGGCGCTGCCGGCACCGCCGGCTTCGTGAATTTTGCCGGACCGACGGGCGGTTTCGGCGCGCTAGCCATTCGGGTCGATGCGGAAGAGCGCTTGCCCGTACTCCACCGGTTGCGCGTCCAGCGTCAGCGTCTCGCGCACCACGCCGGCGTATTCCGACTCGATCTCGTTCATGATCTTCATCGCCTCGATGATGCACAGCGTCTGACCCTTGGTGACGCGATCGCCCACTGAGACGTACGGCTTGGCGCCGGGCTCCGGTGCGCCGTAGAACGTTCCCACCATCGGCGATTTCACTTCGAGCAGCGCCGACGCCGCCGCCTTCGGCCGCTCCGTCGCCGCGTCCGCAGGTGATGCGGATACCGCCGCGCGTGGCCCCTCCGCATGGACGTGCGCATACGGCGCGGGACCGGGCGCCGCGATCGAGAACCCGGGCCGCGCGGCCGGGTTCTTGGCGACGCGGATCTTGACGCCCTTCTCCGTTGTGATCTCGATCGAGTCCACCGACGAATCGTCGATCATCTCGATGAGCTTCTTCACATAGCGTAGGTCGATCATAGTTCGGGATTGCGTGGTCCTGCGGTGCGTCACACCTAGCCGACGGCGATCAACTCTCTCGGGAACCGCGTGAGCACTTCCGCTCCATTGGCGCCCAGATGTACATCGTCCTCGATTCGCACTCCGCCCCACTCCGGCAAGTATATGCCGGGCTCCACCGTCACCACCGCGCCCTCCGCAAGCGCCGTTTCCGCGGTCCTGGCCAGCCGTGGCGCCTCGTGCACTTCCAGTCCGATACCGTGACCGAGGCTGTGGCCAAACCAATCACCGAAACCGCGATCTTCAATGTAGCCCCGCGCCAATCGGTCGGCATCCCGCCCTGACATCCCCGGTCGCACCGCCGCACTTGCGCGCTCGTTGGCCAGCCGTACCACCTCGTGCACCTCCTGCTGCCGCGCATCGGCGCGCCCGGCCACAAAGGTGCGGGTGATGTCAGAGCAGTACCCGCCCACGCGCGCCCCGAAATCTAGGAGCAGCAGTTCGCCGGTCCGAAGGACCCGCTCGGTCGGTCGCGCATGCGGCTTCGCGGCATTCAGGCCTGACGCAACGATCGACGGGAACGCGAACTCTTCGCTGCCCATCTGACGGAGCGCGCCTTCGAGGACCCCGGCGATTTCCAATTCCGACAAGCCCGCGCGGATCCGGGTGATGGCCACTGCCAGGGCGGCTTCGGCGCACGACACTGCCTCGCGCAGATGCGCCAGCTCGACGTCGTCCTTCCGCTCGCGCAGCGACTCGATGAGACCGGTCGTCGGGCGCCACTGCCAACGCGACCCCGACTCCAGCAGTCGCTGAAAGTCGCGGTGCACGAGGTACGCGGACTCGAATCCCGCGATGCGGACTCCGGGCATGGCCGCGAGTTGCTGCCACAGACCCGCCCACAGGCTCTGCTCCTCGATCAGGACCCGCGCCACACTGCCGACCTCCGCCTTTGCCTGGGCCGTGTAGCGGTAGTCGGTGATGAGGACGCGTTCCTTCCGGCTCACGAACATCAGTCCGCTCGACCCGGAGAAGCCGCTCAGGTACCTGATGTTGGCGGCGCTATTGATGAGGAGTCCGTCGAGCTGCTCCCGCGTCAGGAGATCGCACGCGGCCGCGAGCCGTCGCTCGCGTGCGTCAGGCATTCTTGGCGAGATGCGCGACCATGGCGCGCAAGGCGAGGTCGTAGCTCGCGGCGCCAAATCCGCAGACAACGCCAACCGCGGCGACCGACAACATTGAATGGCGCCGCTCTGGCTCTCGCGCGTAGATGTTGGTCAGGTGCACCTCGACGAACGGAATCGCCGTGCCCACCAGCGCATCCCGCAGCGCCAGGCTCGTATGGGAGTACGCGCCGGCGTTCACCAGCGCGCCGCCAACCACGCCACGCCACGTATGAACGCGATCGATGAGCTCCCCTTCTCCATTGTGCTGCGCGAACTCAAGCGTAGCGCCAAGCTCTTTGGCCAGCGTGCGCAGACTGCGCTCGATGTCCTTGAGCGTGTGGCGCCCGTAGATCTCCGGCTCACGCGTCCCAAGCAGATTCAGATTGGGGCCGTTGAGGACGGCGATCTTCACCGCTGTTTCAGCCCTTCGAGCCATTTGGTGAACTGCGCGACGTCATCCTTGGACTCAACCGGTGCCCCCGACACTCCGGCCTTGCCGCTCTGCGCCGCGTACTCAGCGGTGACGCGCTGCGAGAAGAACTTGTCGAATGAGAAGCTCGACGGCGCCGCCGGTGGACCGCCGCTCATCGCGGCTGCCTGAGCTGCCTGGGCCGCCGTCGCGGCCGCCGCAGCGGCCGACAAGTCCAGTCCGTTGCCGCGCGCGGCACCGTCGAGATCTGCAAAGGCGGCCGATAACACGAGCGCTGCACTCTCTTCCTCAAGCGCCGGCGGCGCGTCGTTCCACAGCGCGCCCAGCGAATCCGCGCCCTGGCGGGAGAGTGGTTCGGCCGGTGCCGCGACCTCTGCGTGCGCCCCATTGGTGTCTGCGGGCTCGGGTCGGTAGCCAGGGCGCCGCATCGCGATGAGCATCAACACTGCGCGAATAGTCGGGCCGTCCGCGGGCGGCAGCACTGGAGCAACCGGCAGCGCCTCGGCGGCAAGCATCGGCGCTGGCGGCTCCGTTGGGGCGCCCGTGAGCTCCGCGATCTTCCCTTCGATCTTCGCGTCACCGGGCCGCTGTTCCAGCAGTGCTCGATAGACGCGAAGGGCCTCGTCGCGATGGCCCTGCTGCAAGTACAGCTCGGCCATCGTCTCGGTGACGAATGGGCCGGAGTCGGGGGCCGGCGCAGGCGTCTCGACCTCCAACTCTACCGGAGCCGCGGCAGCTATCGACAGAGCTGGCGCCGGAATCTCGGTGGGCGCGGCCGGAACTTCCGGTTCCGGAGTAGCCGGCGGCGGCGCAAAACCAATGTCCAGTTCGACGAGTCCGGAATCATCAGCCGCCACGGTCGGCGCGCCGAAATCCAGGTCGATCATCGGCAGCGCATCGGTTGCCCCAGGCGCCGGCGAAACCACAGGAGCCGGTGGCGGGGCCGATGGAATGTCGAGTTCGATCTCGGGCGCGGCGACGGCTTCCACGGCAGCCGGTGGTGGCGTAACCGCCGGCGGAGCCGTGGTGCCGAAATCCAGATCAAGCGCGCCAACGTCGACAGCCGGTGTCGGCGCTGGTGGTGGCGGCGCAAGCGATGTGGTCTCGAGTCCATCGAGGCTGAACGACTCCATCGGCGCCTCATTGGTGCCCACGGCGGTCGCCTCGAGTCCCACGGTGGGGACCACTTCGGGCGCATCGCCCTTGCCGACCGGCGACATGCCGTGCGGCGTTTCCATGATCAGGGTTGCGGCAACAGTGGTGGATCCGGCGACCACCTTCGACGTCGAGTCCGCGCCGTGCGTCAGTCCTTCGAGCTTGATCTCTTCCGTTGCCGCCGTAGCTGAGGCCGCCGGTACCTGCAGCGGCACCGTAGCAGCGGTGGACAAACTTGGAATCGGCGCCGCTGCTGGCGTCGGAGCCGGTGGTGCCGCCGCCGGTGCCGCAGCTGCTGCCGGCACGTGCGTCGCTCCCAACTTTGGCAGGGGCCGCATCGCCTGCATCACCACAGTTGGGGCCGAACTTGCAGGAGCCGGCTTGGCCGCCGGCATCGGCATCGTCTTTGACGTCGGCGTCGCTGCCGGCGGCGTCGCCGGGGTCGCTATTGGCGCGGCAGCCGGTTTCGCGGTGCCCTCGATCTGCGCGAGAAGCGCCTGTGTTTCCTCGTTGCGCGGATCGGCATCGAGCACACGCTTGAACCAGCCTTTGGCCGCCTCCTTGTCCCCCGCCGCCAGCGTGATGTCGCCGAGATGCTTGAGGGCGATGAGGTTCTCGGGATCCAGCGAGAGCGCGGTTTCAAAAACCGTCTTCGCCTCGTCGAGTTGCTTGGCCTCGAACAGGGCCTGACCGAACACAATGTGCCCGCTCATGTGTCCGGGCTGCTGCGGCAGGTACTCCCGGCAGATGGCGATTGCCTGTTCGATCTCCCCCGCCTTGCGGTACTCGTTCGCCAGCGGCGCGAAGTATCGGCGTGGGTTCTCTTCGAACTTCTTGCGGAGTTCGTCGATGCGGGGCGAGCTCGCCATTCTGGCTATTTGGGGTGGGATCGCCACCGGTCTGGGGCGATCGGCAAGATACATCTGGAAGACGAGGCCAGCAATCAGAAGTCACGCGGTGACTTGATTTTAGCCGCGGTCGGCGGGTAGCTTTTCAGGCTCGCTACAGAACCACTCGGCACCCCCCGTTCGAGGAGTATCGGCTGTGTTGCAACAGATGCGGAGCGCGGCCAAATACATCTGGCTGTTCATCGTCGTCGCCTTCGTGGGCGGCTTCTTGCTCTTCGAGACCTCCGGCCTGCTGGGCAGCGCTCCCCTGACGCCCACCACGGCCGTCGCCGAAGTGAATGGGCGAGATATCCTGTACACCGAGTGGCAGCAGCGCGTCCAGCAGACCACGGGTCAGCAGCGCACCCGCGCGCTGTCGCAGGATGAGCTGCGCCAGATCGAGAACGAAACGCTCGAGGAGATGATCACGCAGGTGCTGCTCGAGCAGGAATACAAGAAGCGCCACATCAGGGTCTCGGACGAGGAACTGCGTGAATTCGCCCGGTACGCGCCGCCGCCGTTCCTCTACAATGCGCCCGACCTGCAGACGGACGGACGCTTCGACCCGGCAAAGTATCAGCGCCTCCTCGCCAGCCCGCAGGCGCGCCAAGGCGGCCTGTTGATCGGACTGGAGACCTACTACCGCCAGGAAATCCCCAAGGAAAAGCTCTACGGCGAGATCAGCAGCACGGTCTACATCTCCGAGGCTGACCTCTGGCGCTATTGGCAGGATGAGCGCGACAGCGCCCAGGTTTCGTACGTCGCCTGGCGACGCGACGTCGGCCCGGCTGCCGCTAACGCGGTCACGGATGCCGAGGCGCGCACGTGGTTCGACCAGCACAAGTCCGAGTATTCGCTGCCGGGTCACGCCTGGATGTCCGTCGTGCACATTCCGCGAATCGTCAGCCCCGCCGATACGGCCGCGGCGAGGGCCCGCCTGCTCCGCTTGCGCGCCGAGATCGCCGGCGGAGTCAAGTTCGAGGACGTTGCCAAACGCGAATCCGAGGACAGCGTGTCCGGCGCGCTCGGCGGCGACTTGGGACGCGGCGCGCGCGGTCGCTTCGACGCTGAATTCGAAGCGGCGGCGTTCAAGCTGAAGCCAAAGGAGCTCTCTGCCCCGGTGGCGACGCCGTTCGGATTGCATCTGATTCGCGTGGACGAGCGCAAAGGCGATACGCTCTCGCTGCGTCACATTCTCGTCCGGATCGCGCAGAGCGACTCGGCGGCCACGGCCACCGACCAGCAGGCGGATGAACTCGCCCGCATCGCGGTCGGCTCGGAAACCCCGTCCCAACTCGACAGCGCCGCCGTCAAGCTCAACCTCATCGTGTCACGCCTTGAGGCCGTTGAGGGACAACCGGCGGCGATGGGATCGACACCGGTCCCGAGCGCTAGCGCATGGGCGTTCGGGGGCGCGACCGTGGGTGAAATCAGCGAACTCTTCGACGACGAGGGCGGCTACTGGATGGCGCGTCTCGATTCCATCGTGGAAGGCGGCGAACCGAATTTCGAGCGCGCCAGGCAAGCCGTTCGTCAGGCCGTCGCCCGGGAGAAGTCGCTCGACGCAGCCATGGCTCCGGCGCAACGCTTCGCCGCCGCCGCTTCGACCGGCGGCTTCGAAGCGACGGCGAAGGCGCAGAACCAGACCGTGATCAAGAGTCCGGTATTCACCCGACTCGAATTCGTGCCGGGCATCGGCCAGTTCAACACCGCCATCGGAGCGGCGTTCGGTTTGACGGTCGGCGCCGTGAGTGAACCCGTCCGCTCCGACGACGCGGTCTTCGTCCTCAAAATAGAGCGCCGCGTGAACGCCAACCGGGAGCAGTTCGACAAGCAGGCAGAGGTGATGCGCCGCCAGCGGCTGCAGCAACTCCAGCAACAGCGACTCCAGCTGTTTCACGCGGACTTGCGAAAGGCCGCCAAAGTCGTGGACTACCGCAAGGAGATCAACGCCAAGGCGCGCCGGGCCGAGATTCCCTGACGCCACCGCTCCCCGATGTACCAAGGCCCTCGCCGTCGCGAGGGCCTTTCTCTTTTTCAGCTAGGTGATCAAACGCTTGGGCTCGGAGGTCTTGTCCTCTTCACGCTGCTGCGCCTCACCAGCATTGAGGCGGTCCATGTTCGC
Organism: Gemmatimonadota bacterium; assembly: GCA_038060705.1. GTDB lineage: Bacteria > Gemmatimonadota > Gemmatimonadetes > Gemmatimonadales > Gemmatimonadaceae > DASPMP01. The sequence goes on from JBBTFS010000016.1 coordinate 59,858, forward strand.
CTCGCGGTCGGGTTCCTTGATGGAGCGATCGACGTCGCTCAGACTCCGCTTGAACTCTCGAATGCCCTTGCCGAACGAGGCGCCGATCTCGGGCACGCGCTTCGCGCCGAAGATGACGAGCACGATCACGAGGATGATGAACAGTTCCATCGGTCCAATGTTGCCTAGCATATGAGCTCCTAGAAAAGCGACCGGGCAATCAGGTACGCCACCAACACACCCACCAGGCTCAGCAGCGATACGTCGATCAGTACCGGTCCCAACGAAAACTTCAGGATCAAAAGGTCGATCGTCAGCGGGCCGAACGCCGGCGTGAGGCCCGTTGTCAGAAACTCCTTTACAGCACCCGGTGGCAGGAATCTACGCGCCACCTGAGTCATAACGCCACCAACCACGAAGCCGCTGGCCAGCACCACCCCATGGAATACCGGCCGGTGTTTGGACGATCCACGCGGTGGCATCAGGACACGCGCTCCATGACGTAGACGATTGCATCGGCCAAGGCGGCGCGAGCCGGAGTATCCGGCAGCGGCGCCAGCGTCTGGTGCGCCGCCTCGGCGAACTCCGCTCCCCGCTGATGGGCATACTCAAGCCCGCCCGATTCAGCCACGAGCCCCTTCACTTCCGCGACCAGTGCGTCGGATGGTTCAGCCGCCGCGAACAACGCCTCGACGCGCTTGCGGGCAGCCGGGGTAATGGCCTTGAGCGCGCCAATGAGCGGCAGGGTCACCTTGTGCTCCATGAGGTCCAGCCCGGAGGGCTTGCCGGTGACGCTGGTATCGCCGTAGTCGAGGAGGTCGTCCGCGATCTGGAACGCGATGCCGAGCAGCTCGCCATACCGCGCCAGCGCCGCCTGATGACGCGCAGCGCCGAAAAGCGACCCGGTTTCGCAGGCCGCCGCGAGCAGCGAGCCGGTCTTGGAACTCACTGTCTTCACGTACGCGTCTTCGCTGAAATCGAGGGTATCCATCGCCCCCAGCTGCCGCATCTCGCCGATGGCAAGCTCAGCGGTGACGTCCGTCATGATCCGCACGACGGTGAGATTCTCTAGGCGCACCAGCGCGCCAAGCGCGCGCGCATACAGGTAGTCGCCCATGATCACCGACACTTCATGACTGAACGTCTTGTTCAGCGTCGGCAGGCCGCGCCGTTTCACGGAATGATCCACGGAGTCGTCGTGCACCAGCGTCGCCAGGTGCATCAGCTCGATCGCCGCGGACAGCGTGACGGCGGCGTCCTCACCGCGACCCTCGACGTCACTGGCAAGCAACGTCAGCGTTGGCCGGAACAGCTTTCCACGCGCCTGGAGCAAATGCTGGCTCACTTGCTGGATGAGCGGGAGTTCGTGGGCCGCCACACGCTGAAGTTCCGGGACCACCCGATCGAGGCGCGCCTTGATGGGGGCCTGAATGCCGGCGAGCGTGACGGCCCGCGCCGACGGTCGCGCCGGTGCGGCCGCGCTGCTCATCGCGCCGCGTTCTCCAGTGCGCTCAGCCGATCTGCCACGTCCTGGAACTGAATGTCGACGACAAACACGCGTTGATAGTAGACCATCGCCTCGTCCGTCTTCCCCGTCGCCTCATTGGCACGACCGAGGAGATACAGCACGCCGACGAGCTGGTCGTCGCTCAGGCCTTTGTCCGCGAGTGCACGTCCCAAAATCGTCGCGGCCATCGCGTACTGCCCTTTTTCCATGAAACAATTGCCGATTGCCTCGTACGTGCGCACGCGTTTCTCCGGTCCGCGCAGCGCCTTCTGGAATTCCGCGATCGCCTCATCAATCAGACCCATCTCCTTGAACGCCACGCCCAGGTCGTAGTGGCTCTGGTAGTCTTCGGCTTCGACGTTCTCGGCCACGCCCTGCTTGAACTTCTTGAGCATGTCGGCGAAGTCGGCCTCTTCATTCCCCGTGGGCTCTTCTTCTTCCACCTTCATGCGCGTGTCCTTCGGACCTTCGTCCTCGCGCAACCAGTCACCGAGGTTCACGAACGAATCGTCAGCCACGGGCGTGGGGCGACCGGCGGCCGGCGGAGTCGCCTTGCCTGTCGGTGTCTTCTTGTCCGCGGGCGCAGGCGCTGCCGGCTCGGGCATCGTGCTCAGGGCCGCCTGCGCGCGGATATCGTCCGGAGACAGCTCCAGCACGCGCTGATAGATGCTGCGCGACTTGTCGACCTGTCCGTTGCGGAAGAGTGCGTCCGCCAGCGCCAAGTACGCTTCCACGAGCTGCGGACGGTCGTTGGCTCGATACGCGAACTCGACGCGCTTTTGATGGTGTTTGACCGACGACGGATCGATGCGAACGATCTCTTCGACCACCGACATCGCGGCCGTCAAATCGTTGGCGCGCTCGTATCCGAGCATCGAGACCTCGAGCTCGCGAACGCCGGCCTCGCGATTCCCTGCTTCCAACATCGCTTCGGCAAGTTCGCGGTGGGCGGCCCAATCCTCCGGCGACGCCTCGACCGCTGCGGTGAGCACGGCGACCGACTTTTTGGCGATGATCGTCGAGGGACGCGGCTCTGGCGTCGCGATCTCGAGATCCGCGTCAATCAGCGGGATGTCGGCCACTGGCTCGGCCGACGTATCCGCCTCGGGCTCGCCGAGATCCATCAACGGGATGTCGGCGCTTGCCGTGACGGCCGGTTCGTCGGCGTCCGGCATGATAAGGTCCAGCGCACCGCCATCGGACGCCGGAGCCTCAGGCTCCGCCATCGACGTCGACTCGATCTCCAAGCCGCCGCTCACGGCGGACGTGTTGTCGCCGGACGACAGCGACGTGGACTCGATCTCGAGCAAGCCGCCGTCAGCGGGAGCCTCGGCTTCCACGGCGGGCGGCGGCGCTTTATCCATCACCGGCGGTGGGGACGGCGCCTTGACCGCCGGCGGTGGTACCACTGGCGTGGCCGGCGGCGTCTTTTTCGCGGGCTCAGTGACCGGCTTCAACTGCGACGTCACCCGCTTGGCAACGGACAGCCGCTGGTTTTGCGCCGCCGGCGTATCGCTGAGATCGAGGAATACGAGATCGTCAGTCTTGGATCCGCCACCACCCCCGCCACCGTCGCCGGACTGACCCGCAGCTCTGGGCTCGATGGATGGATCAATCGCCCTGAGGCGTTCGGCCGTGGCCTGTGCCTCGGACGTGTTGCCGTCGCGATCGAATTGCTCGTGAAGAACCTGCAGATGCTCGATGGCCTCCTTCTCCTTCCCCGCCTTGAGCATCTGATCCGACAGCATCAGCCGGACATCGGTCTCTTCGGGAACGAGATCCGCGAATTCACCCAGCGCGCGAAAGGCCTCATCCACCTTGCCGGCCTTCTGCATCCGGTCGGCGTACTCGAGGAAATTCTTCTTCGCGTCCGCCTTGAACCCCTTCTGCGCACTGATCTTGCCCAGCTTGTAGTAGACCGTCGCGCGACCGGGCGAGCTGCGCAGGATCTTGCTGCACAACGCGATGGCGTTGTTGAAGAACCCGCCTTCCGTGTAGTGGTCAACGGCCTTCTCGTAATAGTCAACCGCCTCGGCGACGTTTCCGGCCTTGGCCATCAGGTCGCCGACGCGGTTGAACAGTGCCACGTCCAATTCGCCCGGCTCTTTCTCCATTTCCGCCAGGAGCTCGACGTAGACCGGAATCGCCTTTTCAGGCGACTTCTTCTCCAGGTCGGCGGCCTTCTTTTTGAGTGCGGGAACCTTGGACATCAGCGTCCGTGCCGACAGGCGAAACGTGTGGAACGACCTCCGCGACGGGCGGAAATCGAGGCCATCAAGTTACGTCTAAGTCATGGACGTTACAAGCTTTGCCTCGCGTCCACAGCCCGCGGCAAATGCGTGCTCCGAGCCAGTACGGGAGCTCCCGATAATCGCCCGCATCGAATAGTGCGAGGTCGGCGTCAAAGCCGGGAGCGATCTGTCCGAGCTGGCCGGCGAGGCCAAGCGCCGCCGCGCCGTTCACCGTGGCAGCGACGATGCACTCCGCGGCGCTCAGCCGCAGGAGACTAACCCCCAACGTCATGGCCAGCGGCAAGCCAATGGTTGGGGACGTGCCGGGATTGAAGTCCGTCGCCAGCGCGACGGGGATTCCCGCGTTGATCATGCGCCGCGCCGGCGCCTGCGCAGCCTTGCCCAGAAACAGCATGGTGGCTGGAAGCAGCGTAGCCACCGTGCCGCCGCCGGCCAGCGCCCTGATGCCGGCCTCGGAAATCGCGGCCAGGTGGTCCGCGGACGTCGCGCCCAGCTGTGCGGCCAATTCCGCCCCGCCGCAAGCCGTCAACTCGTCCGCGTGGAGCTTGATCGCCATGCCGGCCTTTCGCGCCGCGGTGAGGATCTCGCGGCTTTCGCCGGCCGTGTAGACGCCGGTCTCGCAGAAGACGTCGGCAAACGTCGCCAGCTTCTCGGCCCCGACGCGCGGAATCATCTCCTGAATGACCAGGTCGATGTACTCCCTGCGCCGCGCCGATGTCTCGCGGAATTCCATGGGCACTTCATGGGCGCCGAGAAACGTCGGCACCAGCCGCACCGGCAGTTCCCTGGCAAGCTGGCGAATCACCCGCAGAAGCTTGAGTTCGTCGTCCAACGTCAGCCCGTAGCCCGACTTCACCTCGATAGTGCCGACGCCGTAGGACGCCAGGCGGCGCACCCGTCCCCGCGCCAGCACCAGGAGCTCCTTCTCCGATCGGGCCCGCACGTCCCGCACTGACGAGTGAATGCCGCCGCCCTGTCGCGCGATCTGCATGTAGTCCATACCGGCCGCACGCATCTCGTGTTCGGCCGCCCGCGGCGCGCCGAAGACGGCATGCGTGTGTGAATCCACCAGGGCCGGCATCAGCACACCACGGGCGCAATCCACCTCGACCGGCTTCTTGACCCGCTTCAGGAGATCGCGACGCGGCGCGACGGCAGTCACCACTCCGTCCTCCACCGCGATCGCCACGTCGCCCGCGAGCGCCAGTTCGCGCATCTCGGCGCCACGGCGGGCGCGTGGTGGACCGGCGCACGTCACGACCTGCCCCGCGTTGACGAATAGCAGGGGCCGCTCGGCCTCGGCTTTGGCTCCACTCACGCGTTTACGCGAAGACATCGGCCACCCGGGAGAGTCGCAACGGCGCCTGCGCCTCGCCCCGGCACGCGTAGAAGCACGCATTGCAGGCAATAGGCTGATACCGGCGGAATTCGCGCCAGTGAAAATCCGTCGGAAAATCGGGACATCGTTTCACGTGGCCGCCGGGGTTCACGTGGATGGTGCGAATGCCGGACTGACAGGGCTCAGTCATCTCGCCGCGAACATAGCGTGGCAACTGCTCCAGGTAGTGGTCCGAGTTCGTGATGATACCACGGCGCCTGCGCTTGTACGCCAGGACCTCACGCACCAACTCGTCCAGTTGCCGGACCTGCGCGCCGCCCAGCAAGTGCCCGCGATTGCCATTCTTGGCATCGGTGTAGACGCTGAGATTCACGCCGCAGCCCAGCTCCGCGGCACGATAGACGATCGGCATGATCTGGTCGAGATTGTCGTTCTTGATCACCGTGTTGAAGCGGATGCCGTCAATGCCGTCCGCGCGCATCGCCGCCACGCTGGAGAAGATCCGCTCGGACAGCCCGGGGATTCCGCGTGCCTCGTCGTGCCGGCTGTCGAGATAGTCGAGCGAGATGTTGAACTGATTGACCCCGGCGCGCCAGAGCGACTGCGCCCGCTCACGAGAGAGCATGCCGCCGTGGGTGAGCATGATGATGTACTTGAGCCGCACCGACCGCGCCACGGCACTCACCAGCGTTTCCAGGTCCTGACGGAGCAACGGTTCCCCACCCGTGAACGTCACGAGCATCGGATTGAAGTATCGCGCCGCTTCGGAATAGTCCTTGAGTTCGTCCTCGCGCGCCGACGGGTGCGTCTTCCAGTAGTCGCAGAATGAACACCGTGCGTTGCAGCGCATCGTGACTTCGAAGTGCACCAGCACCGGCATGCGCCGCGCGGTGAGCCAGGCGTACTTTGCGAGGAACAACGGGATGTGATACGGCTTGAACCGCGCGGACAGCACCGTCGGCTATCCGTCCATCGGGAGTTGAATTCCCGTCCGCTTTGCCGTGGCGCGGGCTTCCTCGTATCCGGCGTCCGCATGACGCGCCACGCCGATGCCCGGATCGTTCGTCAGAACGCGCTCCAGACGCACCCGCATCTCCGGAGTTCCATCGGCGACGATCACTTGCCCGGCATGCAGCGAATTGCCGATACCGACGCCCCCGCCATGATGAAACGACACCCAACTCGCGCCGCTGGCGACGTTCAACAGGGCGTTGAGAATCGGCCAATCGGCGATCGCATCACTGCCGTCGCGCATCTTCTCCGTCTCGCGAAACGGCGAGGCCACACTGCCGGTATCGAGATGGTCGCGGCCAATGACGATCGGGGCCGAGAGCTCGCCCGTGGCCACGAGGTCGTTGAGCGCCACGCCGAATCGGGCGCGCTCGCCCTGTCCCAGCCAGCAAATCCGGGCGGGCAAGCCCTGAAAGTGCACGCGCTCGCGCGCGAGGTCGATCCAGCGCTTCAAGTGCGCGTCTTTCGGGAAGAGCTCCAGCACCAGTTCGTCGGTGCGGGCCAGGTCCCTCGGGTCACCGGACAGCGCCACCCAGCGGAATGGCCCCTTCCCCTCACAAAACAAAGGTCGGATGTACTCCGGGATGAATCCCGGAATGTCGAACGCGTTCTTCACGCCGGCATCCAGCGCCACCGTGCGGATGTTGTTGCCGTAGTCGAACGTCACCGCGCCGCGCCTCTGCATCTCGAGCATCGCGCGGACGTGCTCGGCCATCGAGGCCGTGCTGCGTGCCACGTATTCCTTCGGATCACGGACCCGCAGTTCCGCCGCCGCGGCGAGCGAAATGCCTTTGGGCACGTAGCCCGTCAGCGGATCGTGCGCGCTCGTCTGGTCCGTCAGCACATCCGGCGTGAAGCCGCGGCGCACCAGCTCCGGCAGCACCTCTGCCGCATTGCCGATCAGGCCAATCGAGAGCCCGCGCTTGGCATCGCGCGCCTCGCGCAGCCAGCCGAGCGCTTCGTCGAGGCTCGCTGTCTTGCGGTCGCAGTACCCGGTCTGGAGTCGCTTGTCGATGCGCGTTTCGTCGACTTCGACGCCGAGGAAGGCCGCGCCATTCATCGTGGCCGAGAGCGGCTGGGCACCGCCCATACCACCAAGGCCGGCGGTGAGCACCGTGCGACCGGCGAGCGTGCCGCCGAAGTGCCTCTCCGCCACAGCGCCAAACGTCTCGTACGTGCCTTGCAGGATTCCCTGCGAGCCGATGTAGATCCACGAGCCCGCGGTCATCTGGCCGAACATGATAAGGCCGGCGCGTTCGAGTTCGCGGAAGTGCTCCCAAGTGGCCCAGCGTCCGACGAGGTTCGAATTGGCGATGAGTACGCGAGGCGCCGAAGTGTGCGTCCGAAACACGCCCACCGGCTTGCCGCTCTGGATCAACAGTGTTTCGTCGTGGTCCAGGGCCCTGAGCGATCGCACGATGGCGTCGAACGCCTCCCAGCTGCGTGCCGCGCGCCCCGTGCCCCCATAGACAACGAGGTCTTGCGGCCGCTCGGCGACATCCGGATCAAGGTTGTTCATCAGCATCCGGAGCGCTGCTTCCTGCTGCCATCCTTTGCACGACAGTGCGTTGCCGCGCGGCGCGCGGACCACGCGGGCGGACGATGCAACCTTGGTGATCGTCGCCATCAGGCGAAGCTCCCGGCGGCAATGGCATCGGCGAGAGCGGCGATGTCACCCGCCAGCACGCGGTCGCGACCGAGCGGTGGCACCAGCGATCGAACGTGCGCGTGTGCTTTCGCAACGCCCTTCCCCGGCTTGAGCGGTGCCCGATAGTCCACGCCCTGTGCGGCGCACATGAGCTCGATCGCCAGCACGTTGCGCACGTTGCGGACAATACGCCCCAGCTTCCATGCCGCGCCCATCGCCATGGGTACCACGTCTTCTTTGCTGCCGTCCGTCGGAATCGTGTCGACGCTGGCCGGATGCGACAGGACCTTGCACTCGCTGGCGATCGAAGCCGCCGTCACCTGCGCCATCATGAACCCGGAATTGACGCCGGCATCGGCCGAGAGGAACGGCGGCAGTCCTTCGTTGAGGTCGGGATGCACCAGGCGGTCGATGCGTCGTTCGGACATGGTCGCGAGGTTGGTCAGCGCGATGGCCAGGAAGTCGAGCGCCATCGCTACTGACTGACCATGGAAGTTCCCGCCGCTCACCAGTTCGCCGCCCTCAAAAACCAGCGGATTGTCCGTCGCCGCGTTGAGCTCGCGCGACACGACGCCCTCGGCGAACAGGATGGCGTCGAGCACCGGGCCGTGCACCTGGGGCATGCAACGCAGCGAGTACGGGTCCTGAACTCGCGCGTCGCCGTGCCGGTGCGACTCGCGGATCTCACTGTCGACCAAGAGAGCGCGGAATACCGCCGCCGAAGCGACCTGGCCAATCTGTCCACGGGCCTCGTGGATGCGCTCGTCGAACGCCACCGGGGTGCCCTTAAGGGCCTCGAGCGACATCGCGCCGGCGACGTGCGCCACGTCCCAGAGCCGGTGCGCATCGGTGATGGCCAGCGCCGCGATCGCGGTATGTGCCTGCGTGCCGTTGATGAGTGCGATGCCTTCCTTGGGTCCGAGAACGACGGGCGTGAGCGTGTGTGCGCCCAGCATCGCAGCCGCCGGACCGCGCTTGTCTCCGTGGCACAAATCGCCCTCACCAATCATCGACAGTGCGAGGTGCGCAAGGGGCGCCAGGTCCCCACTCGCGCCGACGCTCCCCTGCTCGGGCACCGGAGGATACAGCCCGGTGTTCAGCATGCCGATCAGCAGCTCGGCCAGCGCCGGACGCGCGCCACTCAGTCCTTTCGCGATGACGTTGGCGCGCAGGAGCATCATGGCTCGCACCACGCGCTCGGGCAGCAGATCGCCAACGCCGACCGTGTGGCTTCGCACCAAGTTGACCTGCAGCTCGGCGAGCCTGTCGGCCGGAATCGATACGTCCGAGAGCTTTCCGAAACCCGTGGTCACGCCGTAGGCAACTTCACCGCGCGCCACGATCCCCTCCACGTGGCGGCGGCTCTCATTGGCTTTGTCTCTCGCGGCAGGCGCCAGCGACACGGGCGTCCTCGCCACCGCAACGGCATACACGTCGTCGAGCGTCAGCGAGTTCCCATCGAGCACCACAGGCGTCGTCATGCGCGGAATGTCTCGGGCACTCGGCGACAATTCAAGGCCGACAGGCGTTCGACGCGGCAGCTACCGGCTGCGAATCGATGCCTTGCTGTAGTCGAACTTGAGATCGGGCTGCGGCTTGAGCGCGATGTTGAACGTGAAGGCGAAGTTGCCGTTCGACGATCGGGTGAACGCAAACACCGACGTCCAGTCGTGCAGGTCGCGTTGCAGCGTCACCACCTGGCTGGCGAACTGGTGCTGGACGAAATCGAAGCTCGAGTTCCACGTGGCCGACCACTTCTGCGTCAGCCGGAAGCGCAGGTCACCGCTCACGTTGATCTGCGGCGGACCGATGATCTGCGGCCCGCCGCCGTAGGGCGACGGCACCGGCACCTCACTCGGCGAGCTGTAGCACTGATCGTAGGCGAACGGCTGGTTCACGTAGCGCTGGCACAGGACCCTGGGGTCTGACGACAACACCTGGTCGCCGGGGCGCGGTGGCCGCTGCCGGGACATGCTGAAGCTCAGGTTGGTCTGCCAGCCATCGACTGGCGGTACGTAAAAGTGCGAACCACGGGACCCCTGCCCCGCCACCTGTTGCGAACTCTGCCGCGCAAAACCGGATTCCTCCTGACGGCTGGCCGCTGAATCGCGCGACAACGCGCCACGTTGGTCCGGTCGGGCAAACAGCCGTCCGATGATCGTGAACGGGTTCTCGCGATTGCTGAACCGCAGCGTACTGGCCACGTGCGTCAGGAAGGGACTGAACTCGGCGGTGTCCGTGATGGTGCTGCCGCGAAACAGCGAATAGTCGAACGAGAAATCCATACCCGGGAGCAGGTCGGAGCTCAGGCGCGTGCCGAAGTTCTCGGTGGTGAGGCCGCCCAATTTGCGACCGGACGCCTTGGCTCGCTCAAAGTCGTAGCTGATGGACGAGAACTGCATGCTCACGAGCTTCAGTTTCTGGGCCGTGGCGTCGGCGCCTCCGGAATCGGCCGGGCTCCGGACCTTGGCCTCGACGTTGTGCGACAGACCGAACGTGATCGCGCTTTGCGGAAGCGTGCCGAGATAGCGCTGCTTTTGTGCCCCAATGGCGGCGAGGTATTCGTCGCTGATCCGCGCGCGCGGTGCGATGCTGTACGAAAGCGTCGGGCTGATCGAGTGTCGAAACCGTTCGAACGGGCCGAGGCCGGGGAAGACGCCGAAGATGGTTGGCGACGCACTCAGGCCGTAGGAAAGCCGTTTGGACTGCGCGACGAAACCGCCGCCACTGAGATACGACCGGACCCAGTAGGGGTGTGGATCAACGTTCGACAGGCTGACCGACGGTGTGATCTTGAACCGGTTTTGGTTCAGCGACGGCATGGCGATGGCGGGGTTCCAGTCAATCTCGGTACCGTACTGCCGCTGGAACACGCGCGTCTCCCGGCGGCCCGTATCGGCGTTGATGTACACGTCCCGCTGCTCCGGATAATTCTTGATCCAGTCGTGGATCCGGACGCCGCTACGGAACTCGTACTTGAAGATCCGCAGCGGCGTGTCGAAGCTGATGTTGCGATCCGTCTCGCCACGATTGATGGAGTCCGCACGCACGAGCCGTCCCGCCGAATCCGCCACAAAGCGCTGCGTGAATTGCCACGGCGAATCCATGTGCAGGCGGCTGGTCTCGGAGTACGAGAAGGCCGGCGTCCACGTGAGCCAGGAAAACAGGGCCAACGCCGGGGACGTGATCGAGAACTTCGGAAGGTCCTGATCCACCTGGCGGCGACCTGGATACTGCGTGCGACCGCCGCCCAGTTGCAATTTGGCCGGGCCGATGTGGTCTGAGTAGTTGAACGATGACCGGATCGTGGACATCGCCTGGTACGTATTGAACGTGTTCTGCCGCTGGAGCTGCGTGCTCGTGACGTAGTTCACATTCGCGTTGAACGATCGCTCCCCGATGCGTTGCTGGTGGTTCCATGAGATCTGGGTGTTGTCACTCCCGCGATTCGTTCGCTGGTACGACGTCGCCAATCCCCCCGACAGGAAACGCGCGGCCCAGTTGTACCGCCACTCGAGATTCGCCTTGTACCAGCCGGGGTCGAGCGAGTCGCCACCCGTTGTGCTGCGCCAGTCTACCCAGGTAGCGAAGTCCACATAGTCCGTTGGCGCCCAGTAGTAGCCGACGTTCTCCACGTGCCGCCGGTAGTTGGGGCTGTTCCGGACGATGTCCGACACGCCGAACCGTGGTGGCAACACGCCGCTCCTTCGCCCCGACCGGATGTCCTGGAACACGAACGGCAGCCATATCACCGGGATGTCGCGGATGTACATCACGGCCGGACGAGCGACGAGCGTGCGATCCGTGCGCTTGATCTCCTTCATCTTGAAGAAGTAGTCCGGAATCGAGTCCTCGCAGCTCGTCAGCGTTCCACCCAGTCCATAGAACCGGGTTGGGATCTTGCGGGCGCTGTCGCCCAGCGCGGTCTTGCCGATGTCGGATTTCACAAACCATTTGGCACCCGATTCGTCAAGCGTCAGTTCCGCGTTGGTCAGGCGTCCCGACCGAGCGGCCAAGTCGTATGACGCCGAGCCGAAGCCGGCCACGGGTGGCTGTCCGCCGCCGGCCACCATCCGAAAGCGGCCATTCACATCCACGTGCCGGTCCCGGTACACGATCGTGGAGTCGGTGTCGACACGCTGCCCGTCGCGCTCCACCTGCGCCCGCTGCGTCGCGGCGGCTTGCACCGCGAACGCGTTGGTGTTGGCGTCGAAGGACACCACGTCCCCCTCGTACCGGGTAACGATGTAGCCGGGCTTGGCGAGCAGCGCGCGCATGGTCGCGTCGGCCGGAAGCCAAGCCGCCGAATCGCGCCCTGTGGAATCGCGCGGCACGGTGTCACGTACCCCCGGGCGACCCGGCGGCCTCACCTGCGCGCTCAACAGGGCCGGCGCGATGCACACCGCGATGCACAACAAGAGCACCGCGCGCACGGCGCTGGTCACATCAGGCCCCGGGGCGCGAACTCGGCGGCATCGGCGGCTTTCTGCTTGCGCCGGAAGACGATCACACTGAGCACGATACTGAATTCGTACAAGAGGTATAGTGGGATCGTGAGCGCCAGCGTGGCCAGAAAGATGTCGCCCGGCGTGATGAGGGCCGAGAGGAGGAACGACCCGATGAGCGCGAAATGACGGAACTTGCCCAGCATCTTTGGCGTGACGATGCCCAGTGCGGCCAGGGCCAGGATGAGAATCGGCAGCTCGAACGACGCGCCGAACGTCAGCGTGAGAATCGTGATCATGCTGAAGTAGTCGCTCACCATGATGAAGCCCTCCAGCGACTGCGACTGGATGCTGAAGAGGAACTTCAACGTCATGGGAATCACGAAGAACCACGCGAGCGACACTCCGCCAAGGAAGAGAACGACCGCACCGGAGATCACGGGCAGCGCCAGGCGCTTTTCGTGCCGATGCAGCGCCGGCGCCAGGAATGACCAGAACTGATACACCACGACCGGCGACGCGATCACCGCGCCGACGGCCAGCGCCATGCTCAGGGTGATGGAGAACGCATCGGCGGGATGCGTGTAGCCGAGCTTGCGACCGCCCAGATACGGCTTGATCGGCTCGGCCAGGACGCCGATGACGTCGAACTGGGTGACGATGACAAAGCCGACGATCAGCCCGACGATGACCGCGGCCAGCGACCAAATGATGCGCCAGCGCAACTCCTCGAGATGGTCGAGGAACGGCATCTCGCCCGTGGTCTTCGCCATTGCCAAGGCTATTTGATGGTCTTCAGGGCCTCTTCCGCGAGCGTCGCTTCGGTGCTGCGCGGGTACTCCCGCATCACGCGCCGCAGCGCCTCGCGCGCCTCGGCCGCCTTCCCCTGCCGCTGGCGCGACAGGCCGTACTTGTACAGCGCCGTTGGCGCGTCCGCCGACTTCGGATACCGCGACACCACCAGCAGGTACACGGAGTCCGACTCGGCGTACTTCCTCTCGTATTCGTATGTATTGCCGACGTAGAGCTGCGCCATGGACACTTTGTCGAAGTCAGGATAGCGCCTCAGGAGTTCATCGAAACCTGCCCGCGCCGTGCCGAGGCTGCCCTGGCGCCATTGCTCGAACGACGCGGAGAACAGCTGCGCGGGACCGGGCGTCGGCGAGGCCGCGGTGATGTCCGTGCCGGCCATGGACTGCGCGCGCTCCTCCAGGGCGGACCGAACCTGCATCAGGCTCTTGGCGTCCATCTTGCTGAGTTCCTGGATCGTGATCAGCTGACGGCCGATCTCGAACAACTCGCCGCCCACATTGGCCTGGAATGCGCTGAACCGCTGAGACAGCGCGCGCAGCGAGTCGTTGGTGCGCTGCGCGAGCATCAGCGCGGAATCCGCCGCGCCGCGCCGCGTGGTATCGGAGCGCGCCTGCATGGCGCGCAGGGTGCGGATCTCATCCTGCAAGAGGACGATGTCGCTCTTGCTGGCCAGGCATCCGGTGGCGGCGAGCGCCGCGACCGGAGCCAGGATCCGCCAGCTGGACATCAGGACTTCGGACGCGTGAGCATCGGGGCACCCGCCGTGATCTCGAACTCATCGCGACGATTCTGTGCCCAGCACGCGTCAGCGTTTTCCGTGCACATCGGACGCTCTTCACCGAAGCTGGTCGTTTCGATGCGTGCGGCAGCGACGCCGCGCTCCACGAGGTACCGTTTGGCCATCGCGGCGCGCTCGGTGCCGAGGGCCAGGTTGTACTCGGTGGATCCGCGCTCGTCAGCGTGGCCCGAAATGCGGACCGTCACGGACGTGTTGGCGAGCAGGATCGGAATCTTCGCATCGAGCGCCGCCTTGGCGTCATCGCGAAGGTTCGCCTTGTTGAACTCGAAACCGATGACCGCTGTCACGGTCGAACGCAGCATGTCGGAATCGCGGCGCAGGGCTTCTTCGTCCGCACGCACCCTGGCGACGCTGTCGTCCACGAAGCGCTGGCGAGCAGTCGCGGCGTCGGCCATACGCCGCGCCGATTCCTCTTGCTGGGCCGCTTCGCGGGCGATGCGCTCCGCCGCCGTGTCGCGCGCGAGTGCTGCCGCTTGCGCCTCAGGCGCCGGAGGCGGCGCGGCGGGCTTCTTTCCGCAGGCGCCGGTCACAGCCAGGGAGGCCAGCGCGAGCACCATCGGGATCACACGGGTCGTCTTGGTCATCGGTCGAGGGGGTTGATTGGTTTCACTTGCTACACCAGAACTGACTGTCGGATGTCACACCAGTCACGCTACCGCGCGGTCAACCGGGGCGACCACGACGGCACTCGCGACCCGCCAACCTGCGTCAGCTGGCGAAGACGAGCCGACTCCACATCCAGCACCCACAACTGCTTCACGCCGGTTCGTGTCGATGCGAATACGAGGTGGCGGCCATCCGGCGCCCAGGAGGGATCCTCATTCTCTCCCTCGCTCGTGAGCTGCCGCGGCTGTCGGTCCCGCAGACTCATCGTAAAAATCTGATACCGGCCGTCAATTCGCGACTGAAACGCAATCTGCCTGCCGTCGGGCGACCAATCGGGGCTCCCCCGGTCATTCTGATCGCCGAAATCGAACTCGGTGAACCAATCGAGGTTCGTCCCGTCCGCATCAATAATATATACCTGCGGAGTGCCCGTACGGTCCGACGAGAACGCCAGCCGCCGACCGTCGGGATGGAATGACGGACCCCAATTGACCGAGCCCCTGCCCACCGTGACGCGGCGTGGAAACGCCTCGCCGTCGAGCGGATAGAGAAAGAGGTCCGTGCCCGCTTCGGTGCTCAGCGCGTACAAGATCGACTTGCCGTCCGGCGTGAAGATCGGCGTGGCGTTCGTGGTGTTGCGTTGCGAGCCAAACTCGCGCGTCTTGCCGCTGCGCAAGTCGTGAATCACGATGCGAGATTCCGGCCCGAAGGTGTTGTAGGCGATCGACGTTCCCCGCGGATTCCACGCAGGCGAAAGGGCCGGTCCGATCATTGGCAGGGCTGTCTCACCAACGCCGTCAGCGTCGATGACGTACACCACGTGCGATCGAATGAACGCGAGGCGCGTCTGGCTCGCGCCGCGCTCGCCGCTGATCCACTCCAGAATGACGTCGCTGACGCCGTGAATGGCCTGACGCCATTCGCGCGAGAACTCCCCCTTGGGCACCGGAAACTCACGCACGTTGGCGACGGCGGCACGCGCGACGTCGTGCAACGCCACGTGCAGTCCGCGCGTCGTGATCGTGATCTGGATCACTCCGGCCGCCCCAACCTTGGCGAAGACGGCATGGTTCAAGGACGGCGCACCGCCACCCGGCGTCGTGGCCGCGAGTATCGAGCCGTCTTCCGGTGACAGCGGAATGGGGTTCAGGCGGTCGGAATAGTCGAAATCGCGCTCGAGAATCGCGCGGATGGAGTCGCCGCTCGGTCCCGACACCGGCAAGACGATGACGCCGGGCTTGCTGCCGGGGTCGTAGCGCAGCCCGATGCGCACGCCGGGGGACGTGACGTCCTGTGCGCCCGCCGCAACGGCGAACACAAGGAAGCCACCCGCAATTGGTCGGAGGAATGCACCGCGCATCTATCGGATCAAACGCGGGTCGAAACTGAAGACGACCGGCAACACGTCGTCCTTGAATCCCGGCGGCAGCGACCCAAATGCGGCGGCGGCGGATTCCACCGCACCCTGCACTTCGAGATCAAAGGTGTAGGCGCCGGAGCGCTGCGTGAACCGGAATCCCATGATTGTGCCGTCGCGTCGAATCAGAAATGCCACCTCGGCCTTCAAAGCCGCCATGCCGCGCGGCGGCGTGAACCGCAACCGGATCTGGCGGACGATGTTTTCGAGATACCCCGGATACTGGAAGGCGATCCCTTCCGTTGTGATGGAAGCGACGTCGGCGCCCGTGCTGCCCTGCTCGCCGCCACCCGCGACCGGCGCCGGCGCTTTGCGGTCGACGCGCGTATCCGACACACTGGGCGTTGCCCGCTTGTCAGCGGCCTTGGGAGCCTCGGCGACAGGGACGGGCGCCACTTCGTCGGTCTTTGGACGCGGCGGCGCCTTCTTCTCGGCCGGCGGTGGCACCTTGGTGGCCGGTGGCGCGACCACGCCGGCCGCCGGAGCGGGCGATGCCGCCGCGGCCACGAGGTTCACCCGAAAATACGGCGGCGCCTTTGGACCCGGATCGGGGCGGAGCGAAAGGAACGCGGCGATGAGGCCCGCGTGCAGTAGCAACGACCCAAACACCGATGCCGCTACCCCACCGCCGGCTTGCGCTGTCCTGCCCTGCGCCGAGAAACTCACTGAGGGATCTCTTCCGGCTCCGTGACGAGACCAACTTCGCCCACGTTCGCTGCCTTCATCACGGCGAGGACACGCACGACAAATCCGTAGTCCACGTCCTTGTCCGCGCGAAGGTAGAGTCCCTGTTTGCCGCGCTGACTCGCCAGCGACTTGAACGCCGCCTTGAACTCCTCGAACGTCATCGGCGTGTTGTCCACGAGAATCGTCCCGGCGGTGGGGATTGTCACCGTCAACCCGCTCTTCGATTCCAGTGGACGCGCCTCCGCGCGCGGGAGCCGGATGTCCACGCCACCTGTCATCATCGGCGCCGTGATCATGAACACCACCAACAACAGCAGCATCACGTCAATGAGGTTAACGACGTTGATGTCGGCGTTCAGCTCCATGCGCTCACGCCGGCGGCGCGGCACCTAGATCTGCCCCTCGCGCACGAACCGCGCGATCACGGCGGCGTTGAAGCGGTCCATCGTTCCGCCGTAGCGATTGAGCCGATGCGCCAGGATGTTGTACCCGAATGTCGCCGGAATCGCGACAGCAAGAGAGGCAGCCGTGGCAATGAGCGCTTCCGCAACGCCGGGCGCGACAGCCGAGAGGTTTCCGGACCCGCTCCTGGCAATGCCGAGGAATGCCTGAATCACGCCGAGCACCGTGCCGAGCAGACCGAGCAGCGGACTCACGGACCCGATCGTGGCCAGCCACGGTATGAAGGCACCCAGTCGCTCGCGTTCCGAATCAGACTCAGCGTCCAGCATCAGGTGCAGCGCCTCGAGCTGCGAACCCGTGAGTGTCGCGTTCGGAATCGTCCCCGTGTCCGCGGTCACCGTTTCCCTGATGCGCAGGCTCGCGCCCCGCGTCTCGACCACGAAATGCGATGCGTTGAGGAACAGCCGGGCCAGCGCCGTCCTGGCCTTGCGGGCCAGCGCGTTCGCCTCGTCAAGCCGGCGCGTGCGGTCGAACTCGATGACGAACTTGACGGCGCGCGAATTCGCGACCGTCAGCTGTATCCAGACGCCACCGATCACCGCCCAGCTGATCAGCGACAGAACTGCGAGTACCACCAGCACCGCCTGAGTGACCGCGGTCGCTTGGCGAATCAAGTCGATGGGGGTGGACGGTATCGCGCCCCCAACCTGCAGGAGTACGCGGATCATACCCGACCTGCCGTGGCGCTCCGTCGTGAGGCGAACCACTGAAAGGTTTCCCGGAGGCCTGCCTCGAGCGACGTCGATGGACGCCACCCCAGTCCCGCCGCCTTGTCCACCGCGAGCACCGAGTGCATTTGCTCGCCCGCACGGGCCGGGGCGAAGTCCACTCCGACGCGGGAATCGGCAACGTGCAGCAGCGTGCGCGCGAGCTCGTTCACCGACGTGCCGACGCCGGTGCCGATGTTGAAGGCGCGCGCGTCGAGCCGTTCGGCGGTCGGCAACTGGCCAGTCGCGCCATGAAAGACGGCCTGCGCCACGTCGCCGACGTATACGTAGTCACGTGTCTGTTCGCCGTCGCCGAACACGGTGAGCGACCGGCCATCCAGTACTCGCTGACAGAAGATGGCGACCACCCCTGCTTCTCCATGCGGGTCCTGGCGCGGCCCATAGACGTTGCCGAACCGCAACGCCACCATGTCGAGACCATGGAGGCGGCCGTAGTAAGCCAGGTAGTACTCCACGCTGAGCTTGGCGATGCCATACGGCGACTCCGGATCCTTCGGCGTGGCCTCGTGGTTCGGCGGAACGGCGAAATCTCCGTAGAGCGCGCCGCCGGTGGAGGCGAACACGAGCCTGGACCTGGCGCCGGAGCGTCGCACGGCCTCGGCGACATTCAGGGTGCCGAGGATGTTCACCGACGCGTCGAACATCGGGTCGGCGACGCTGCGTCGCACATCCATCTGGGCCGCCAAGTGCGCGATCACGTCAAAACGACCCTTCTCGATCAGATTGGCAGCTTCAGGCGTGCGCACGTCGACCACGTGCAGCCTGGCCGCGAGCGGCACATTCTCGCGCTTGCCCGTGCTGAGGTCGTCGACGATCTCGACGCTCCAACCGGCGTCGAGAAAACGCTGCACCGCGTGTGATCCGATGAACCCGGCGCCACCGGTAATCAGGATTCGTTGGGCCAAGCGACTCCCGCAATCTGGGGTGCGTACCGCGCCAAATCTAAACGCCGACTGGCGTTAGCTACATCGCCAGCCGGCGTTGGTTCCAGCGTCGCGCTCCCAAGCTCAGGGCATCCGCGCGATGACCCGCGCGGGCATGCCCTCTTCGATCGTCGGTTGTTCCTGGCCAATCACTACCGCCGTGACACCAAACGGCGTGGACCGGACGACCTGGAGCCTGCCGACCGGCACCGGCGGGTCGGCAACCTGGCTTTCGGAGCTCTTGGGACGGGGCCGGTAGAGCATGTACTCATCGCCGACGCGCACGCCGTTCTTGGAGGAGGCGTTGAGGACGACGTAGCTCTGGATGCTGGGCAGAACGTTCTCTCCGAAAACCCAGCGGACGGTCGTGGACGGACCGTCTGCCACGCGACGCGGGCGGACCGTCGAACCGATGCCCGCCGTGTCCAGCGGGATGAGGCGGTCCGTCGCGTTCATTTCCGCGAACGCCCGGATGATCTTCGCCACGGCAGGCGCGCCGGAGCGCGGCGCCTGGGTCACCTCCACGACGCCTGTGGGAATCATCACTTGGCCCTGATTCGCGAGGATCGGACCCAGACGGTAGGCCAAGAAACGCTCGCCTTCTGGAGCCACGTTGCCTACCGGCGGCTCGATCATCACGCGGTCGTACGGCTGGAAGCGATAGCGTTCAGTCGCCTGCGCGATGCCAGCCAAGTCAGCTGCCTTGAGGATGCGGCCGAACGAGCGCGGCCCGCCTTCGCGCTCGACAAAGGGCGCCACCATCACCTCACCAGCGCGAACGGTCGGCGGCGGCGCCATCGGAACATCCAGTCCCTGTGTGATCCCGGCGCCAGTGCTCGCGTTCCCGGCGGCCTGCACCTTGGCGAACAGCTGCGTCGGAAGCTCCTCTGGCGGCGGTGGCCCAACCGGTGCCACGGCGACCGCTGTATCCGTGGCAACCGTCGGTAGCCGAACCCCTCCGGCTGCCTGCTGCTCTGGCGTCTCACGCGCCATGACCACCGTGACCTCGGCCGCACGCAGACGAATGACCTCGCCCGGATAGATCCAGTGCGGATCCTCGACCACATCCCTGTTGAGCCGGTACAGCTCAGGCCACAGGAATGGGTTGCCAAGGTAGGTCTGTGCCAGCGTCCATAGATTGTCGCCCTTCACAACCGTGTGAGTCTGGGGCTTGGACGATGTGTCCGGTTGAGTCTGCGGCTTGGCCGCGGTCGTGTCCTGGGCGCCCAGCGGGGCTCCCACGATGAGACCGACGGTGGCCGCCGCGATGGCGGATCTGATGTATGGTCGCATGGCAACCTGAGAGACGATTACCCCCCAAAATGGAAACGGGGCCCGGGTTCCCGGGCCCCGCGTCCCCGACGCCAATGCGTCAGAACGGCAGGTCGTCGTCGTCGTCCTGGAGGGCCCCAGGGAACTCCTCAAACTCCTGGCCTGCGGCGGCACCGGTGGCGGCTGCAGCTTTGGCCTTCCCGGCACTCTTGGCCCGGGGTGCGTCACCCGCATCCATGCCACCCCCCTTGGGCGATCCGAGCATGATCAGCTCGCGGACGTTGATTTCGGTGGAGTACTTGGTCTGGCCGTCCTTGTCCTGCCATTGACGGTACTCGATCCGTCCTTCGATGTAGAGCTTGTCGCCCTTCTTCACGTAGCGCTCCACGATGTCCGCGAGCGTGGACGACTTGCTGTTCCATGCCACGCAGCGGTGCCATTCCGTCTTTTCCTGCTTGACGCCGCTGGCGTCATTCCATTGACGGCTGGTGGCGAGGGAGAAATTCGCGACCCGATTGCCACCGGTCGCCGACCGCACTTCGGGGTCACTTCCGAGATTCCCGATCAGAGTGACCTTGTTCAGACTCCGGCTCACATTGCCTCCTGGCGAGAAGTTCGTTGGTTCGCCCCCATCGTAAAACGACTGGTCGCGTCGCCATCATGTTTTTCTGTCGCGTCGGACCAAATTCGCGCTGCTGCAACCACTTGCGTCATGCGATCTAACGCACTGCAAGAGCCGTCCCATGCTCCTCGCGCTGCAGTATCAGCGCGTCTTCCTCGGGACTTCGATAGTACTTCCTCCGGCGTCCAACTTCCTTGAAGCCCCGAGTCGCGTACAGCCGCCGCGCGGCGGCGTTGGATTCCCTGACCTCCAAGTATATCCGTTTCACCAACTGCTGTCGCGCATCCGTGAGCATTTCGTCCAACAGTTGCGAGCCGACGCCCACCCGACGCGCCGACGGTTCCACTGCGAGGTTCGCCACCTCGCCCTCCTCAAGCACCCTCCAGGCGATCACGTAGCCGGCGAGAGGACCGCCCACACCGTGGCGCGCGACCCCGAAGTACACCGCTGGATTCTGCGGCAACGATGCAAATGCCATTGCAGACCACGGGTCCGAGAAGCAGCGGCGTTCCAGCGCCGCGACTTCGTACAGGTCGCCGGCCACGGCGCGCCGCACCACCAAGCCAGTCGGTGGCAGGACGCTCATCGGCTCGCCGCCTCGAGCCTCACCTGCGCTTCAGCCAGCCTCCCGTAGGTCGGTTCCCAGTCAGCCAGACTGACCGGCCCCCCCGCTGACAGAGTGCGTTCCAATCGAGATACGCCGCGCGCGCGGGGCTGCCAGCGATCGCCGAAATCAGGCCCGACCTGCATTGCACGACGGTTGCCGGCCAGGACGTCCAGCTCCGAGCGCGCCATCAATATCGGGGCGCCCTCTGCCACGACAGCCGATCCGTCGAACACGAACACGGCAGCGAAATACTCGCCCCTCATCGCGTCAATGAGCGCGAGGTAGCGGCCCGGCTCCGCGGCGTTTCCGCCGACAATGAGCGCCAATGATGAAACCGCGAATAGTGGCTTGCCAGCGCCCAGCGCGATGCCCTTGCCAATTGAGCCGGCAATGCGGAGGCTCGTGAAGCTTCCGGGCCCGGACCCGCACACGACCCGGTCCACGTTCGCCAATGGGATGCCACTCGCCTTCAACGTGGCTTCGACCGCGGGCAACAGACGTTCGGCATCGCGCCCGCGCATCACCGCCTGGCTCTCGGCCACCACGCGCGACCCGTCGAGCACGGCAACCGAACCGTCGTACGTCGACGCATCCAGTGCGAGCGTGATCACGCCGTTGCTCCGGCCGAGGTTCGTTCGAGGAGCAAGCGCCGGGTTGGATCGCCATCGACAAAACGCAATTCCAGCGCCACCGCGTCGGCCGGCAGGGCGGCCTGGGCTCGTTCCGGCCATTCGACAATGAGAATCGATTCGCCCCGAACAAGGTCGTCCCACCCGATGTTCTGCAGGTCACGCGTCCCGTCGAGACGGTAAAGGTCCACGTGATGCACCGATGACCGCGGCGCCTCGTACACGTGCACGATCGCGAACGTCGGGCTCGTGACTTCATCGCGAACACCGTAGCCACGGCAGATCGCCTGCGTGAGCGTCGTCTTGCCGGCGCCAAGGTCGCCAGACAGTGCGACGACCACGGGTGGTCGAAGTCCGCGGCCGAACTCCTCGCCCCACGCGATCAATTCGCCTTCCGTCAGTTGACGCCCCGCTGGACTCATTTGGCGGCGACCTTGAGCTCGAACAGCTGATCACGAAGTTGCGCCGCAAGCTCGAAGTCCATGTTCGCCGCGGCCTCCTTCATCTGTTCCTCGATCATCCTGAGCATCGCGTCCTGATCGACGACCGAATAGGTCTTCGCCGGCTCCGCGACTTTGGACGGCTTCTCGGCGCCACGCGCGTCCGCCACGCGCGTGCTGAAACGAACCTCGCTGATGCTCTTGCGCACCGAACGCGGCGTGATGCCGTGTTCCTTGTTGTAGGCGACTTGGGTCTCTCGCCGACGGCCAGTCTCGGCAATGCAGCGCTGCATGCTGCCGGTGATTCTGTCCGCATAGAAGATGGCCCGGCCGTTCACATGGCGCGCGGCGCGCCCCACCGTCTGGATCAGGGAGCGATCGCTGCGCAGGAACCCCTCCTGATCCGCGTCGAGAATCGCGACCAGTGAGACTTCGGGAAGGTCGAGCCCTTCCCGCAACAGGTTGATGCCGACCAGCACGTCGAATTCACCAAGCCGCAGACCGCGGACGATCTCCATGCGCTCGATGGCGTCGATATCGGAATGCATGTAGCGCACTCGCACGCCGACCTGCTGGAGGTAGTCGGTGAGGTCCTCGGCCATGCGCTTGGTGAGCGTGGTGACCAGCACGCGCTCACCCTTCTTCTCGCGCAGGCGAATTTCGCCGAGCAGGTCGTCCACCTGACCGCGGACGGGGCGCACTTCGATCTCTGGATCCACGAGGCCGGTGGGCCGCACGATCTGCTCGACGACGACGCCCTCCGAGAGTTCGAGCTCGATGTCCGCGGGCGTCGCCGAAACGAACAGGGCCTTGGGCGTGAGCGCCAGAAACTCGTCGAACATCAGCGGCCGGTTGTCGAGCGCGCTGGGCAAGCGGAACCCGTAGTCCACGAGCGTCAGCTTCCGGGCGCGGTCGCCATTGAACATGCCGCCGATCTGCGGCAGCGTAACGTGCGACTCGTCGATGACCACGAGGAAGTCTTCCGGGTAGTAATCGAACAGGCACGCTGGCCGCTCGCCTTCGGCGCGACCGGCCAGGTGCCGCGAGTAGTTCTCGATGCCCGCGCAGGTGCCGATCTCGAGCATCATCTCGACGTCGAAGTTCGTTCGGCTCTCGAGACGCTGCGCTTCCAGGAGCTTGCCTGAATTCCGCAGGGTCGTGAGCCGTTCCGCCAGCTCGGCGCGGATCACCCCCACGGCGCGTTCCAGTGTCTTGCGCTGCGTCACGAAATGCTTGGCCGGATAAATGGCGGCGCGCTCCAGTGGTGCGATGACCGCACCGGTGAGTGCGTTGATCTTGGAAATGCGCTCGACTTCGTCTCCCCAAAGTTCGACGCGAACGCCCTGCTCTTCGTACGCCGGCAGGATTTCCACCGTGTCGCCACGCACGCGAAAGGTGCCTCGTTCGAATGACACGTCGTTCCGGCTGTACTGGATCTTCACCAGCTTGTGCAGGATCTCGTCCCGTGGAACACGCTGACCCTTGTCGATGGTGACCATTTGCGCCCGGTACTCGGACGGGTCGCCCAAGCCGTAGATCGCCGAGACCGTGGCCACGATGACGACGTCGTCGCGCTCCATGAGCGATGACGTGGCGCGGAGCCGCAGGCGGTCGATGTCCTCATTGATCGACGCGTCTTTTTCGATGTACGTGTCGGTGGTGGGCACGTACGCTTCCGGCTGGTAGTAGTCGTAGTACGAAACGAAGTACTCGACGGCATTACGCGGGAAGAAGCTCTTGAGCTCGCCGTAGAGTTGAGCTGCCAGCGTCTTGTTGTGCGACAACACCAGCGTCGGGCGACCGAACTCCTGGATGACGTTCGCGACCGTCATCGTCTTGCCCGAGCCCGTGACCCCGAGCAGCGTCTGGAACCGCTCGCCGCGGGCGAGGCCCGCGGAGAGTTCCTTGATAGCGCGAGGCTGATCTCCGGCCGGCTGGAACGGCGCCTCGAGATCGAACTGGGCTTTCCCCATCCGGGGAATATAGACCTTTCGGTCTTTTATCGGTACAGCTATTCGGCCGTTGTGATGCGCTCGCGCCGCGCCACTTCGCTCACGCCTTTCACGCGACGGGTGGCCTTCATGATCTTCTCGAGGTGGGCAAGGTTCTCCACCTCGACCACCATCGCCCCATTCACTTTCCCGTCAGTGCCGCGAAGATCCATGCTGCGGATGTCGGTGCCCGTGCCCGTGACGGCGGCGGTGATATCGGCGTACAGGCCGCGACGATCGAGCGCCTCCAGCGCCAGGCGCACCAGGAAGCGCTCGCCCTCCGCTTCCTGCCAGTCGATCTCAAGGCGCCGCTCGGGCTCATGCGCCAGCAGCAACAGGTTGGGGCAGTCGGCGCGATGAATGCTGACGCCGCGTCCACGCGTCACGTAGCCGGACACCGGATCGCCGGGCACCGGCTGGCAACACTGGGCGTAGCGGACCATGAGTCCGTCCACGCCCTGGATGCGTACGCCCTTGGATCCGCGGCGAACGCGATCGACGAGGCGCTCGAGCACCGTGGGCGCCTTGGGTGGCGCGTCCGGCGTCTCGAGATTGGGGTGCAGCTGCTTGATGGCCGTGACGACCTGAACGTCGCCCTGTCCGATCGAGGCCAGCAGGTGCGTGGCATCGGTGAGACCCATGGCTTGGGCGGCTTCGTCCAGCTTCGCGTCGGTCGGCTTGCTCAGGCGACGCCGGCGCAGTTCGCGTTCGAAGATCTCCTGCCCGATCTTCTGCGCCGATTGGTGTTCCTCGCGCTTCAGGACCTGGCGAATCTTGTGGCGCGCCCGGCCGGTGCGAACGTGCGCCAGCCAGTCGCGCGTCGGCTTTGCGGTCGCCGAGGTGATGATCTCGATGGTCTCCGAATTCCGCAACGGACGCGACAGTGGAGCGATGCGGCTGTTGATCTTGGCGCCGGCCGTGTGCAACCCGATCTCGGTGTGGACGGCAAAGGCGAAGTCGATCGGCGTGGCGCCCTTGGGCAGCTGGATCACGTCGCCCGTCGGCGTGAAAACGAAAATCTCGTCCTGATACAGATCGAGCTTGAGGAACTCGAGGAACTCGTCCGGCGTCTTGGCGTCGAGCTGGAGCTCGAGAATCTGCCGGAACCACGTGAGGTGGCGGTCCAGTTCGTCCGCACTCTTGGCGTCTTCCTTGTAGAGCCAATGGGCGGCGATACCGAACTCCGCGGTTCGGTGCATTCCTCGCGTACGGATCTGCACTTCGTACAGCTGGCCACCCGGCCCGAACACCGTGGTGTGCAGCGACTGATACCCGTTCGACTTCGGCTGCGCGATGTGGTCCTTGATGCGCTCCTGCACCGGCGTCCAACGATCATGCACGAGGCCGAGGGCGTGGTAGCAGTCCGGCACCGTATTCACGAGCACCCGGATCGCGAGAAGATCGTATATCTCCTCGTACGGTTTCTGCCGCTGGAGCATCTTCTTGTAGATCGACCAGAGGTGCTTGGGCCGGCCGGTGACGTCGAACTCCGCGATCTCGGCGTCGCGCAAGGCGCGCTCGAGGGGTTCCCTGAACTGCGCGATGAGTTGCTCACGCTCGGTGCGCTTCTGGGCCACCTTCTTCGCGAGCGCCTTGTACTCTTCGGTCTCGAGGTGCTTGAACGCGAGATCTTCGAGCTCCCACCGCATCTTCGCCATACCGAAGCGGTGCGCCAGAGGCGCGTACAGATCGCGTGTCTCGGCGGCGATGCGTCGGCGCTTTTCCTCCGGCAGCGGATCCAGCGTCCGCATGTTGTGAAGCCGGTCGGCGAGCTTCACTATGATGACCCGTGCATCCTTCGCGACTGAGAGCAACAGCTTGCGATAGCTCTCGACCTGGCGCTCCTCCTTGGTGCCGCCCGTCGGTAACTTCGCGATCTTCGTCAGGCCGTCCACGATGCCCGCGATCTCCGCGCCAAACTCCTGCTCCACGTCGGGCACGGTGACCTTGGTGTCTTCGACGACGTCGTGGATCAGCCCGCACGCCACGGTCACCGAGTCGAGCTGGAGTTCCGCGAGGACCTTGGCGACTTCGACGCAATGCGTCACGAACGGCTCACCGGACAAGCGCGTCTGTCCGCGGTGTGCTTCCTCGCTGAAGCGATACGCGCGCGCGAGCAACTCGCGGTCGAGACGATCCGTCTCGAACGCTTCCGGCCAGCCCGGAATGGTCTCGCGCAACAGCGTTGCCGTCACAACAGTCCAGCCTCCGCGAAGCTCGTGTACCGGCCCCGTCCGATGATCACGTGGTCGTGTACCGGAATATCCAACAGACGGCCGGCCGCGACCAGTTGTTGCGTGATGTTCCGGTCATCCATGGACGGCGCCGGGTCGCCGCTGGGGTGGTTGTGCACGAGGATGATCGCCGCGGCGTGCTCCGCAATGGCCTCACGGAACACCTCGCGGGGGTGTACCAACGAGGAATTCAGGATACCACGTGTGATGGTGATGTCCCGTTCCATGCGGTGCTGCGCGTCGAGCACGGCCACGTGGAACTCCTCCACGGGCAGGTCCTCAAGACGCGGCGCGAACACCGCCACGACATCGCGCGGCGACTGGATCGGCAAGGCCTCGTCGCGGTTCTCGGCGGCCATGCGCCTGCCGAGCTCAAGCGCCGCGTGGATCACCACGGCGCGGGCGCGGCCCACCCCATTGTGGGACGTCAGTTCCGCGACCGGGCGGCTCGCCAGCCGGCGCAGGGATCCGTGGGCCGAGCCGAGGACATCCTGACCGACGGCGAGCGCCGATCGGCCGCGCCCGCCGGAGCCGACGAGGATCGCAAGGAGTTCGCCAGTCGAAAGCGCGTGAGCGCCGAGGTCCATGAGTCGCTCCCGCGGACGATCGGTGCGCGGAAGTTCACGAATAGCGAGAGTCATGTTGTCATCCTGAGGTACGCCGTGATGGAGGATCTGCCATGACCACGCTAGATCCTTCGTTGCGCTCAGGATGACAGAATCAATCCGGTCCGGATCAAAGCGTTGCGCCGTGGCATTTCTTGAACTTCTTGCCGGACCCGCACGGGCACGGATCGTTGCGGCCGACGGCTGACCAATCGACATCCGCAGCGCCGTTGTTCGGCTCGAGTGAGCGTGGGCGTCCAGCGCCGACGACGAGGGGATCCTTGCGCGCCACCACGCCGGGCTTGGGCGATTCATCCGGCCCGATGTCCATGCCCGATTCCTCGGCCCGAACGGCCTCGCCGTCCCCGTCTTCCACGACACCCAGAGCGTTGAAGCGCCTGCCGCCGACGCGGCCGCGACCGCGGCCGTTGCCGACTTCGGGCGGGGGCGGCGCCGCAGGCGGTCCGAACTGCAACTGCACCTTGAGGAAGCGATCCGCGAACGTGTTGTGGATGTCGCTCATCAGGTCCACGAACATCGTGTATGCCTCCTGCTTGTACTCCACGAGCGGGTCCTTCTGCCCCCATGACCGATAGTGGATCGCGTTGCGCAGCTGATCCAGGTCGTACAGGTGGTCCTTCCACTTCTCGTCGAGGACGTTGAGCATGACGAGCGACAGGAGGCGGTCGGCGTATCCGTTCCCTTGGTCGTCCCTCATCTCGTCCAGGCTCTTCATCTTGGCTGCGAAGGCCGCCTTGCCCGCCGTAACCGCAGCCGCCCTGGCACTTTCGATCGTGGTGGGCCGGAGGTCGACCTTCTCCAGTTCGGGCACGATGAGCAAGTAGTGCATCAGGAGTTCCTGACGCAGCAAGTCGTAGTCCCAGACCGCCTCGGCTTCCACGTCGGCGAGCTCCGTCTCGACGCGGCCGCCCACCGCCTTCTCGATCATCTGGATTGCCTCGCCCTTCAGCTCCTCCCCGCCCTCGAGTGCGAACAAGCGCAGCGAGTAGATGACCTCGCGCTGCTGGTTCATCACATCGTCGTATTCGAGCAACCGCTTGCGTGCCTGGAAATTCTGGAGTTCGACACGCTTCTGGGCCTGTTCGATGGAGCGCGTAATGAGCGTATGCGTCAGGACTTCGCCTTCCTGCGCGCCGAGCCGATCCATGAGCCGCGCGATCCGGTCGGACCCGAAGAGCCGCATCAAGTCGTCTTCCAGCGACAGGAAGAACTGCGACGCTCCCGGGTCGCCCTGGCGGCCGGCACGGCCGCGCAGCTGGCGATCGATGCGGCGCGCTTCGTGGCGCTCCGAGCCGACTATATGCAGGCCGCCGCACTCGTCGAAGGGCACGATGTTGCCGTCCATGTCCTTGATCTCGGACGCCTTCGTGTCGCGCACGTTGGGCCCGAGTTTGATGTCGGTGCCGCGACCGGCCATGTTGGTCGCGATCGTGATGGCGCCGGACTGGCCGGCCCCGGCGACGATCTCGGCCTCGCGTTCGTGGTACTTGGCGTTGAGCACGTTGTGCTTCAGGCCGCCGCGCTGGAACATCTTTGACAGGGTCTCGGACGCATCGACACTCGCCGTGCCGACGAGCACCGGGTAGCCCAGCTGATGCAGCCGCCGTGTTTCCTCGACGATCGCGTTGTACTTCTCGCGGCGCGTCTTGTAGACCAGATCCTGCCGGTCATCGCGGATGATCGGCCTGTTCGTCTGGATGACAGACACTTCAAGCTTGTAGATCTGGAAGAACTCGGTCTCTTCCGTTTCCGCCGTCCCCGTCATGCCGGCGAGCTTGTCGTACATGCGGAAGTAGTTCTGGATCGTGATCGTCGCGAGCGTCTGGGTCTCGCCTTTGACGCGAACTCCTTCCTTGGCCTCCACCGCTTGGTGCAGTCCCTCGGACCAGCGCCGGCCGGGCATGGTGCGCCCGGTAAACTCGTCCACGATCAGGACTTCGCCATCCTGCACGACGTAGTTCACGTCACGCTCGTACAACGCGTGCGCGCGCAGCAGCTGATGCACGATGTGGAGCTTCTCCGACTTGCTCGCGTACTCGATCTCGATCGTGCGCTTGTTCGCCAGCCGCTGTTCCGGCGTGGCATTCGGGTCGTGCTCGGCCCGGTGGATCTCGATGGAGATGTCGGGCAGAACGAATGCGTTGCGGTCATCGGGCGACATATAGTCGACGCCCATGTCCGTGAGATGCACGGAGTGACCCTTCTCATCCAGGACGTACAACAATTCCTGCTCGAGGTCACTGAATTGCTGCTTGCCCACCGGCAGCTTGCGGTCGGCGATGTGCTCGAGCTCCACCTTCTGGACCAGCGCCTTGTTGCCCTGTTCCTGGAGGACCTTCATCAGGCGCCGATTCTTGGGGTGCCCGAGTTGCGCCTTGTAAAGCTTGAGGCTGGCTTCGGCGACGTCGCCCTTCTGCACGGCGCGTTCAGCCTCGGCCACCAGCCCGTTCACGATTTCGCTTTGCCGCCGAAACAGCCGACTGACCGAGGCGTTGTGCTCGAAGTACATCTCGTCCGATTCGTTGCCGACCGGGCCGGAGATGATGAGTGGTGTCCGCGCTTCGTCGATCAGCACCGAATCCACTTCGTCGACAATCGCGTACACATGGCTCCGCTGCACGCGATGCTCCGTGGACACCACCATGTTGTCGCGCAGGTAGTCGAAGCCGAACTCGTTGTTCGTGCCATACGTGATGTCGCAGGCATAGGCAGCACGGCGATCGGGCGACCCCGGCTCGGTGTCGTCCAGGCAGCCGACCGTCAGGCCCAGGTACCGGTAGATGTGGCCCATCCACTGCGAGTCGCGGCGGGCCAGGTATGAGTTGACCGTGACCAAGTGGGCGCCGCGGCCCGCCAGTGCGTTGAGGTACAGCGGCAGCGTCGCAACGAGCGTCTTGCCTTCACCGGTCGCCATCTCGGCGATGCGGCCGAAATGCAGCTCGATGCCACCCATGAGCTGCACATCGTACGGAATCATGTCCCATGGTTGATCGTGCCCGGTGACGTGAATCGTGGTGCCCATAAGACGCCGGGTGGCCGCGCGGACCGTGGCAAATGCCTCCGGCAGGATCTCGTCCAGCGTCTCGGCGATGGTCTCCTTGAGCTTCCCCTCCACGCCGCCACGCCCGTCCGCGCCACCCAATTCCAGGTCGATGCGTTCGCGCTCGTTGGCCTCCGACGCCAGTCGCTTCCGCTCCTTGAGCTCGGCAACGCGCCGCTCGAGCTCCTTGGTCCGCTCCGCGATCAGGCCGCGGAACTTGGTCGTCTGGCCGCGCACGTCGTTCTCGGATGCGCCCTGGAGCTTGACGTCCCACTCGTTGATCGCGTCAACGATGGGCTGAATACGCTTGCGTTCCCGCTCATGGCGAGATCCGACGATCGCGGTGATGACGCGCTTGAGCATTCCGGAGGGGCGCTAGCGGTAGAGTCCGAGGCGCGCGATGAGCGCCGCCACCGCGTCGGTCACGAAGCCGTGGATCGGCAAGCCCTGCCGAACGCGAGCCCGCACTTCCGTCGACGAAATGTCCACGCGGCGCGTCTCAATCCGGATCAGCGGCACCCCGGCGACATCCTGCGTCGAAGCCGGCGACCCGGCCCGCTGCAGGATGACCGGATGGGCCAAGCGCACGACAACTTCCGGCTCGCGCCACTGCGCGAACGTCGTCACCACGTCGGCGCCGAGCAACAAGAACCGCTCGGCCGAAGGATAATGGGATGAGAAGTGGCGCAACGTGTCCACGGTAAAAGATAGTCCACCGCGCTCGACCTCCACCGGGGACACGTCGAACCGCGAATCGTCCCCCACCATCGCGCGCACCATCGCCAAGCGGTGCTCCGCCGGAGCGGCATTACGGTCGGCTTTCAGAGGTTGGGCGCACGCCGGCACGAAGATCAAGCGATCCAGATGCAGGGCGGCGAGTGCGTCTTCAGCAACCAGCAAGTGACCGATGTGGGGCGGATCGAACGAGCCGCCCAGGATTCCCAGGCGCACCAATCACCTGCTCGCGGGCGGCTTCGGCGCGGCCGTCGTCGTGTCGGCCACGCGAACGCTGGCGCAGACCTTTTTGGAGCCCGGATCATCGGGATACGCACTCCGAATGGCAGCACAGATGTCGTTCAGGTCTTCGCGGTACTTGATGACGCGGTACGTCTCCGCGAGCAGCAGCATCGCGTCCCGTGCGCGCGGTACGTGCGGCCAGCGCTCGATCACGGTCTTGAGGTAGATCACCGCCGAGTCGTACGCCTTGCGGCGGAAGTAGTAGCGGCCGGTCTCGAAGTTCTTCGTCGCGAAGGCCTGCTCGAGCTCCACGGTTTCCGCGCGCGCCGCGTCGGCGTGTTCACTCGACGGAAAGAGTCCGAGGAGCGTGCTGTAGGTCGCCAGAGATGTCTCGCCGTAGGTTGCATCGAGCACCGGCTTCCGCCACAACCGGCGAAAGGCGCGCGCCGCTTCGAGCGCGGCGTCGTCCGCGCTCGTGTCATCGGGGAACGATTCGTATAAGCGCGTATAACTCTGGGCCGCGAGCAGATGCTCCTTCTGGCGATCATGCGCGGTGGCCAGATACCAATACGCGCGAGGCAGCAGCGTATCGCGCGCGGGGAGGTCATTCGTGAGCTTCTCGAAACCCAGAATCGCGTTGGCCCAGTGCCGCTTCTGGAACTCGCGTGTGGATGCCTCGTAGAGCGCCGGGCTCGTGGTGTACCGGCTCAGCCGAAACCCCGTGCGACACGCCGACAGCGCGGCGGCCGCCGCAAGGGCGACGAAAGTCCAGGTGCGTGCTCGCATAGGGGTCAAGGTACCCGACACTGGCGGCAGGGTTCAGCTCTGTTCGCGCAACCGGCGCGCGAGCATGGAGCGATAGGACTCCAGGCGCGGTTCGTCCGGATTTCGTTCGGACGCGCGGTCCCAGACAGTCTTCGCCTGCTCCAAGTCGCCCGAAAGATAAGCAGCGAGTCCCCGGAGCAGCATGGCGTCGAGCCAATCCGCGTGCTTCTCGAGCACCGCGTCCAATTCTGCGCCCGCCGAGGACGGATCCCCCGCTTCGAGACGCGTCCGCGCCAGTTCCAGCCGCAGGTCCGCGAAGGCCGGCCGCAGGTTGAGCGCGGCCTCGAGATGCTCGGTGGCCTTGCTGAACGCACCGGCCTCCCGGTAGGCGCGGCCCAGTTCCGCATGCATGTTGGCGAGTCGGTCTGCCACCATGGTGGGAAACCCGGTTGCATCCGGGGCGCCAAGGTCCAGCGCCTGCGCCATTCCCTGTTCCGCCTCGGCGGCGCGGCCCAGATCGCCAAGCACGATGGCGCGGTTGAGATGCGCCTCGACGTACCGTGGGTTGAGCCGGACGGCGGCATCAAAGCACCTGAGCGCCTGCTCGGGCTGTTCCGTGAGCGCGTAACACATGCCCAGGAGGTGATGCGCGTCCGCGTAGCCTTGCCCCGACCGGATCGCGGAATCGAGCAGCAGCGCGGCGCCACGGTAGTCGCGCGGCGCGAACCGCTCGCGGGCGACCGTCAGGAGATCAGGAGCGGGTTCCAACCGTTCCAGCCGCCGCGGACTTGCGGGCATCCGGGCGTCCGATCGAGTAGTACTCGAACCCCAACTCCTGCATGCGATCGGCCGCATACAAGTTGCGCCCATCCACGATCACCGGCCGGCGCAACAACGACCGCATGCGCTCGAAGTCCGGATGACGGTACTCGTTCCAGTCCGTGATGATCGCCAAAGCGTCCGCGTCGCGCAGCGCGTCATAGCTGCTGTCGGCGAACTGCACGCGAGGGTCCAGGCGCTTGCGCGCTTCCGGCATTGCCACGGGATCGTGCGCGACGACGTGGGCACCGCGCGCCAAGAGATCGGCGATGATCGTCAATGAGGGCGACTCGCGCATGTCGTCGGTATTGGCCTTGAACGCGAGGCCCCAGACAGCGACCCGCGCTCCCTGGAGGGCTGCTCCCAGGGCAGTCTCGAGCTTCTCCGCCACCCGGTGCTTCTGACGCTGATTGACGGCCTCGACCGCCTCGAGGATCGCCAACTCGGCGTCACGCTCGCGCGCCGTGCGAGACAGCGCCTGCACGTCCTTCGGAAAACACGATCCGCCGTACCCCGGACCCGGAAACAGGAAGGAGGGTCCGATGCGCTCGTCGCTGCCGATGCCGCGTCGTACCAGGTCGACGTCGGCGCCGACGCGCTCGCACAGGTTGGCGATCTCGTTCATGAACGAAATGCGCGTCGCGAGCATCGCGTTCGCAGCGTACTTCGTCAGTTCGGCAGACGGAATGTCCATGAAGATGATTGGCCGCCCGGTGCGCACGAACGGCGCATACAACTCGGCCATCACACTGCGAGCCATGTCCGACTCGGCACCCAACACCACCCGGTCGGGCTTCATGAAATCGTCAACCGCGGCGCCCTCCTTGAGGAACTCCGGATTGCTCACCATGTGGAACGAGTGCTTGGCCTTCCGCGCCACGACCTCCGCCACGCGTGCAGCCGTCCCCACCGGCACGGTCGACTTGGTGACAATCACGGTCTCGCGGCGAATGCTGGCGCCGATGACGTCGGCGACATCGAGCACGTGTCGCAGGTCCGCCGAACCGTCCTCATCAGGTGGCGTGCCGACCGCGATGAACACGACATCCGCCTCGCCCACGGCCCAACCGACGTCGGTGGTGAAGGACAGTCGTCCGTCGCGCTGGTTGCGCTCCACGTACGAATCCAGCCCGGGCTCAT
This sequence comes from Gemmatimonadota bacterium, assembly GCA_038060705.1. Classification (GTDB taxonomy): domain Bacteria; phylum Gemmatimonadota; class Gemmatimonadetes; order Gemmatimonadales; family Gemmatimonadaceae; genus DASPMP01. The sequence continues at coordinate 93,616 of JBBTFS010000016.1, forward strand.
AGATCGGGAGCGCGTTCTTCTTCAGGCCATCGATCTTGCCGGCATCGACATCGGCACAAATGACGTCGTTTCCGGTCTCAGCCAAACACGCCCCGACCACGAGTCCCACATAGCCGGTGCCGACGACCGTAATGTTCACCGTCCGGCCCCCGCATGCGCCGGCTCCGGCTGCGTGGCACCCGCGTCGCTCAACTGCACGACGCGCGCACGACTCCCCTTGGTTCGCGATGTCGCATTGCGCGTGTCGACCACCACGGATGCGCGGTCCACCACGCGCTGATAATCCACGCTCGAGTGGTCCGTCACCACCACCACCGCATCACTCTTCGTCAAAACGTCGTCCGTGAGCGGCACACTTTCCATGCTGTGTCCGTCCTCCACGAACTTCGCCACGAACGGGTCGTGATAGCTGACCTCGGCGCCCTGCTCCTCCAGCAACCGGATGACGTCCAACGCCGGGCTCTCGCGCATGTCATCGATGTCCTTCTTGTACGCGATGCCAAGGACCAGGACGCGGCTACCTCGCACGGACTTGCGATCGTCGTTGAGCGCGGCCGCGACCTTCTTGACCACATAGTCGGGCATCTCGCTGTTGATTTCGCTCGCCAGGTCGATGAAGCGCGTCTTGTAGCTCAGCGTGCGCATCTTCCACGCCAAATAGTGAGGATCCAACGGGATGCAGTGGCCGCCGATACCGGGGCCGGGCGTGAACCGCATGAAGCCGAAAGGCTTGGTGGCAGCCGCGTCGATCACTTCCCAGACGTTCACTCCGAGCTTGTCGCACACAATCGCCATCTCGTTCACCAATCCAATGTTCACGGATCGGAACGTGTTCTCCAGCAGCTTGGTCAGCTCGGCCGCCTCGGGCGACGACACCGGGACCACTTGGTCAATGCAGGCCTCGTACAACGCAGTCGCGACGTCCGTGCAGTTGCGCGTGACGCCACCCACGACTTTGGGCGTGTTCTTCGTCGTCCAGCGTTCGTTGCCCGGATCCACACGCTCCGGGCTGAACGCGAGGAACACATCGTTCCCGACGACGAGCCCGCGGGACTCCAGCGCGGGCTGCAACAATTCGCGCGTCGTGCCCGGGTATGTCGTGCTCTCGAGTACAATCAACTGTCCCGCTCGCGCGCTGCGAGCCACCGTCTCCGTTGCCGCGAGCACAAACGACATGTCGGGATCGCGAGTCTTGGCCAACGGTGTCGGGACGGCGATGGAAATGGCATCCAGATCACCCAGCCGCGCGGCATCGGTCGTCGCCTTGAGTTTGCCGGAGCGAACGCATTCCGCGACGGTGCCCGCGGGAACGTCCTTGATATGGGAACCGCCGCCATTGATCAGCTTGACCACGCGCTCACTGACGTCGTAGCCGAGCACCTCGAAACCGGCGTGCGCAAACTCCACCGCGAGCGGCAGACCCACATAGCCGAGGCCGATGACCCCGACCTTGGCTGAGCGATTCTCAATCTTCTCGAGCAGTGCCTTCTTGGCGGTCATTTGTGGATTCAGCGGGAATAAAAGGAGCGGACGGCGTCGATGACCTCATCGAGCTGCGGTCGCGCGAGTTCGGGATACACCGGCAGCGAAATGACCTCGCGAGCGGCCAACTCGGCCTGCGGCATCGAGCCCTCCCTGTAGCCGAGGTACTCGAAGCACGGCTGGCGATGCAGCGGCAATGGATAGTAGATCGAATTGCCGACCTTCTTCGCGTTCAGATGCTTCTGCAGTTCATCCCGCCGCTGCGCGCGGATCGTGTACTGGTTCACGATGGTCACGTTCTTCGGATCCACGAACGGCGTCACGATTTCCGGGATGTCCTTCAGCGCCTCGTTGTAGTACGCGGCGTTCTTGCGCCGAGCTTCACTCCAGCCTTCCAAGTGGGGGAGCTTGATCCGAAGAACCTCCGCCTGCAGGGCGTCGAGGCGGCTGTTGTACCCCACCTCGTCGTGGTAGTAGGTCTTGAGTCCGCCGTGTACACGCAACCGCCGCAGGCGTTCGGCCAGGCGATCGTCCTGCGTCACGATCATCCCGCCATCGCCGTAGCCGCCGAGGTTCTTCGACGGGAAAAAGCTGAACGTGCCGATGGTCGCGACTTCACCGGCCATCGTCGCCTTGCCGTCAATCGTCCGCCGCGCGCCGATCGACTGCGCGGCGTCCTCGATGCAGGGGATCGTCGGCATCATCTGCCGGAAACACTCAATGGGCGCCATCTGACCGAACAGGTCCACCGGCATGACCGCCTTGGTGCGCGGAGTGACGGCGGCCTTGGCCGCTGCCGGATCGATGTTGAACGTCTTCGGTTCAATGTCGACGAACACCGGCGTGGCGCCGACGTTGTGGATGGTGCCGGCGGTGGCGAAGAACGTGAAGGGTGTCGTGATCACTTCGTCGCCGCGGCCAATGTCCATCGCCCGAAGCGCCAACAGGAGCGCGTCAGTGCCGCTGGCGCATCCGATGGCATGCTTTGCCCGCGACAAGGCTGCCACGTCGGCTTCGAGCTTGGCGACCGGTTCCCCGAGAATGAACAGCTGCGAATCGACCAAGGTCGTGAGCGCAGCCAACATTTCCCCGCGGATTGCGGCATGCTGAGCCCGCAAGTCCAATAGTGGCACTGGCATACTGAATTATAGCGCGCTGCGCAGAGGAAGCGGGATTTCCCGGCCAGTCTTGGCCGATTCGTAAATGCCGAGGATGAGTTCGAGCGATTTTCGGCCGGCGCGCCCGTCGGTTTCCGGCTTGGCCGTCCCCAACAGCACCGCCAACACATTGCGGTAATAGCCCTCGTGACCGAATCCGTACACGCTCGGCGGGCTGGTGGCGCTGGAAGCCACTTGGGCGTCGTCCGGGTCGGCGTCCGCGAACTCCCAGTGCTCCACCTTGTTGACGGCCGTGCCACCGACCTTCACCGTGCCGCGCTCCCCCAAGACGGTTATGGAACCCTCGAGGTTCTTCGGGAACGTCAGCACATTGACCTCGATCACACCGAGCGCGCCATTGCGAAAACGAACCACGGCCGCGCCGGAGTCCTCGGCCTCGATGCGGCGCGCCTGCGTCGCGGTCTTGGCAATGACGCTCTCCACCGGACCCAGGAGCCACTGAATCAGGTCCACGTAGTGGGACGCCTGATTCATGAATGCCCCGCCGTCGAACTCCCACGTGCCGCGCCACGGCGCGGCGTCGTAGTACTCCTGGGGTCGCTGCCACCGTACCGTCGCGTTCGCCAGGAACACGCGACCGAAGCGTCCCTTGTCGATGGCGCGCTTCAGCAATTGAATTGGCGGGTTCAGGCGATTCTGCTTCACGACGAACAGATTCACGCGCGCATCGTCGCACGCGGACACCAAGGCGTCCGCCTGATCGAGCGTGATGGCCATCGGTTTCTCGGCAATGACGTGCTTTCCCGCCCTGGCCGCCTCGATGCCCTGCGCAGAATGGAGCCCGGACGGCGTGCAGATCGTCACCGCATCACAGCCAGTCGCCCGGAGCATCTCGGAATAATCTGAGAACGACGGCACGGCCTGCGCCTTCCCGGCCTCTTCGGCGCGGCTCTTCACTGCATCGCAGACCGCAACCAGTTGAAGCCCGTCCACCTTGCGAATGGCGTCGAAATGGCTCTGGCTGATCCGGCCGCAGCCGATCAGCGCGATCCGAACCGGCGCCTTGAGGGGTTGCGTCGCCATTAGCGAGGTCCCGACGCGCGATGCAACCCATCGCCGCGGCGCTCGTACGTCGAGCCGCACGCCGCGCAGCTGCCAACGCCGCCATCGGCGAGACGCACTCCGCACTGACACATCCATCCGACGCGACGCGCCGGCACACCGGCCACCAACGCATAGGGCAGCACGTCCTTCGTCACCACCGCCCCTGCACCGACAAAAGAGTACTCTCCCAATGTTACCCCGCAGACAATTGTGGCATTGGCGCCGATGGAGCTGCCGCGCCGCACCAGAGTTTTCCTGTACTCGTCCTTGCGCGAAACATGGCTGCGCGGATTGACGACGTTGGTGAACACCATCGACGGACCGCAGAACACGTCATCTTCCAGTTCGACACCCTCGTACACGGACACGTTGTTCTGAATCTTGACGTTGTTGCCGATGCGTACGCCGCCCATCACGACAACGTTCTGGCCCAGGTTGCAGCGTTCGCCGATGACGGCGCCCGTCATGACATGGCAGAAATGCCAAATCTTTGTCCCGACTCCCACGATGGCGCCGTCGTCGACGTAGCTCGATTCGTGTACAAACACTGAAGGGTTGCTCACGCCGGTACCTCGAGTTCGCGTTGCCATTCTTGCAGCGACTTGACGGTCGGTTTCCTGGACTTGAGCGCGAGAATCGCGTCGCACGCGGCATTGGCCGCGGACAAGGTCGTCGTATAAGCGACCTTGTTCCGTAGCGCCGCCTCGCGGAGGACATAGTCGTCCACCTGCGAGTGCTTGCCCAGTGGCGTGTTGATCAGCAGTTGCACTTCCCCGTTCAGCACCGCGTCGAGACAGTTCGGCCGGCCTTCGTAGACCTTGAGCACCGGCGTCACGGGAATGCCGCGAGCCCGCAGGTACTTCGCGGTGCCCGTGGTGGCGAGCAATCGGAAGCCCATCTCCTGAAAGCGCCGGGCGATGGGCGTCACGTTTGCCTTATCGTGGTCGTTCACCGTAATCAGCATGCCGCCGTGCAGCGGCAAACCGTTCGAGGCGGCCAACTGGGCCTTCGCAAAGCTCCAGCCGAACGACTCGGAAATGCCCATGACCTCACCCGTGGACCGCATCTCGGGGCCAAGGACAGGATCGGTTCCGGGGAACTTGTTGAACGGAAATACCGCTTCCTTCACCGACACGTGCGTGGGGATGATCTCCTCGGTCAGCCCGACCTCCGCGAGCGACTCGCCGAGCATCACCCGGGCCGCGAGCGACGCCAGCGGCACGCCGATCGCTTTCGACACGAAGGGAATCGTCCGGCTCGCCCTTGGATTGACCTCAAGCACGTACACGACACCGTCCTTGATGGCGTATTGCACGTTGATTAAACCGATCACGCCCAGCGCCTTCGCGAGCGCGACCGTCTGGTCGCGCATGGTCTGCATTGCCGCCTCGCCGATCAGATACGGGGGCAATACACATGCGGAATCGCCGGAGTGGATCCCGGCATCCTCGATGTGTTGCATGATGCCACCGATCACCACGTCCTTACCGTCGCTGATCGCGTCGACGTCTGCCTCAAACGCGTCCTCGAGGAACCGGTCGATCAAGACTGGGCGTTGCTCCGACACGCGCGCCGCCGTCGCGAAATAGTCGCGCAGTGAGTCGGCGTCGTAGACGATCATCATCGCGCGGCCTCCGAGCACGTACGACGGGCGGACGAGCACGGGATAGCCGATCCGCTCCGCTGCCTCAATGGCCTCCTCGACACTCGACGCCGTGCCGTTCGGCGGCTGCTCGATGTGCAGCTCGCGCACGATCTTGTCGAAGCGGCGCCGGTCCTCCGCGATGTCGATGGCATCCGGCGACGTACCCAGGATCCTGACACCGGCCGCCTCGAGCGGGCGCGTGAGCTTGAGCGGCGTTTGTCCGCCAAGCTGGACGATCACGCCGATCGGCTTCTCGCGCTCGACAATCTCCAGCACATCCTCGAGCGTGAGCGGCTCGAAGTACAGTTTGTCCGAGGTGTCGTAGTCTGTCGAGACGGTTTCCGGATTCGAGTTGATCATGATCGTTTCGTACCCGGCCTCACGCAGCGCCATCACGGCGCGCACACAGCAGTAGTCGAACTCGACGCCCTGCCCGATGCGATTGGGGCCGCTGCCGAGGATCACCACGGACTTCCTGCCCGAACGCGGCGACTCGTTTTCCTCGTCGTATGAGCTGTAGAGGTACGGCGTTTCCGACGGAAACTCGCCCGCACAGGTGTCGACCATCTTGTAAGCCGGTCGAACGCCCATGGACCAGCGCATGGCCCGTACGTCGCTCTCCGACTGCCCACGGATGACACCGAGCTGTGCGTCAGAGAACCCCATCCGCTTCATGCGGCGCACATCGGCGGCCGACGGCTTCTCGAGCGCCGCATACACGCGCTCCGACTCGATGAGCTCCCGCATTTGCTCGAGAAACCACGGGTCGATCGCGGTGAGCTCATACACCTCGGCAACAGACATGTCGCGCTCCAGCGCGCGACGCACCTGAAAGACGCGTTCCGGCGTCGGCTGACGCAGGGCGCCACGCAGGGCCGCATCGGTGTCGTCTGGCAGGCGGTCGTCCTGCGGGCGAACGCCGGTCGTCCAACCCGACCGTCCGATCTCCAAGGCTCGCATGCCCTTCTGAAACGCTTCCTTGAACGTGCGCCCGATGGCCATTGATTCGCCCACGGACTTCATCTGTGTGGTGAGCAGCGGACTGGCTTTCGGGAATTTCTCGAACGCGAACCGCGGCACCTTGACCACGACATAGTCGAGGACCGGCT
>JBBTFS010000017.1:0-5029 GCA_038060705.1 Gemmatimonadota bacterium
GCCGAGCTACCAGTTGCCCGTCGCCGCCGTGAGTCCCACGTACCACGTCCGTCCCGGACCCGGCTCGTAGAACTTGCCGCTCGTCACCGTGCCCGCTGCATTGACGGCGACAGATGCCACGTAGGTCCGGTCGAGCACGTTCTGCACCGCGACCACCGGTGACAGCCACGACAATCCGAAGAATCCGTTGGAACCGGCGCGCCAGTTCACGAGGGCGTACCCGGGCGCGGCCGCGAGATTCGCGTCGTTCACCCAGATCTTGTCCTTCGCCAGCCACTCCACCAGCGCGAAGCCGTGACGATGGCGCCAGGCGGCGCTGAATTGGACCTGATGTTTCGGGATGCCCGGAATAGTCTTGCCCGCGAGCTGTGTCGTGCCGCTCACGAAGTTGGTGAACGCAAAGTCTGAATATGTATACGTCGCGTTGAGCGTCACGGGACCCGCCGTGGTCGACACCGCGCCCTCGGCGCCACGCCGGCGCGTGCGGCCGGCGTTCTGGTACGCCACACGTCCGCTGCCGATGTCGAACGGGATAAGTTCGTCGCGCACGCCCGTGGCGAACATGGCGAAGTCGAACTCCAGGCGATCGAATACGCGGCCCCTGGTGCCGACTTCGAACGTCGTGGAGTACTGCGGATCCAGCGACTGGTTAATGCCGGCAATGCCCGTCGGCTGGTTGGCAAGCTCGGTCGTGGTGGGAGTTTCGAATGCGGTGGACGCCGTCGCGTACACCGAGTGGTCCGGCGTGATGCTCACGCTCACGCCAGACATCGGGCTGATCGCCTTCATCGTCCGCTCGCCGGAATCGTCGCGACCGTCGCTCGTGAAACGGTCAGCCACACGGAACGTGGTATTGTCGCCGCGCACGCCGAGTGTCAGCCGGACGCGGCCGCGCTCGATCTCGTCGCGCACGTACGATCCGAAGCTCACGACGGTCTCGCGCTGATCGAGCGTGAGATTGCCGCGCTCGACGGGCAGGGTGGGACAACTGGCGGTCGGTGTCGCCACCGCGTTGCAGTTGGCCCAGTTCTTCCGCGCGTCGCTGAGGCGCTGCGCGTCCAGCCCCGCGGTCACGCGATGCCGCAGGCCAACGGCTTGCAACGGCAGCGTGGCGCGCGCGGAGCCGCCGCTGGTGCGGCGATCGATGCCGACGATGGCGAACGTCAGCGGGTTGTTCAGGCTGCGGCCCGCGCCGTACACCTGCGCGTGCAGTTCGCCGGCGCCAAGGGCGCGCTGTGCAGCCATGCCGATCTGGGTTTGATGCGCCGCCTTGCGGGCGCGCTTGCTGATGGACAGCGGGTCGGCGATCGTCGGGTTGGTGTCGAACTGCACGCGCGTGAGGGCGCCGGGGTTCAGCGCCATCGGCATGTCCAGGCCCATGCCCGTGAGCGTGATCTGCGTGCCCGCCACTTCGGTGCCGGCGCGGAGGAACGCGTTGTTCAATTCCTGGCGCGAATAGTCGCGCGAGCCGTCGCTCGTGGTGGCGCCAACGTTCCCTTGGTACCAGCCGAATCGCGTGGTGCCGCCCAGCAACAGCGCGTCGCGGCGCGCGGCATTGCTGCCGCCCCACATGCGCAATTGTGCCGCCAGCGGCGCTGTGGGTGGCGGCGCCGACCGCAGGTCAATGACGCCGCCCGACGCATTGCCGTACAACGACGACGCCGATCCGCGAATCGTTTCCACGCTGCCCACTGACTCGATGTCGAGGTAATCGATCGGCGTCTGGCCGTCCGGCATGGTGAGCGGCATGCCGTCGCGCAACACCCGCAGGCTGCGGACGCCGAATTGCGACCGCGCGCCGAACCCGCGGATCGAAATGCGCGCGTCCTGCGACGGATTGTTGCGGTTGGACACGGTGAGGCCCGGCAGCAGGAACAGCGTCTGCTCCGGCATCGTGTGCGGCTGGCCGGGTGCAACGCTGTCCGGCCGCACGCTCGAGATCGCGTACGGCAAATCCAGCGGCGAGCGCGCTTTGTCACGCGTCACCACCACCGGCGGCAACCGCCGGGGCAGCGTGTCCTGCGCGCGCAACGGCGCCGCCGCGAGTGCGACGACGCCGAAGCACACCAGATCCTTCGCCGCTGCGCGGCTCAGGATGATACGTCCCATGCTACTGGCGCTCGGGGATTGCCGGCGCTGTAGCCGCGGCGGGCTGGCTGCCGAGTTGATCCTTGCCCTTGCTCAGGTATGGAATGCCCTTCGTCATCCATTCCGGCGCCGGCATGCCGCGCAAGTGGTGATTGAAGAACTGCTCCATTCGCATGGCCACGTCTTTCTGGTTCGCGCGGCTGGCCGGATTGTGTACGTCGTTGTTGTAGTTGATGAGGTACACCTCTTTGCCAAGGCGCCGCAGTCCCACGAAGGCTTCGATGCCCTGGTACCACGGTACCGCGTCGTCCGCGTCGTTGTGCATGAAGAACACCGGCGTCTTCACCTTGTCGAGCCAGAAGAGCGGGGAGTTCTCCATGTAGCGCGTGGGATACTCCCAGATCGAACCGCCGATGCGGCTCTGGCCTTCCTCGTATTGGAACGCGCGCGCCAAGCCTGATCCCCAGCGAATCCCGCCGTACGCGCTGGTCATGTTCACGACCGGCGCCCCCAGCATTGCCGCCCTGAAGATGTTGGTCTGCGTGATCATGTAGAGGCCTTGGTATCCGCCCCATGACTGGCCCTGGATGCCGATACTCTTCGGATCCACAAACCCTCGTGCCAGCAACGACGTCACGCCGGGCACGATGGACTTGAGCGCGCTCGGTCCGGGATAGCCTTCCTGGTAGTAGATGTCCGGCTCGAACACGAGGTACCCGTTGGACACGTAGTGCGTCGGGTTGATAACGTTGCGTCCGTTAGGTGGCACGTAGCTGTGCAGGCCCTGCGTCAGCTGCTCGTAGTGGTACACGACCATCGGATACTTGCGGGTCGAATCGAAACCCTCGGGCTTGAAGAGCAGGCCCTTGAGCGGCACGCCGTCCGCACTGTGCCAGCGCACCAGCTCCACGGTACCCCAGCGGTAGTCGCTCTGCTGCGGATTCGCATCCGAAATCTTCCGCAGCGACGTGACCGACGCGCCTGTGTACAGGTCCGGGAATTCGGTGAACGTGCCCTTGGTCACGATGACCTGCTCGGCGTCGTTCGCCTTCGTCAGCGCGCCATACGACGCGTTCGCCGTCAGGATGATCTCGGGCTCCCTGGTCGTGCCGAGCATGTCACGTGCGAACGTCTGCGCCTTGGTGTCTTCGTTGACGCCGCGCAGCATGAGCGGTTTGGTCGGGTCGATACCGCGTTCGTCGTTGCCGCCCGCGCCACCGCCTGCGAGCCCACCGCCGCCAAAGCCGCCGCCGCCCCCCGCGCCCCCGCCGGCCTGTACGAGCCGCAGCGGAATCATGTTCTTGCGGCCGTAGCCGTCGGTGACGTTCACCGGCGCGCGCGCGCCGGCGGGATCGATCTCCCAGATGTCCCAGCGATCGTACACGAGCATGGAACGGTCGTCGCGAGTCCAGCCCGCGATGCCCCACGCCGGAATAGCGTCGCCCGGGGTGTCATACGTCTCGCGTGCGAAACTCACGCCCTTCGCGGCGCTGGTGACGTCGGTCGTCTTGCCGGTTGCAATGGTGTACGTGAACCACGTGCCCTTTTCGAAGTACGCGAGGTACCTGGCGCTGGTGGACAGCTGCGCCGCGCCGTCGAAGCCCGCGCGGATGAGCTTGGGCGCACCGGTGGTGGCGTCGACGAGGTAGATGTCAGCCAGTCCGTCGCCCCACATCGCCGCGACCATGTGCTTCTCGCGGCTGTTTGCGAGCGCGACGCGTCCGTCGTCCGACACCTGCACCTGCGGGATCGAGTCGCTGGTCAGGCGCACGAACTTCTTGTTGGCGACGTGATAGATGGCCTGGAACGTCTCGCTGCGGTCGCGCGCCGCCGTGAGCTTCTGTGCCGGCTGTAGCGTGGGGTCTTTGAAGTTCCAAAGATCAAACACCGCCTTGCCGACCAACGAGTCGGCCGGCACGGTGTCGACCGGCGGCGGCGCGATGCCAAAGAGAATCGCATTGCCGTTGCGCGTGAACGCGACGTTGGCCGACTCACGCACGCGCATGCCGGCGCCAACGGCACTCGACACTACCGCCGCGCGGGCGCCGTCCTTCACCGTGCCGTGGTACAGCGTGAACGTCGCGGTGTCCTTGCCGAACTCGTCCTTGTTGGACACGAACGCCACCTGGCCGCCCGTGCGATCCAGCACCATCTGGTCGTAGTCGCCCTTGCCGGTCAGCAGTGTCGCGACGGCGCCGCTTGCCAGATGCCGCGAATACACGCCGTCCTTGTCACCGGTGCGCGAGACCACGGAGTAGACGAACACCTTGGCGCTGTCGTCGAACGCGTACTCCAACACATCCGGCAACTGCTCCTCGGCGCCACTCGCCATGTTGCGCAGTGTCACGGCCGTACCGAACCGGCGACGCGGACCCGTCTGTCGCGTAGCGTTCTGGCTGCCCGGCGCTGCACCGGCTGGACGGGCCGCCGAGTCTGCCGCGGCCGAATCGGCCACGATGTATGCGGCCCACGAGCCGCTCGAGCGCGGCAGCCGGAACGAGCGGACGCGCGCCACCGTCGTCACGTTTCCGTCGGAGAGCCGCACGATCGCGAGGTCCGAACGGCCCTGCACCACCGCCGCGCGGCGTCGGTCGCGCGCGACGGCATCGAACTCCGCCTGCGTCGGGTACTTCAGCACGAACGCGAATTTGCCGTCCGCCGTGAACTGCCCGGGCGCGATCGCCGGGCCGGCGGGTTCATCCTCGGGGTTGCCGCCGCGCGGTCGCAGCCCGCCGGGGACGTTGTTGGGCCGGCCCAGGTAGCCGCGCGCGACCCTGTACTCCGTGCTTCCGCTGGTGGAATGAAGAACGAACTCGCCGTCACCGACCAGCGGCGCGACGGTGAAGCCGGCCCACTTGCCATCGCTGGTGATCATGGAGCCGGAGATCGACTTCCATTTGTCCCAGTCCGCCTGCGTGAGCGCCTTCTTTTGGGCCAGTGC
>JBBTFS010000017.1:5129-9080 GCA_038060705.1 Gemmatimonadota bacterium
AATGTACGGCTGGGTAGGCGGACCCGCTGACGTTCCGCCTGTGGTAGGTCAGTGATTATGTCCCCTGGTGCGTTCTCGACCGTCTCCGACGGTCAGGCGGACCGCTTCTACATCCGCACTTTGGCAGCGACACAGGAGCTGCAAGGGTCGCACATGCAGCACTACATCAGCGACCGCTTCGCCTGAAACTCCATTTCGATCGCCAGCCTGTTCCAAACGCTGGCGGCTTGATCGGCGCGTTCAGCGACGATGATCTCGCGTCGCCCACCCGATCCACGGTACCCTTGCTCTCGATGCTCAAGGACGGCAGGGAGCAACTGTCCCACCTGTTCCAAGACTTGGGCGTCCCACCCACGACGGACCTGCATTGCGAATACCGTGTGCCTGCTCGACGCGGCCGGGGCCTGCCGTCGCAAACAGACTTGATGGTGCTTGCGGGCGATTCGTCGTGGGCCATCGAGGCCAAGTGGACGGAGCCGCGCTACGAAACCGTTGCTGACCGCTTGGTGGGCGACGCCGACGAGTCGAACCGTACGGAAGTGTTGCGAGGATGGCTGGAGATGATCCAGCCATTTGCCTCGATACCCCTCCACATCTCACGGGTGCGGCCGGCGGTCTACCAGATGATCCACCGCACGGCGTCAGCGTGCGCGATTGGAGTGCGACCAGCCTTGGTCTACCTCCTGTTTCACACGCCAGACTCCATCGCGAAGGGCTTCTATCGCGAGGATCTTGCGCTACTCCATGAACTTCTCGGGCGGCCCACAGGTCTCGCGTTCTACCAAGTGGCGGTGAAGATCGCGCCCACGGCGGCTTTCGATGCCATTCGGTCGCTCAGGAGGGGGAAGCCTGGAACCGGCCGCCGCGTCAAGCACGCCCTCCTCACGGAAAAACTGTTTGAAGTCTCGGCTCCAATCGTCGAGCGGATCCACGGGTAGTCGCGCAGGACCAGGTGCCCAGCGGAAGCGATCGCCCCCACCGTACCGCATCGATAGACTGCACTGCAGATTCACAATCCGAGAGTTCCTCATACGGCCCTGCCTTGCCCAAGAAAGCCCGCACCCCCAAGCCCTCCTCCAGCGCCACAGTCGGCTACGAAGCCCAACTGTGGCAAATGGCAGACGCGCTCCGCGGCTCCATGGACGCCGCCGAGTACAAGCACGTCGTCCTCGGCCTCATTTTCCTCAAATACATCTCCGACGCCTTCGAGGAGCTCCACGCCAAACTCCTCGCGGACAAGAAGTCCGGCGCCGACCCCGAAGACCCCGACGAGTACCGCGCCCAGAACATCTTCTGGGTCCCGCCCGAGGCCCGCTGGACCCACCTCAAAGCCCAGGCCCGCCAGCCCACCGTCGGCCGCCTCGTGGACGACGCCATGGCCGGCATCGAGCGCGACAACACTGCCCTCAAGGGCGTCCTCCCGCGCGACTACGCCCGCGAAGGCCTCGACAAGCAACGGCTCGGCCAGCTCATCGACCTCGTCAGCAACATCAAGGTCGGCGACCAAGCCAGCCGCGCCAAGGACGTACTCGGCCGCGTCTATGAATATTTTCTCTCGCAGTTCGCCAGCGCCGAGGGCAAGAAGGGCGGGGAGTTCTACACCCCGCGCTGCGTCGTCAAGCTCCTCGTCGAGATGATCGAGCCGTACCGCGGCCGCGTCTACGACCCGTGCTGCGGCTCGTCCGGCATGTTCGTACAGTCAATCGAGTTCATCAGCGCGCACGCCAAGGGCAACGGCAATGGCGGCAAGGCCAAGGGCGACATCTCCATCTACGGCCAGGAGTTCAACTACACCACGTGGCGCCTGGCGAAGATGAACCTCGCCATCCGCGGCATCGACGGCCGCATCGAGCACGGCGACACCTTCCGCAACGATCGCCATCCCGACCTGCGCGCCGAATTCATCCTCGCCAATCCGCCCTTCAATGTGTCCGACTGGGGCGGCGATCAGTTGAAGGACGACCGCCGCTGGCAGTACGGCGTTCCGCCAACGGGCAACGCCAACTTTGCCTGGGTGCAGCACATCGTCCATCACCTGGCGCCCGCCGGCGTCGCCGGCTTCGTGTTGGCGAATGGCTCGATGTCGTCCAACCAGTCCGGCGAAGGCGAGATCCGCAAAAAGCTTGTTGAGGCGGACATTGTGGACTGCATGGTGGCGCTGCCGGGCCAGCTTTTCTATTCCACGCAGATTCCCGCGTGCCTCTGGTTCTTGGCGCGCGACCGCAAGAACGGCGCATTCCGCGACCGTCGCGGCCAAGTGCTCTTCATCGACGCCCGCAAACTCGGCCGCATGGTGGATCGCACCCATCGCGAGCTCACCGATGAAGACGTCACCCGCGTCGCCGCCACGTATCACGCGTGGCGTGGAGAGAAAGGGGCAGGGAACTATGCCGACGTCGCTGGGTATTGCAAGAGCGCGACGGTTGAGGAAGTCCGCAAGCACGGCCACGTGCTCACGCCCGGCCGCTACGTGGGCGCCGAGGCGCTTGAGGATGACGACGAGCCGTTCGACGAGAAGATGAAGCGCCTAGCTGCGATGCTGCGCGACCAGCGAGCCGAGGCAGCGAAGCTTGATGCCGACATCACCGCGAGCCTGACCTCCCTTGGCTATGGAGACTAAACTCAGCGCTGCCGCTCCATCTGACTGGCGCGTTAGCGCAATCGAAGACGTTTGTATCCGCGTAACGAGCGGCGGAACTCCGAGCCGCTCAGACCCATCGTACTACTCAGGGGGCACATGGCCCTGGGTAAAAACACAGGAGCTGCGTGACGGGTGGATGGATGATGCCGAAGAACACATTACGGATGAGGCAGTCAACTCATCATCGGCGAAGATCTTGCCCCAACACACAATCTTGCTGGCAATGTACGGTGCGACCGTGGGCCAATTGGGCATCTTGCGACGTCCCATGACGTGCAACCAAGCGTGCAGTGCTCTGATCGTTGATCCAGAAAAGGCGGACTTCCGCTTCTTGTACTATCAACTATTGTACGCCCGCGCGGAGCTCAGGAGCTTGGCGACCGGTGCCGCGCAGCAGAATCTCAGCGGCGCCCTGATCAAGTCTCTCTTGTTTCCGTTTCCATCACTGGCCGAGCAGCGTGCCATCGCCCACATCCTTGGAACGCTGGACGACAAGATCGAGCTCAACCTGCGCATGAGCGAGACGGTCGAAGCGATGGCGCGCGCGCTTTTCAAATCGTGGTTCGTGGACTTCGACCCCGTCCGCGCCAAGGCAGAGGGCCGCAGCATCGGCCTTCCGAAGTCACTCGCCAATGGTTTCCCGAGCCAACTAGTTGACTCAGAACATGGCGAGATCCCTAAAGGCTGGCAGATCGCATCGCTGTCAGACTGCATCGAGGTTGCGCGCGGGCTGTCCTACAAAGGATCAGGACTATCGGGTTCCGAGGATGGCATCCCCATGCACAATCTCAATTCGATCTACGAGGGCGGCGGCTACAAACACGATGGCATCAAACACTACCAAGGCGACTTCGAGGCGCATCACGTTGTCTGCGGTGGGGATGTGATTGTCGCGAACACTGAGCAGGGTCACGACCGCTTGTTGATCGGCTTTGCTGCTGTTGTGCCTTCTCGGTTCGGCCCAGAGAGCCTGTTCAGCCACCACATCTACCGAGTCAGACGCAAGCCCGGCGCGCCGCTGCCGCCCGACTACTTGTGCCACCTGTTGAACAGTGACGTCATGCACGACATCGTCAGCGGCTACGCGAACGGCACCACGGTGAACATGTTGCCGATCGACGCGCTCCAGCGGCCAGCAATCGTCGTGCCACCGCCAGCTATCACTGCGGCATTCAATCATCTCGCGCAAGCGATGCGTCTCCGCAATGAGGAAATGGTCGAGGAATCTCGATCGCTAGGTGCGTTGCGCGCCGCACTCCTGCCAAAACTCATCTCCGGAGATATCCGCGTGCCCAATGCGGTCGCGCGGT
>JBBTFS010000018.1:0-40171 GCA_038060705.1 Gemmatimonadota bacterium
AGCGCCACGAGCGATGTGTTCATCCCCTGCCCTGTCGCGAACACGATGTACTGCTTGCCTTGATGCATGAACGTCATGGGCACTGCGGTCGTGACGGACGGGATCTTCACCGAGCCCACCGCCATGCCCGTCGCCTTGTCCACGGCGAACAAGTTGGTGTTCGGCTGATTGGCGCCGACGCGGCCATTCCGGCCCGTTCCGTATATCACCAGCGTCTTCGTCGTGATGATCTGCGCCTGACCGCCTGACGGACGCGGCGGCAGCGTGACGCCGGCGAACAAACCGGTATCCACGCGCTGAGGATTGAGGTACCCGCCATTGGCCTGCCACCACTTCTTGTCGCCGCTGTTCATGTCGTACGCGGTGACGCCGCCGAACTCCTTGATCTTGAGAATCGACACGCCGTTGATCGCGGAGAATCCGGCACGACCCGTGAACCCATCCGCTTGTCGCGCCGCCGGCTCCACGTAGCCCGGTGGCTTGGGAAGCGCGCCGCCTTGGTTGCACGCGTCGTGCGGCGAGCTGAAGTCGAACTCGGAGCACGGATCCTTCTGCACGGCGATGGTGCTGAGGCCGGTCTGCGAGCCGACGTACAACATGCCGGTTTCGAGATCCACAGCCCCGCCGCCGTCGATGTTCACGCCGCCGCTGGCGCCCGGCGTGTACCACGCGCAGGTGTAACCGGTCGTCGCCTTGGCATGCACGGGCGGGATATAGTACGGACCCATGAGGCAGCGCTTGGCGATCTTGAGCGCCGAGTCCCTGATGGCCGGCGTGTAATCAATCACGTCGGTCTCGAGCAGCCCTTGCTGTGAGTACGGCGCGGGCTTGGTCGGGATCGGCTGCGTGGGCCACGTCTTTTCGCCGGGCACGTTGCTTTGCTGAACGGGCGTCTCGACAATGGGCCAGATGGGCTCGCCCGACACACGATCGAACGTGTAGACCCAGCCCTGCTTGGTGGTCTGCGCCACCGCCTTGCGCACGCGACCACCGACGTTGATGTCGAGCAGGTTGGGCGACATTGGCGTGTCGTAGTCCCAGATGTCGTGGTGCACCATCTGGTAGTGCCATTTGCGCGTTCCCGTCTTGGCGTCGAGCGCCACAAGGCTGTTGCCGTAGAGGTTCGCGCCCGGACGATGGCCGCCGTATTCGTCCATGATTGGCATGCCGACCGGGATGTAGACGAGCCCGAGCTCAGGATCCGCGGAGTACGTGGCCCAGGCGTTCACCTTGCCCACGCCCGGCGTGCCGGGTTTGGTGCCGCGCTCCCAGGTGTCAGCGCCGAATTCACCGGCCTGCGGAATGAGGTTGAACTTCCACACTTGGCGGCCGGTTCGGATGTCAAAGCCGCGGATCCAGCTGTGGTTGTTGGCAAGGCGGATCGGGTAGTAGCCGTGAATGTGCGAATTGCCGTGAACGATCATGTCGCCGACCATGATGGCCGGTGAGCTGTTCGCGATCTGGCCCAGGATGCCCAGGGTGCCGTCGGCGCCGACCTTCTTGACCGGATCCCATTTTTCGCCTGGCTTGGCCTGGCGATACGGGAAGCCGTCGCTGAACTCGAGGGAACCTGAATCGTCAACAGCGAGCGGAACGAGCGGGATGCCGAGGCCTTCCATGAGGTCCACGATGCCGTTCTTGCCGAACCTGGGATCCGGTTTGCCGGTCTTGGCATCCAGCGAAACCATGTGATATCCCGGCGTCACCACGACGACCCGCTCGATCGTGCCATCGGTCCAGTACGTGAGCCCACGGCCGGCAAACTGACGCGGCGCTTTCTGCCAGCGGATACCCTCGTCCATGCCCCACTTCCACAGCTGCGCGCCAGTCGCCGGATCAATGGCGTAGGCGTTGCGGCGTGTGGTGCCCACCGTGAACACCTTGCCGTTCGCGTACAGCGGCGTGGTGCGGTAGTACTCGTCCACGCCATCCGCCTTCCACTGCCAAGCGACCTGGAGTGAATTGAAGTTGGACGCGTTGATCTGGTCGAGCGGTGAGTAGCGCGAACTCCATGCGTCCGCGCCCCACACGCGCCATTCACCAGCCACGTTCCCGCGCGCGTCGGGCTTCGCGATCTGCGCGGAGAGTTCCGGGGAAACAACGGCCAACGCCAGTGCTGCGACGTACACGTTTCTCATGGAGCGCTTCCTCATGGGGATTTCGGGATCGAGATGCGGATCTTGCTGAGTTGCATTGAATCGGGGGGCAACTCCGCCTTGCCAGCCAGCAGGCGGTTCATCTTCAGCACGTAGGCAAGCACATCGGCGTACTCCTGCTCGGAGAGACTGCCCGGATCGTTCTTGGGCATCTTCTCCTTCATATAGGAATACAGATCGGAGAGCGCTCGGCCGTCCCAGGTGGCCCAAAAGGTGGGACCGGTGTGGGTTCGTGCGCTGTGACAACTCTTGCAGTAGCCGGCGTAGACGTCACTGCCGCGGTCGGCTTGCACCGGGCTGTAGACGCCGCTCCGGGTGGTGAGTCGAGCCTGGGGTGGCGGTGCTTTGGCCTGACCCGAAGCCTCTCGGGGGGCCGCGCAGAGTATGGCGACTGAAATGGCACCTAGCCAGTGACGGACCATTTACCGCCTCTCGGCCTTCGGCTCTCGGCTCTCGGCAAACCGCTTGACCCCTTCGCTCATCAGCCAAGCGGCCGCGGCCGCGATCAGGAGCACGATGGCGGCGCGCATGGCGCTCGCCGCAAATCCCATGTCCATCGTCGGCATGGTGAAATCATACCAGGACAGTCCCCTGCCGCGTTCCATCATCCAATGCCAGGCCGTGTGGGCCACGAAGGCGGACAGGATGATGATGCCCATGCGTTCGGCGACGACGCGCGTGAACGCCCAGGACGACAGCGGGATTGCCACTGCCAGCACCAGCACTTGCCCAATCTCGACGCCGACGTTGAACGTGAGCAGAGACACCGCCAGGTGTGGTCCGGCAAACTGGAGCGACTCACGCAACGCGAACGAAAAGCCGAATCCGTGCACCAGCCCAAAGCCGAACGCGATGAGCCAGCGGCGGTGCAGATTGGCGCCCACGATGTTCTCGAGCGCCATGTACAGGATGGACGCCGCGATCAGCATCTCGATGAGCGGGGGGAACCACAACGCATCCGGAACGACGCCCATGGCCGCCGAAACCAACGTGATTGAGTGGGCCACCGTGAACGCCGTCACGATGACCACCAGCGGCTTGAGCTTCCGGAACGGGATCACGAGGCACAGCACGAACAGCAGGTGGTCGATACCGCCAAGGATGTGCGTGATGCCGAGCTTCACGAACTGCCACCCGGCGTGATACCAGCGCGGGTCGAGTCGCACGATCCCCGGATCGCCGCGGTACTGATAGGCGCGCTCGGCGCCCGACGGCGTGATGTAGCGCAGAACGGTCGTGGTCTGGACGCCGAGCCGGGCCAGCTGCGGCCTGATGGAGAACGCCGAGTTCTCGGAGGTGATCGGATACTCGAGGACGACGTCGATGAGCGCCTGCGCGTGCGGAATCTCCACGGAAGCCGGGAGCGGCGCACCGGTGGTGGCGGCCAGCGCCGCATCGTACGCGGTGAACGTCCGTTCTGACGGCAGCGAAATGCGGGTCGCGGCAATGCGAACCACGGCGAGCGGCTGGCCGTTCTCGAACACCTGGATGTAGTCCGCGATCCACAGCTGGGCGGCGTCGCGCGCCAGCGGCGCGGCTTTGACGAGGTCCAGGTAGCCCAGCCCCTTCTCCGGCCATGTGACGTCGCGCATGGCGCCGAGCGGCGCGCGCAGCACGATACGCAAGCGGCCGGGTTCCGGCTTCACGAACGCCATCACGGTCACGCGGGCCGGGATGTCGTGGGCGTCAAGCGGCCGGGCGCCGAAGTGGAGCGCCCCCAGGGCGACCGCAAGCAGGACGGCTGGACGGCGCATAGCGTGGAGTCGTAGAATCATGCGTCGGTCGAGTATACACGCCTCGTGAACCGGAGAACAAGAATGCCGCGTCGTTCCGTCGTCATGGCCAGCACGTTTGCCGCCCTCATCGCCGTTCTCGCCATCGGGCAGAATCGGCTGCAGGCCACGATGACCACGCGTTTGGCCGATGCGCCGCGCTTTGAGGTGGATCCGATGTGGCCCAAGCCGCTGCCGAACCACTGGCTGATGGGCATGACGATCGGCATCGGCATCGATTCACGCGATCACATCTTCATCATCCATCGCGGCGACTCAACGCTGAACCAGCGCACCGAGGCCGGCGCCAACGCGAACCCACCTATCGGCGAGTGCTGCCGCTCCGCGCCACCGGTTCTCGAGTTTGACCCCGAAGGCAATCTCGTGAATTCGTGGGGCGGACCGGGCGAAGGCTACGTATGGCCGTCGTCCAACCACGGCATCGGCGTGGACGATCAGGACAACATCTGGATCGGCGGCAACGGCTCCAACCCGACCGACTCTCATATCCTCAAGTTCACGCACGACGGCAAGTTCATCGCCCAGTACGGCACGCCGAAGATGGCGGCGAACAGCAACGACACGACGCATTTCGGCCGCGTGGCGAAGATCTCGTTCGACGCGAAAGCGAGGGAAGCGTACGCCGCCGACGGGTACGCCAACAAGCGCGTGGCGGTGCTGGACATCGCGACGGGGCGGATCAAGCGCTTCTGGGGCGCGTATGGCAACGCGCCGAAGGACACGAACTACGGCCGCTACAGCCCCGACTCCGCGCTCATTCCCCAGTTCCGCACGCCGGTGCACTGCGCCGAGCCGACGAACGACGGCATGGTCTATGTGTGCGACCGCCCCAACGACCGCATCCAGGTGTTCCAGAAGGACGGCAAGTTCGTGAAGGAAATGCGCGTCTTCCCCAAGACGCTCGGCGACGGCTCCGTGTGGGACATCGCCTTCTCGAAGGACCCGCAGCAGACGTACCTGTATCTGGCCGACGGCAAGAACGCGCGCATCTACATCATGGAGCGCAAGTCGCTCGAGATCCTGACGATGTTCGGCGACGGCGGGCGTCAGCCGGGCCAGTTCTTCGCGGTGCACAGCATCGCCACGGACTCCAGGGGCAACCTCTTCACAACCGAGACATACGAGGGCAAGCGCCTGCAGAAGTTCGTCTACAAAGGTCTGGCTCCGGTGACGGCGATGAACCAGGGCGTGCTCTGGCCCAAGAAGTGATTTCTACGATCGTAGGCATCCATCGCCAAGTACGCGCGCGCCTGATCTGTTTTAACGCGGCCCTCCTTACCTGATAACCGCGCGACGGCCGGCGGTCACCGTTTGTCCGAACGGCCGGTGACCCAACCCATCCGGACGCGCACCTGCGCCGGAGTTGCGTCTTGCATCTCCTCGATACGCCACCGCTCACCGTCGCGCACCAGCCGGAGTCCGGCCCAGTCCAGGGCTTCGTCGAAGTCCAGGGCTTCCGTGCCACCCACAAAGCGATCGAACCACTCGTCCAGGTTGTTGTCGCCGAGGGCAGCGCCCACTGCGCGCTCGACATCACGTTCGGTGTAGCCGCGTCCCTGCAGGTAGTAGGACGCCTTGGGCGCGTCCCACGTTGCCTTCTTGAGATTGTTGAAGGCGTCGTTGAGCGACCGGGCATTGTTCGTCCGGTTGCGGATCATGAGATCCAGGTACGCCGCGATCCCTGCGCCCTTGGTGTAGTAGTCGAGGTAAGTGGCGCCGAGGTTGCTGGGCTGCGGCTCCGTCGCCCCATCCCAGAACGGCGCATGGAACGACGACATGCGCGCCGACGTTTCCTTGCGACCCGGCGCCGTGAGGTTCTCCTGCACGAGGGCGGCTATACGCGCAAAGAACGCATCGGTGTCCTCAAGGCCACTGCGACGCAACGACACCAGCCCGAAGTACTGCGTCCATCCCTCGGCGACCCACAGCGACGGCTGATACACCTCGCGCGTGTAGTCGAACGGTCCCAGCGCCGCTGGGCGCACACGCTTCACGTTCCACACATGGAAGTATTCGTGCGATGCTTCCTCGAGGCCGGGGAGCAGCTTGGCGGCATCCGTCCACGGATTCGGCACTGTGATCTGCGTGGACGTGAGATGCTCCATCCCGTCCCAGCCCTGGAATCCGAAGTGGAACAGGAACGTGTACTGCTCGGTGGGAGGGGCGCCGAAGACCGCGTTCTGGTAGCGAACAATGCTCTCCACGTCGCGCACGAACCGCCGGCGCACGCTGTCGCTCACACTGCCCGCATAGTGCACCATGACGCGGTACTGCCGCCCGTCCGCAACGAACGACTCGAGCAGCAGCGTGCCCGGGGGCGCCACTTCGGTGGGCGTGTCCACCATCTGGTCGTACGTCGCGAAATGGAAGAACCGCTGGCCCGGCTTGTTGACCTCGCCGTTGATAACCGTCCACTCGTCGGGCGGCACCACCGACAACGTCACCGGGTTCTGCTTCTGGCCGTCCACGTACATGAAGATCGACGGCCCGTTCCAGTTGGCGTGCAGCGTGTCCAGCACCGAGAACGTGCCCGACATCTGTGCGTTGGCAAAGACGCGGTACGTGATCCGCGCGCTCCTGGCCGAACCGGGGTACACGATCCAGCGGGATCCGTTGGTCTTTTCCCACCGCAGCGGCTTTCCGTCAGAGGACGTCGCCGAGTATTCCTGCACGTTGCGGGCGAAGTCCATGCGGGCATACCGACCCGGTGACCACACCGGCATTTGCAGTTCCACCGGACGACCGACCAGTCCGCCGACGAAGATCTGCACGGAATACAGATGCGATGCCGGGTCCGGCATGGTGATGGTGTACTCGATGCGGTAGCGCTGGGCCGCCGCGGGCTGCGACCCACCCAGCGTCACGGCAAGCACGGCGGCGGCGAGGTTGCGACCGAGAACGTGGGCGCTCAATGGCATGCGCATAAACGTAGACACCGTAAGTTTGTCGCATGGCGGGTAAGAAGGCATCGAAAGCGGTGAGCGCGCGCGAGCAGCTCAGTGAGTACCAGCGGAAGCGGGATTTTTCGCGCACGGCCGAGCCCGCGGGCGGCGGCACGCGAAAGTCCAAAACAGTCCGCCTCGAGTTTGTCATACAGAAACACGCGGCAACGCGGCTGCATTTTGACCTACGCCTGGAACTCGACGGCGTGATGAAGAGCTGGGCGGTGCCGCGCGGGCCGAGCCCGGACCCGATGGACAAGCGACTCGCGGTGCAGGTGGAAGATCACCCGATGGAGTACAACAACTTCGAGGGAACGATCCCCAAGGGTGAATACGGCGGCGGCACGGTGATGATCTGGGATCACGGCTGGTACGAACACGAAGTGAAGGGCGGCGGCGCCCAGGCTATCCGCGCGGGCTATCACAAGGGCGACCTCAAGGTCGTGTTCCATGGCAAGCGAATGAAGGGCAGCTGGGTGCTGGTGCGGACGCGCGGCTATGGCGACGACGGCAAGCCGTCGTGGCTGCTGATCAAACACCGCGACCAGTTCGCGGAGTCGGGCGGCGATCTCGTGGAAACGCACCTCACGTCGGTAGCCACGAAGCGAACCATGGAACAGATTGGCGGCGCGACCAGGGCACGTGTGTGGCACTCGCACCCTCGCGACGCGGCGCGAGCGGAAAAGGACTGGACGGGCGTGTCCCTGCCCCGTCGCGCCAGGAGCATCGCAGAGGTGCGTCGCGAACGCGCAGCCGCTGAAGCGGCCGCTGCCGCCGGCAAGGCGGACGCCAAGTGAGACTCGTTGTCGCGTTGTCCCTGTTGGGCATCGGTGCGTCGTCGGCACAGGCGCCGACGGCAACGCATCCCGCGATCGTCCTCAGCGAGTGGATCTACACGGTGGCGCCCAGGGAAAGTCCGAGCGTCCACGCCTCGACAATCATCGAGACGCCGCAAGGACTCGTGGCCGCGTGGTTCGGCGGAACACGCGAGAGCGCCCGCGACGTTGGCATCTGGGTGTCGCGCAAACGACGCACGTGGAGCCGGCCCGTGCGCGTCGCCACGGGCGTGATGCCGGGCGGCAGGCGCTACGCCACCTGGAATCCGGTGCTGTTCGAGACGGCACCCCGTGAGCTGACGCTCTTCTATAAAGTCGGACCCAGCCCGCGCGAGTGGTGGGGCATGAAGCGCACGTCAAAGGACGGCGGCGTCAGCTGGGGCGCGGCGATTCGGCTTCCCAAGGGCGTGTTGGGCCCGATCAAGAACAAGCCAGTGCGAGTCGGCGACGGCCCGATTCTCTCACCCAGCAGCACCGAGTCCACCGACAACCCGCCGCGCTGGCGCGTGCACTTCGAGCGCAGCACGGACCAGGGACGAACGTGGACCGTGATCACGCCGCCGGCGGATTCCACGATCGAGGCCATCCAACCGGCGATCCTCTCGTACAAGAACGGCTGGCTGCAGGCGCTCGCCCGCACTCAGCACGGCAGGATCTACGAGACATGGTCCGCCAATCGCGGGCTGGATTGGAGCGTGCTGTCGCCCACATCGCTGCCCAACCCGAACGCGGGCATCGACGCGCTCACACTGACGGACCGGCGCCAGCTCGTGGTCTACAACCACACGACCACCGGCCGCACGCCACTGAACGTTTCGCTCTCCAATAACGGAATCACTTGGGGACCGAGTGTAGCGCTCGAGACGGCCGGCGGCGAATACTCGTACCCGGCCGTCATCCAGACCGCGGACAGCCTGGTGCACATCACGTACACATGGAAACGCACGCGTATCAAGCACGTCGTGCTCGATCCTCGGCGCTTGCGCTCGCCGCGCAATGACCTGCTCGACAGCCTGCTGGCGACGATGGTGCCCAAGCTCGCGCCCCTGGTGGCGAGCCGCGACTCGCTGGCGATGATCCTCGCGCGTGACTCGGCGACCTCGCGCGCGGACTCGGCCGTGTGGCGTTTCCGCGAATCGGGCACGGAACTGCTCAAGACAGTCACGGCTGCGTTCGACGACTCGCTCGTGCAGCATCTCATCTACCCAGCAGACTCAGCCGCGCGGGCGCGCCTCAAGGAGCCGGTGAAGTTCGTGCCGCCCGATCTCTCCGTGTCGGACTCGCTGACGCGTTTCCTGGACGCACGCGGCGTGTGGCCATTCCGCGATGAAGGCGCGACGTACTACACGTTGAGCGAAGCGACGATGCTGCGGCTGCTTGGCCCGTACGTGCGCGAAGGGCTGCGCTCGTACATGCGGTTGGAAGCGCTGGAGCAGGCACGCCCGGCCGTGGAAGACGCCACGCTTCGCATCTCCCTGGACCTGGTGGCCGAGCGGCTGGCAGCCGCGGACAGCGTGGCCGACCGCTTTCGCGGGACGATCGCGTGGCAGCAGATCGACTGGCGCCGCGCCGCATATCTCTCGCTGATGATCAACGGCACGGACAATACACCGGCGTTCTCGGCCAGCCAGGAACTGCGGGCCGAGTTCCGGGCGGCGCTCGAACGGTTCACCACACGGCACGACGTGGCAATCTCTGGAAGAACGGTTCGCGACTATCTCACGCTGCTTCGCACCAACGGCTTCAGGGACACGACCGCCGTGACCGAGTTCCGGCAGAGGGTCCGCGAGTCGGCTGGCCCGAGAGGCTGAGCGCTCACCTCTCCGGCCGCACGGCGGTCACCCCACGCGTGCGCCCTCGACGTTGATGATTCCGAGGGGCGGCCGCGTCTTCCACGCTCCGCGCGTGAAGTCAGGAAAATCCACGGACCGGCTGCGCTGGGCGATCGACGCCTCGCTCATCATGATGACGGCCGTCCACGCAGCGCCGTCGTAGACGTCGAAGTCCATCGGCGCGCCCTGCCGCAGGCACTGGATGAGTCGGTAGTCCTCGATGTAGTCCATGCCGCCGTGTCCAGCCCCGGCCGCGCGCTCATCGAGCCCCTTCCACAGCGGGTGGTCGTAGCGCTCTCGGTAGGTCGCGAGATCTTCCCACCGATCGTTGGGACTGGTGCCCTCGATGTAGACGCGCTGTACGGGGTACTTCTGCGCCAGCCCCTTCGTCCCCTGAAGCAGGGTGTTGCGGCTGTACGGCCGCGGTGAATCGGTGTCGTGCGTGATGACGATGGTCTGGCCGGCCTTGGTGCGAATCAGCGTCGTGACCACGTCGCCGAGCGCGTACGCTTGCCTCGCCTCCGGACTGTCGCGTCCGATTTCCCGCTCCGCCCAAAGGTTGAGCCCGCGCGACTTGGTGGCCATCGACACGAGATGGTCGAACTGGTTGCCGCGGTTGATGTCGAGCCACTGCGCCACGGGGCCGATGCCGTGCGTCGGATACAGGTCGCCGTTGCGGACGATCGAGTGCTTTACGCGCCAGCGGTCGTAGTAGAAGTCGGTGAGCTTGAGCCGTCGCAGGTCGTGGAGATAGCCGCACTCCGCGTGCAGCAGTTCTCCGAACAGCCCCTGCCGCATCATGTTGAAGATCATCATCTCGGGTCGGTCGTAGCAGCAGTTCTCCATCATGAGGCAGTGCCGCTTTGCTTGCTCCGCCGTCTCCACGAGTTCCCAACACTGCTCGAGATTCACCGCCATCGGGACCTCGGTGGCGGCGTGAACGCCAGCACGCAGGGCGGCGAGCATCACCGGCGCATGCCACTCCCACGGCGTGGCGGTGAACACAAGGTCCAGTCTCTCTTCGCCGATCATGCGTTCGAAATCGCGTGCGCCACGGTCGCCGTACCCCGTGGGCCGCGGAAGACCCGCATCGACGACTGCCTTCTGCGATCGCGTCAGGTTGGCGGGCGTCACGTCGCAGATCGCGACGACGTCAACGCCGTCGATGCCGAGAAAGTTGCGCACGTGGCTGGACCCCTGATTCCCGACCCCGACGAACCCGATGCGAACGCGCTCCAGCGGCGGCGCCACGAACAGGCCGGTGCCGGGATACGGAGATCGTATCGCGCCGCCTGACACGCCCGAGCCGGCGCCGATGCCGCTTGTCTGGCATCCGGCGAGACCCAAACCTACGCCAGCGAGTGCCGCGGCCTTCAGGAACTCCCGCCGATCAGCATCAACGGACATTTGCAGACTCCTCGTCTTTGGACGTTGACCACAGCGCCATCGCTGCTGGTCCCGCGCGCGTGACAATAATCTCGACATGTTCGGCCGCCGCCGCGAAGTCGGCCCGGTACGCCGCCTGCCACCGCTTCACGAATGTGCCGGCGTCCGCGGCAGCGACCAGGGCCCACACGCTGCCGCCAAACCCCGCGCCGAACGCCGAAGCCGCGTCCGCGCCTTCGCGCCGGGCCATTTGCACCAACGCAATCGTCTCAGGCACCTGGTTTCGCAACTGAAGCTCGGCGCCGCGCTGAGACTTCTCCGCGAGCGCGCCGAAGCCGGCCATGTCGCCACGGGCCAATGCGTCGGCGGCCCGCGGAATGATCTCGCACGACTCCGTCACGAAATGATCCAGGCGCTCCACGAGGCGCCGCGGCGAAAAATCTCCTGGCGTCGACTCACGGATCATTTTCCGCAGTCGAGCCGGAGCGTCGGGCGCGCTCTCGATCGCCACGGCGAGTGAATGATCGGCCCGACGCGTCGCGGCGTTCCAGATCGCGACGATACGCTGCACCGCCAATGACAGCTCGTTGTACAACGCCTGCGCGCGGGAACCCTTCTCTGAGGCGATGCCGCTGTATGCGATCACGAACGTGTGAGTCGGCGGCACCGGGATCTCTCCTTCGGCGCGCACTGGGTCAAACGAGTAGCGACTCACCTTCCCGCTTGCGCAACAGAGAATGGCGGTATGGTCCTCGCTTCCGCCGAACGTGCCGACACCGAGGTCCCCGGCCAGCGCCCCAAAGCTCCGGCCATTCTCGATGGTGCCGAGGTACCCGGCCAGTGCCTCGCGCGAAGTGATCGCCTCGCGGTACAGGGGATCGCTCGACAAGCCATTCACCGCGTCGAGCACGAGGAACACCGCGGTGCTGAGTGCACTGGAGCTGCTCATCCCAGACGCTGGGGGCAAGTCGCTGGCGATGGCGATGTCCGCGCCGCGGCGCGCGCGCCGGAAGTTGCGCGCGACGCGCCGCACCGATGCCGCGACATACGACGCCCAATCCGCGTGAGGGACTGCCAGCTCAGGGTCGAGTGCCGCTTCCCGTGTTTCGCCACGCACCGCGTCGATTACCCGGACGGTGGAGTCGGCTCGCGGTCGGGCGACTGCAACGAACCCGCGCTCGACGGCACACAGCAGGCTTCGCCCCCCGGCGTAGTCCGTATGCTTGCCAAGGACTTCGATGCGACCCGGCACGAAGAACGCAACGCTGCCAGAACCTCCGAGTGCCGCAACGCATCGTTCCAGCAGGCGTGCCTTGGCGAGCGATTCGCGCTCCGACATGCCCGCCGAGCGCAACCGCGCAGCGGGCGTGGTCACAGTCGTGGCTCCACGTCTTTCAGGCGTTGCGTCACCGCGGCGATGTCCCGTTGGTTCGACAAGTCGAGCACGCCGTCGTGAAAGCGCAAGACCTTGAACGACACTCCAAGCTCGTCGCACGCGAGCTGTACCGCGCTCGGAAGCTCCAGCTCGCCGCGCGCCGAAGGTTTGACACGGCGGCATGCCTGGTAGATGGCCGGGGGCAGTGACCAGCTGTTCATGCCGACAAACACCTCCGGCCCCAGCGATGCGATCGTGGCGGCGTCGGGTTTCTCGACGATACGCGCGAGGTTGCCGGCGGCGTCGGTCTGGACTACGGAGAACAACGCCACACGATCGTGATCGATGTTTCCGCGCTGCACGAGCGCGCTGCGCTCGAAGACGGCGAGGCCGGCGCCGCCGAGTTCACGCAGCGCCCACAGTGTATGAACGGGATAGTAGTTGTCCGAATTCAACACGAGGACGTGCTCGCCAGCGGCAAATGATTCCGCCGCGAGCACCGCGTCAGCGGTTCCCAGCGGTCGCTCCTGAGCCGCGAAGTGCACGCGCACGCGCTTGAGGTCGACCTCGCGTGTGTAGTAATCACGCACGAGCTGATGTTCGGGACCGATGACGAGGCACACATCGGTGATGCCGGCGTCAGCCAGCGCGCTGATGATGTAGTCGAGGAACGGGCGGCCGATGCTGATCATGCCCTTGAGGCCGGCGTCGACGACGCCTTGCTGCGCGGCATCCAAGTCCGCGGCAGGATCGGCGCGACGCATGCGCGTACCGAGTCCGCGGGCCAGTACGACGGCCTTCGTCGTCGCGGTCAGCGTTGCCCCGCTCCTTGCCAGAGCCGCGGCAGGAGCCGCCACAGCGCCGCGCCGCTCAACAGGAGAATGGCGAGCCACACGACCGCCTGAGTCATGCGACCATACAGGAAGCTCCCCGTCCCGAAGAGCGCTGCATAGACGAACGTGCAGCCAAGCACCCAACCCAGCAGCGAATGTGGCAGCGAGTCAGGCGACGCCCCGACGCCGGCTTCAGCGCGCACCGCGCTCCAGCCCGGGCCCGCCGGACGCACGAGCGTGTAGAAGGAGACCAGCGTCGTGCGATCGGTTGGTGAAGTGCTGAGCGTGACGGTGACCCACACGACCGTCGTTGCCGCGACGGTCAGCAACAGCGACACGTGCCCGGGGATCGTGGCGCCGTTCTTCTGGGCGACGAAGAATCCGAGCGCGACGACGAACGAGCTGGCCATGGCCGCGATCTCGCTCCACGCGTTGACGCGCCACCAGAACCAGCGCAGCAGATACAACAGTCCCGTTCCCGCGCCCACCGACATCAGCAACTCGAAGCTCGCCCGCGCGGTATCGAGCACGAACGTCAACAGCGCGGCCAGCACCATGAGCAGCGCCGTGACGATGCGTCCCACTGCGACGTAGTGTTTCTCGCTTGCGTCCGGATTCATGAAGCGGCGGTAGAAGTCGTGCACCAGGTACGACGTGCCCCAATTGAGGTGCGTCGACAAGGTCGACACGTAGGCGGCCAGCAGGCCGGCCACCATGAGTCCGAGGAATCCCGCCGGCAGAAACTTGAGCATCGCCGGGTACGCAATGTCGTGACCGATGAGCGCGCGGTCCACGTGCGGAAACGCGACCGCGATGTCGGAGAGCCGCGGATAGACGATGATCGACGCGAGCGCGACGATGATCCACGGCCAGGGGCGCAGCGCGTAGTGCGCAAAGTTGAAAAAAAGCGTTCCCTTGAGCGCGTCCGCCTCCGACTTCGACGCCAGCACGCGCTGCGCGATGTAGCTGCCGCCGCCGGGCTCCGCGCCCGGATACCACACGGACCACCATTGCACGGTGACCGGGATGATCAGCACCGCCAGCGTCAGCGTCCAATCGCTGAAGTCAGGCAGGAGATTGAGCGTGCGGACGTCGATCTTCGAAACCAGGCCGGCCATGCCGCCCACCGCGGGATGGTCGAGCGCGAACCATGCGGCGGCAAAGGAGCCGGCCATGGCGATACCAAACTGGATGAAGTCGGTGACCAGCACGCCCCACAGCCCGGAAGTTGCCGCGAACGCGATGTTGAGCACCGCGCACACCAGCAGCGTTTGCCACATCGGCCAGCCGAGCACGACGTTGGCGATCTTGGCGGCAGCGAGATTCACCGACGCCATGATGATGCAATTGAAGAAGAGGCCCAGGTACAGCGCCCGAAACGCTCGGACGAACCGCGCCGGCTTGCCCGCGTACCGGATCTCGTAGAACTCGAGGTCGGTCAGCACGCCGGAACGGCGCCACAAGCGCGCGTAGAAGAACACCGTGAGCATGCCGGTGAGGAGAAACGCCCACCACAGCCAGTTGTTCGCGACTCCGTGCTCGCGCACCAGGTTCGTGACGAGGTTGGGCGTATCCGTACTGAACGTCGTCGCCACCATCGACACGCCCACCAGCCACCACGGCGCCGCACGGCCGGAGGTGAAGAACTCCGCCGTGCTCGTTCCCGCCCGGCGTGCCAGCAGGACGGCAGGCAGGAACGAGACCGCGATCGAAACGACGACGATGACCCAGTCGAAGGGAGTCAGGTGCATGGCTCGACGCGGTGACTACGAGTTGGATTCGCGGAGCACGTTCCGCCTCAGTTTGCCCGAGGCCGTCTTGGGCAACTCGGCGACGAAGCGCACGATGCGCGGGTACTTGTACGGAGCGATCGTCGCTTTCACGTGCTCCTGGAGCGTGGCGACCAGTGCGGCATCTGCCGACACAGCGGGTCGCACGACAACAAATGCCGCGACCACGGCCCCGCGTTCCGGATCTGGGAGTCCCACAACGCCGCACTCGGCCACCGATGGATGGGAAAGCAATGCCAATTCGACTTCCGGCCCGGCGATGTTGTAGCCAGACGACACGATCATGTCATCCGAACGCGCCTTGAACCAGAAGTAGCCGTCCGCGTCGCGCACGTACGTGTCGCCGGGATAGTTCCAGCCATTCCTCACGTAGTTCGTCTGTCGCGCGTCGTCGAGATAGCGGCAGCCAGTGGGGCCGCGCACGGCGAGATGTCCCGGCGTGCCACTGGGCACGTCGCGTCCGGCGTCGTCCACCACGCGCGCCTCGTAGCCGGGCACCACCCGTCCCGTGGCACCTGCACGCGCCTCGGCTGCCGGTGAGCCGATGAAGATGTGGAGCATCTCGGTGGCGCCGATGCCGTCCATCATGGTGATGCCGGTGGCGGCCTTCCACGCGTCGAACGTGCTGGCCGGCAGCGTCTCGCCCGCGGATACGCAGATGCGCAGCGAGCTCGTATCGCCAAGCTGGAGCTTGCCGAGGATCGCCTTGTACGCGGTGGGCGCGGTGAACACCACGGTGGGCTTGTGGGCGCGGAACGCCGCCAGCAGTTCGTCGGGGGGCGCTTTCTCCAGCAACAGGCTCGACGCGCCGACGTGCAGCGGGAAGATCACCAGCCCGCCCAACCCGAACGTGAACGCCAGTGGAGGCGAGCCGACGAACACGTCGTCCGCGCACGCCTGGAGCACGTGTGTCCCATAACTGTCCGCGATGGCCAGCACGTCACGATGGAAGTGCATCGTGGCCTTGGGCCCGCCGGTGGTGCCGGACGTGAAGCCCAGGAGACAGACGTCATCGCTGGCCGTGTCGCACGCGGCGAACTCGGCGCTGGCCTTGGCTGCGAGCCGATCCAACTCGGCGTCCGGAGCGCCAAACGCGACGATGCGCTGCAGCGTTGGCGCGGTGGGCCGAGACTCCACCAGCGCGTCCATCAGGCGCGCATCACAGAGCGCCAGCGTCGCCTTGGAGCGCTCGATCGCGACCGCCAGCTCCCCGGCCCGCAGCAACGGCATCGTGGCGACGACCACACCACCAGCCTTCATCACGGCCAGGTACGCCGCGACGAACACCGGCGTGTTGGGCGACCGCATCAAGACGCGATTCCCTGGCACCATCCCCAGATCGCGGACCAGCACGTTGGCGATCCGGTTCACTTGCGCGGCCGTCTCGGCGTACGTCCAAGTCGCGGTCAGTGACCGGAGACAGGGACGATGGCCCCACCCCTTCTCGAGCCAACGGTCCAGCAGCTCGGCGACGCAGTTGAGGCGCTCGGGATACCGGAGTTCCGGGAGCGTAAAGAGGAAGTCGGGCCACTGCTCCTCGCGCGGCAGACGGTCGCGGGTGAAGGTATCCATGTGGGCGCTGCGGTTCATCGGTTCGTTCGCGAGGAGGGATAGCCGGGGCGCGCCAAGGGCCGTTGCACCGATACTTTATAGTCCAGTCCGTTACGGGTCAGCAAGGGTGCTCTCTTCCGGGGATCGCATGCGCATAGTCTGCATCGGTGGCGGGCCGGCCGGGTTGTACTTCGGGCTGTTGGTGAAGCAGGCGCACCCGTCCCACGACGTCACCGTCGTCGAGCGAAACCAGCCGTTCGACACCTTTGGCTGGGGCGTGGTGTTCTCGGACGCCACCGTGGACAACATGCGGCGAGCCGATCCGGAAACGGCGGACTCCATCGAGCGCGCGTTCAACCACTGGGACGACATCGAAGTCCGCATCAAGGGCCGCCGGATGCGGACCACCGGCCATGGGTTCGTGGGTATCGGCCGCAAGGCGCTGCTCAACATCCTTCAGCGTCGCGCCCAGTCACTGGGCGTGAAGCTGGTGTTCGAGCACGAAGTGGATACGGACCTGGACTTTCCCGACGCCGACCTGATCGTCGCGGCCGACGGCGTGAACTCCAAGGTGCGGCAGCGGTCCGCCGCCGCCTTCAAGCCCGACATCGCCCAGCGCCCCAACCGGTACATCTGGCTCGGCGTCAAGAAGCGGTACGACTCCTTCACGTTCGACTTTCAGCGCACGGAGCACGGCTGGTTCCAGGCGCACGTCTACAAGTACGACGAGGAGCATTCGACGTTCATCGTAGAGACCACGGAGTCCACGTTCGACGCCCACGGACTCGGCGCGATGATGCAGGACGAGTCGCTGGCCTTCTGCGAAAAGCTCTTTGCCGACGTGCTGGAGGGCG
The DNA here is from genome assembly GCA_038060705.1 of Gemmatimonadota bacterium. Classification (GTDB taxonomy): domain Bacteria; phylum Gemmatimonadota; class Gemmatimonadetes; order Gemmatimonadales; family Gemmatimonadaceae; genus DASPMP01. The sequence goes on from JBBTFS010000018.1 coordinate 17,349, forward strand.
CGCCGCTCCTGACCAACGCGCGGCATCTGCGCGGCTCGGCATGGCTCAACTTCGCGCGCCTCATCTGTGATCGCTGGCATGTTCACAACGGCAAGTCGCACGTGGTCCTGATGGGCGACGCCGCGCACACCGCGCACTTCGCGATCGGGAGCGGCACCAAACTCGCTCTCGAGGACGCCATCGAGCTGGCGCGGCAAGTCGACGCCATCGATCACGATGCCGCCCGCCTCGGGGATGCGCTCGTCGCCTACGAGGCGACGCGACGCGTGGACGTGGCACGCATCCAGAACGCGGCCCGCAACGCCATGGAGTGGTTCGAGGTCGTGGGCCATCGTTACGCCGACCAACTGGAGCCCGAGCAGTTCATGTACTCCCTGCTCACGCGGTCGCAGCGTATCAGCCACGAGAACCTGCGCCTGCGCGATCCCCAGTGGCTGGAAGGATACGAACGCTGGTTCGCCCGCCGCGCCGGGCTCACCGTGGCGGACACCGCGCGCGCCGCGCCGCCGATGCTCACGCCGTACACGGTGCGCGGCGTGACGCTGCCCAACCGCATCGTGGTCTCGCCGATGGCGATGTACTCGGCCGTCAAGGGCGTGCCCGGCGATTTCCACCTCGTGCACCTGGGTGCGCGAGCGCTTGGCGGCGCCGGGTTGGTGTTTGGCGAAATGACGTGCGTCTCGCCCGACGCGCGGATCACGCCGGGCTGCGCGGGCCTCTGGGACGAATCGCATGTGGACGCGTGGCTCCGCATCGTGGCGTTCGTGCACGACCACTCGCCCGCGAAGTTCGGGATGCAATTGGGACACGCCGGCCGCAAAGGCGCTACGCGCGTGGAGTGGGAAGGCATTGATGAACCGCTCGCATCGGGCGCATGGCCGCTGATGTCGGCGTCGGCGCTTCCTTACCTGCCACACTCGCAGGTGCCGCGCGAGATGACGCGCGCCGACATGGAGCGCGTGCTGGCGGATTTCGTGCGCGCCACGACATGGTCCGCCGAAATCGGCGTGGACGTGCTGGAACTGCACGCGGCGCACGGCTATCTGCTGTCGAGTTTTCTCTCGCCGCTCACGAACCGGCGCTCAGATGCGTATGGCGGCAGCCACCAGAATCGCGCGCGGTTCCCGATGGAAGTCTTTCGCGTGATGCGTGACGCGTGGCCAGCCGACCGCCCCATCTCCGTGCGCCTCTCGTGCCACGACTGGGGGGAGGGCGGCAACACGGCGGACGACGCGGCGATCTTCGCCCAGATGTTCAAGGACGCCGGCGCCGACATGATCGACTGCTCGTCCGGACAGATCTTCAAAGAAGAGCGCCCCGTGTACGGCCGGCTGTACCAGACGCCGTTCGCCGACCGCATCCGGAACGAAGTAGGCATCCCCACGGTGGCGGTGGGCGCCATCTCGGAAGCTGATCACGCCAACTCGATCATCGCTGCGGGACGCGCTGACCTGTGCGCCATCGCGCGCCCGCATCTCGCGGACGCCGCCTGGACGATCCATGAAACGGCCAAGATCGGCGCCAGCGACGTGAAGTGGCCCGTGCAGTATCTGCGCGGACGCCGTCAGTACGAGACCAATCTCCTGCGTGCGGCGGCCGGTCCGCCCACCCGGTGAGCGCGTCGCTGGAAGGGCGCCACGCATTCGTCACGGGCGCGGGCAGCGGCATCGGCGCGGCCATCGCGCGGGTGCTGGCGTCGCGCGGCGCCCGCGTCTCGCTTGCCGGCCGACGTGCCGGTCCGCTCAAGGAAACGGCGGCGGCGATCGGCAAGCAGGCGGGCGCCATCGTGCCACTGGATGTCACGGACGAAGCGGCCGTGAACCGGGCGTTCGGATCGCTGGATCCCCTGGACATTCTGGTGAACAACGCGGGGCGTGCCACCAGCGCGTCGTTCGCCAGGACGGACCCGGCTTTGTTCGACGACATGATCGCAGTGAACCTGCGCAGCGTGTACCTCGTGACCCGCGCCGCGCTGCCGGCCATGCGCGCCCGCGCGACTGAAAGCGGCCGAGGGCGGATCATCAACATCGCCTCCACGGCGGGACTCGCCGGCTACGCGTACGTTTCGGCCTATGTCGCGGCAAAACACGCGGTGGTAGGCCTGACGAAGGCGCTGGCCGCTGAACTGGCCGGGACCGGCATCACGGTAAACGCCGTGTGCCCGGGTTACACCGACACGCCGCTCGTGGACCAGGGCGTCGCGCGCATCGTGAGCACGACGTCGCTCTCGCCAGACGAGGCGCGCGCCAAGCTGGCCAAACAGAATCCGGGTGGCCGGCTGATCACGCCCGACGAAGTCGCCCAGACCGTCGTGTGGCTCACGGATGCGAGCTCGAACATCGTGAACGGACAGGCGATCGTCGTAGCCGGCGGCGCCATCTGAACGGACCAACCTGATGACCAAGCCAGAGATGCAAGCAAAGCGGCCGATGCAGGCCTACGAGGCCAAGCACTTCCTGTGGGCGTGCTCCGACGACGGCCGTGTGGCGACGATCACGCTCAACCGTCCGGAGAAGCGCAACCCACTCACGTTCGACTCGTACGCGGAGCTGCGCGATCTGTTCCGGTCGCTGGTGTATGCGTCGGACGTCCGCGCAGTGGTGCTCACGGGCGCCGGCGGCAACTTCTGTTCCGGCGGCGACGTGTTCGAGATCATCGAGCCGCTCACGAAGATGGCCGCGCCAGAGCTGCTGGACTTCACGCGCATGACCGGCGATCTCGTGAAGGCGATGCGCCGCTGTCCGCAGCCCATCGTCGCCGCGGTGGACGGCACCTGTGCCGGCGCGGGCGCGGTGCTGGCGATGGTGTCGGACCTGCGCTACGCGACGCCGAACGCCAAGACGTCGTTCCTCTTTACGCGAGTGGGACTCGCGGGTGCCGACATGGGCTCGTGCGGCATCCTGCCGCGCATCATCGGGCTGGGCCGCGCGGCGGACCTGCTGTTCACTGGACGCACGATGACAGCGGACGAAGGCTCGGCGTGGGGTTTCTACAACAAGATCGTCCCCGCCGACGCGGTGCTGGACGAAGCGCAGGCACTGGCGCGGTGGCTGGCGGACGGTCCCACGTTTGCGCACAGTGTCACCAAGACGATGCTGAACCAGGAATGGGCGATGGGCCTGGACGATCTCATCGAAGCCGAAGCGCAGGCACAGGCACTGTGCATGCAGACCAATGACTTCCGTCGCGCCTTCGAGGCGTTTGCCGCCAAGAAGACGCCGGTGTTTGAGGGGAACTGACGTGACGCTCTCGCCGTCGCGCGACCACCTCGCGTGGCCCTTCTTCTCGCTCCAACATACCCCGTGGGCCGAGCGAGTTCTCGAGTTCTCGACCGGCTTGCGCGTCGATCATCACAATGCAGACGCGTCGTGCCGCAGCCTCGTTCGCGCACTGGGCGGCGCAGGGCTGCTGGCGCCGTGTGTTGCGCAGAAGGGTGCCGATGCGACGTCGATCGACTCGCGCACGCTGTGCCTCACCCGCGAATTGCTCGCGTGGCACGACGGGCTCGCCGATTTCGCGTTCGCCATGCAAGGGCTTGGCACGGGGGCGATCTCGCTGGCCGGCGCCAGTGCCCTGCGGGACGCCGTTCTGCCCAAGGTCGCCCGGGGCGAATGGATCGCGGCGTTTGCGCTGTCCGAGGCCGAGGCCGGATCTGATGTGGGCGCGATGCAATGCGCCGCGCGACTCGACGGCGTGTCGTACGTCATCGACGGAGAAAAGACGTGGATCTCCAACGGGGGCATCGCGGACGTCTATACGGTTGTTGCACGCACCGGCGAGGGGCCCGGCACCAAGGGCCTGTCGGCGTTCGTCGTGTACGCGGATGATCCCGGATTCTCCGTCGTGGAGCGGATCGAGACCATCGCCCCACACCCGCTGGCGACGATCCGCTTCGACGGCTGCCGGATCCCCAGCGATCGGCGCCTGGGCGCGCCGGGAGAAGGGTTCAAGATCGCGATGCGCACCCTGGACATCTTTCGCGCCTCCGTGGCTGCCGCGGCTGTGGGCTTCGCACGGCGCGCATTGGACGAGTCCGTTGCGCACGCGAAAACGCGCGTGATGTTCGATGCCACACTGGCGGACCAGCAGCTCACGCAGGGGGCACTTGGCGACATGGCGACAGCGATCGACGCCGCAGCGCTACTCACCTATCGCGCGGCGTGGCGACGTGACGTTCTGCGGCTGGCCACCACGAGCGAAGCCGCGATGGCAAAGATGGCCGCGACCGAATCCGCACAGCAGGTGATCGATCGTGCTGTACAACTGTTTGGCGGTCGCGGCGTGCGCCGCGGCGAGATCGTGGAGCGCCTATATCGCGACATTCGTGCGCTCCGCATTTACGAAGGTGCCACCGAGGTACAGAAGCTGATCGTGGCACGCGAGCTGCTGAAGGACGCATGACACCGTTTCGCGCGCAACGTGCCCTGCGTTTCGGGGACTGCGACCCGTCGGGTATCGCACACTTCCCCGCCTACTTCAGCCTGCTCGTGGGAGTCGTCGAGGATTTCTTCGCGTCCATCGGGGCGCCGTGGCCCACCATGATCCAGGAGCGTCGCATGGGCGTACCGACCGTCAAGCTGGACGTCACTTTCAGCGCGCCGAGTATGTTTGGCGATACGGTGGACTGGGAGTTGCGCGTGGCGAAGGTCGGGCGCAGCTCGCTCACACTGCACCACGGCATTTCGCGCAGCGGCACGCCACTGTGGAACGCCACGCAGGTGCTGGTGGCCACCACGCTCAACACGAACAAGTCCACCGCGTGGCCGGACGACATCCGCGCGATGCTCAACCGCCACCTCACGTCCTGACATGCACAAGATCCTGCAGCCCGAGGGCTGGCCGCCGCCGCGGGGCTACTCGAACGGCATCGCTGCCAGCGGCCGCTTCGTGTTCGTCAGCGGCCAGGTCGGCTGGAACAAGAAGGGTGAGTTCGAGTCGGACGACTTGATCGCACAAGTGCTTCAGGCGCTGGAGAACATCTCCGCGGTGTTGGCCGCCGGTGGCGCAAAGCCCGAGCACGTGACGTCGCTCACGTGGTACTTCACGGACAAGGCGGAGTATCTGAAGCGGTCCAAGGAAGTCGGCGAAGCGTATCGCGCCGTGATGGGCAAGCACTTCCCCACGATGACCGCGGTGCAGGTGGCGTCGCTCATTGAGCCACGCGCCAAAGTCGAGATTCAGGCGATCGCTGTTATGCCCGGGACCGAATAGGGCTTAGTTCGGAAGGGCCAGGATGTCGACGGGAATGGTGCGCCGGATGCGAGCGAAATCGGCCTGGTTGTTTGTCAGCAGTGTGACACCGCCGCGGGCGCAGCTTGTGGCGATGAGCAGGTCGTTCCAGAATGATCGCCGCGTCGTCACGGCATCGGCGCCGAGGAGACGAAGTGCGTTGCCCGCGAACGTCCAATCGTCGTGGATCGGCGTAACCACGCCTTTTGCCACGCGCATCAAGCGCTGGACGAACTCCGAGCGTCCACCCAGACTTGATCCGCCAGCGACCAGTTCGGCAGCGACGACACTGTGCAGGCCAACGGCGTCGCCGATGTCATCCACAATTGACGTGATGAGCTTCGCTCGATCCGAATCCTGCGACGCGTCAATGTAGACGTTGGTATCGAGAACGAGCATCGGCTGACCGCTAGACGTCAATCAGCTTGCGATCGATCTTGTAGTTCTTCGCCATCCAGCGAATGAAGTCCGCATGCGCTCTGTTGTTGCGCACGCGCTCCAGTGCCTGCTGGACGGCCTGTGTCTCGCTCACCGCTTTGAGGCGAGCGCGCACGTCGTCCAGCAGGCGCTGGTCAATGTCCAGCGTCTTGCGACGTCGCGCGGGACCCTTGCGTCGTTTGGCCAAGAAGCGCTCCCAGGTGGCTGTAAGCTTCATTGAATTTGGCTGTATCGGGTGGAGGGTGGCAAGGCGCAGGTCGTTGCCAAGTATGTCGCGGAGTCCCGGCGCACCAGCACCAAAACGCAACGGCCCGTATCAACCGGTTGCCGGGGCGGTCACACTTTGGCGCGCCACTTCCGTGCTGCCCGAGCCCGGACGACCGACGTGATCGGTGACCACGCCAGCATTGTCGCCGCGACCGCCAGCAACATGGCCGACGCCGGTCGCGCAAGAAACACCGAGACTCGCCCCTCCCCGATGGCCAGCGCCCGGCCGAGTTGTTGCTCGGCGATAGGCCCCAGCAGCAGGCCGATGATCACCGGTGCGATGGGAAACCCTTCGGCGCGAAGGCCGTAGCCCATCGCGCCGATGGCGCCGAGCAGGATCAGGTCCGCCACAGACCCGTGCACCGAGTACGCGCCCACGCTCGCCAGCACGAGGATACCGCCGTAGAGCTGCGGCTTGGGTACGGTGAGCAGCTTCACCCACAGACCCACCAGCGGCAGGTTGAGCAGCAACAGCATCGCGTTGCCGACGAACAGGCTCGCGATCACGCCCCATACCAACGCGGGTTCGTTGTCGAACAACAGCGGACCCGGACGAAGACCATACTGCTGGAACGCGGCCAGCAGCATCGCGGCGGTCGCCGTGGTGGGAAGGCCCAACGTCAACAGCGGCACGAGCGTACCAGCGGCCGACGCGTTGTTGGCGGCTTCCGGGCCGGCGACGCCCTCGATGGCGCCGTTGCCGAACTCCTCAGGATGCCTGGAAAGGCGCTTCTCGACTCCGTATGAGATGAGCGTGGGCATCTCCGCGCCGCCTGCGGGAATGGCACCCATGGGGAAGCCGATGAGCGTACCGCGCAGCCACGGCTTCCAGCTGCGACTCCATTCCTCGCGCGTCATCCACAGCGAGCCCTTGAGCGGCACAAACTCGTCGGCGTCCAGCCCGTGCCGCGACGCGAGGTACAGCGTTTCGCCCACGGCGAACAGCCCCACCGCGACGATGATCGGGTCCACGCCGTCGAGCAGATACGGGATGCCGAACGTGAGGCGCGCCTGTCCGTCGCGCGGATCCAGCCCGATGAGGCCGAGCGCGAGGCCAAGGAACAACGCAACCATCCCCTTCGGCGTGGAGTCACCCAACACGCTCGCGACTGCCGCGAACGCGACGACGATGATCGCGAAGTACTCGGCGGGTCCCATCTTGAGCGCCAGCTGCACCATGAGCGGCGCCGCGATCGCGAGCCCGATAGTCGCCAGCGTTCCAGCCACGAAACTGCCAATCGCCGCGGTGGCCAGCGCGGCGCCGCCGCGGCCGGCCTTTGCCATCTTGTGACCCTCGATTGCGGTGACGATCGTCGCACTCTCGCCCGGCGTGTTGAGCAGAATAGAAGTAGTGGACCCGCCGTACATGGCGCCGTAGTAGATGCCGGCGAACATGATGAACGCGGCAGTCGGCTCTACGCCGAACGTGACTGGCAAGAGCAGCGAAACCGTGAGCGCCGGACCGATGCCGGGCAGCACACCGATGGCCGTGCCCAGCGTGGTGCCGAGCAGGCACCATGCGAGGTGCGCTGGCGTGAGCGCAACGCGGAATCCGTCGGCGAGCGCTGCGAGGCTGTGTTGCATGATCGCTCAATCTCACAGCGCGACGACGCTGGCGCGACCACCCTGCCGCACGACGCCACCGGTGCGGTGAGATCCGCCACTGACGGCCCACACCGGAACATCGTCGCGCGCGCGCGTGAGCGCTGGCGAAACTCGGGTCGTCGCTAGCCGAAGACGCCGAGCGGCAGGGCGACGCCAAGTCCGCGCGTGAAGCCGATCTGCACCACGGCCGCGAGCACGAGGCCGACGACGATATCGCGCACGACTCGCTGGCTGCCGAACGCGCGAGCGGTCAGTGTGAACATCATCGCGGATGCGAGGATGAAGCCGATCCAGTTGATGAGCGCGGCGTCGATGATCAGAGCGAGGGCGAGCATCGCCAACGGCATGTACTCGGCCGGAGCGCGAACTCCGTTCTCGGCCGGCGCGCGCTGCGCGCGCTCCGGATTGGTGCTCGGCGCCGCTGCGCGGCGATTCCAGCGCTCCAGTGCAACGGCAAGCGCAGCGCTCAACAAGCCGAGTCCGATGAACAGCTCGAACCAATCCGTGTTTGCCTTGCGGCCTGCTGACGCAACTATCGGCGCGACGCGACGGGTCTCGTCCGTGATGAAGCGCGCGAACGCGTCCCCTTCCATATAGATGTCGGCCCAGCCGGCACGCGCCATCGTCCCCTTCCATTCCGGCGACGTGGCCATCCGGCGCGTCAGGTCGATGAGCGATGCGCGTTCGGCGCGAGTGATGCCGGGCGGCGCCACGATGCCGCGCCAGTTGAGAAGCACCACGTCCACGCCCTGCTCGCGCAGCGTCGGGATAGTCGAGTTGGGCAGTCGCGCGTCCGACGAGATGGCCAGCGCGCGCAATGCCCCGCTCTCGATCTGCGAACCGAACTCTCCCAAGCCGCTCACCGCCGCGCTCACGTGTGCGCCGAGAACGGACGCCAGCGCCTGGCCGCCGCCGGAGTAGGCGATGTAGTTGGCGCCGTCCGGCGTCACGCCGACCTTGGCGGCGATCATGCGGATGAGGATCTCGTCCGTGCCGCCCGCCGAACCGCCGCCCCACGACACCGAGCGCGGGTTGGCGCGGAACGCGGCCACGAGGTCGGCCAACGTCTTGTACGGCGACGACGCCGGCACGACGATGACCTCGTACTCGCCGCTCAGGCGGGCGATGGGTGTTGCGTGGGCCAACGTCACCGGCGAGTTGTTCGTGACGATGCCGCTGACCATCACGAGCCCCGTGACCAACAGCGCGTTGCTGTGCCCCGCCTCCGAATTCACGAAGCGCGCCAGCCCGATGGTGCCTGCGGCGCCCGCGGTGTTTACCACCTGTATGCTCGCGGCCAAGCCGGTCGCGCGAAACACCTGTTGCATGGCCCGTGCGGTCTGGTCCCAGCCGCCGCCGGGCGCGGCCGGCGCCACGATGGTCAGGTCGCGGGCCGGCGCCTGGGCGTGCACCACGGACGCCACGGCCACCACGGCCACAAGCAGCAGAAAAACGCGCGTGTGTATGGCAGTCATGGGTGCGCAGAAGGTATCATTTCAGCATGAGGTTGCGCACTGGAGTTGTCGCCGCTGTTGCGTGGTCGCTGGTATCGGCCGCGGGGGCACAAGGCCCCGGTGCACCGCCGCTGACTCCGGCAGCCGGCGCGATGGACGCGGCGCTGCTCAACAGCGCGTACCGGCGTGCGGTATCGCTGCCCAAACTCCGCAGCCTGCTGGTGGCACGGAGCGGAACGCTCGTCCGCGAGCGCTACTTCCATGGCGCCAAGGCAACTCAGCCGGCCAACCTGAAGTCGGCATCCAAGAGCCTCATCTCCGCACTCGTCGGCATCGCGATCCAACGCGGCGACATCACCGGCGTGCGGCAACCCATCAAGCCATTCTTCGCACAGGAGCTCGCGGCGGACCAGGACCGCCGCAAAGACTGGATCACCATCGAAGATCTGCTCACCATGCGGTCGGGACTCCAGACCACGAGCTTCTTCAATTACGGCCGCTGGGTCAGCAGTCGTGACTGGGTGCGATTTGCGCTGACGCAGCCAATGGTGACGAATCCGGGCAGCGAGATGGACTACAGCACCGGCAACACGCATCTGCTCTCCACCATTCTCACACGGGCCACCAAGATCAGCACATGGGAATACGCCAGTCGTCATTTGGCCCGACCGCTTGGCATTGCACTCCAACCGTGGCAGCGCGACCCGCAGGGCGTGTTCTTTGGCGGCAACGACATGTACCTGACGCCGCGCGCAATGCTGGCGTTCGGCAATCTCTATCTGCGGCACGGGCGGTCCGCCGACGGGAAGCAGATTGTGCCGGCCGCGTGGGTGGACAGCTCGTTCGTCACCCGCACGCGCTCTGGATGGAGCGGCATGGAGTACGGCTACGGCTGGTGGTCGCGCCCCATGGCCGGACACGACGTGCGGCTCGCCTGGGGCTACGGCGGCCAGTTCATCTTCGTCGTGCCCACGCTGGACCTGACCATCGTCACCACGTCTGACCCGAACCCGGCCCGGCGCGGCGATGATCATCTGGACGCGATCTACGAACTCGTAGAGCAGTACCTCATCCCCGCGGCCACGCGCGGCGGCGGCCGCGGACACTGATGCTCTACCAAGTGGCCTGGTGGTGCGCGACCACGACGAGGCCATCGCGTACTTCACCAAGACGCTCGACTTCGAGCTCGTCGACGACACGCCTCAGCCCGGAAAGCGCTGGGTCGTCGTGAAGTCGCCCGGCGGCGAGACCGCGCTGCTGCTGGCGCGGGCCAAGAACGCCGCGGAGATAGCCGGCCTGTGACTGATGACCCTTCCTGTTGAGATCGAGCGCAAGTACCTGCTCCGCGCGCTGCCCCAGATGCCCGCGGCTCTCGACGTCCTCGAGATCGACCAGGGCTACCTGCCCGGCGTGAAGCTCCTCGAGCGCCTGCGCCGCCAAACATCGCGCGACGGCACCACGCGCTGGTTCCGGACCGTCAAGCTCGGCATGGGCGTGGAACGCATCGAACTCGAGGACGAAACGGACGCGCGCACGTTCGAGCACCTGTGGCTGCTCACCGAGGGGCGACGTCTTCGCAAGCGCCGCCATGTCGTGCCCAACGGTGCCGACCACTGGGAGATCGACGAATTCACCGACCGCCCACTGGTTCTGGCCGAGCTTGAAATCCCCCGCGCCGACGCCCCGGTGGCCTTTCCGGACTGGCTGAGACCCGTCCTTGTGCGCGAAGTTACTGACGAGCGGGAATACACCAATCGCAGCCTGGCGCGCTGAGCACGACCGACACGGGACACAGAATGGCGACCAAGAGCACAAACCGGAAATCGAAGTCCGGAAAGCGCAGTGCACCGAAGAAACGGCAACCTGCGCCGAAGAAGAAGTCATGGACCGCGGCGTTCGCGCCGCGCGAGTTCGGCGAAAGGCGATATTGGCTGGTGAAGTCAGAGCCCAACGTGTTCTCGTTCGACGACCTGCTCCGCAAGCACAACAAGACCACGCATTGGGACGGCGTCCGCAACTTCGTCGCGCGCAATTTCATGCGCGACGGCATGAAACTGGGAGACCGCGTCTTCTTCTATCACTCGTCCACCGGCGATCCGGGCGTCGTTGGCATTTGCGAAGTCGTGCGCGAGGCCTGCCCGGACCCGGCCCAGCTCGATGCCGCCAGCGACTACTTCGACAAGAAGGCGACCAAGGAGAAGCCCATCTGGTACATGGTGGACCTGCGCGCCGTGGCCCAGATGACGCATCCCGTTCCGCTCACGCAGATCAAGACCAGGAGGGAACTGCGCCACATGGCCCTGCTCCGCATCGGCCGGCTGTCGGTCACTCCCGTATCGCTCACCGAATGGAACGTCATCACCCAAATGGCGGAGAATCTGTGATGCTGCGTCGCCTTGCTTTGGCAGTTGCGCTTGCCAGCTGTGCCCGACCCTCAACGGCGCCTGGCCCGGCCGGAACGTTCGATCTCGTCATCGCCAACGGCCGCATCGTGGACGGCACCGGCAACCCGTGGTACTACGGTGACGTCGGCATCCGCGGCGACCGCATCACGCGCATTGCCCCCGCTGGCATGCTGCGCGACGCGCGCGCCGCGCGGCGGATCGACGCAAGAGGACTCGTCGTGGCGCCCGGTGTCATCGACATCCAGGCCCACTCGGAAGAAGCGCTGCTCTACGGTGACTCGCGTGTCGTCAGCATGATCACGCAGGGTATCACGACGATGATCATGGGCGAGGGCGACACGCCCGGCCAAATCTCGTCCACGATGTTCGCGGACTACCTCAAGTCCGGCGGAGACACGTCGCTCGCGCCGGTGCTACGCACGTTCGTCGGACCGCAGGGATTTGGCGCGTGGCTCAATTACATGGAGCGTCGAGGCGCCTCGGTGAACATCGGCTCGTTTATCGGCGCCGGTGGCGTGCGGCAGTACGCCAAGAACATGGCGCAGGGCGCGCCCACGCCGGCTGAGCTGGACACGATGCGTACAGTGGTGCGCGCGGCCATGCGCGACGGCGCCTTTGGCGTCGCCAGCGCGCTCATCTATCCGCCGGGTAACTACGCGTCCACCGAGGAGCTCGTGGAGCAGATGAAGGTGATGGCGCCATTCGGCGGCATCTACATCACGCACATGCGCTCCGAGGGCAACCGCTTCGTGGAAGCGGTGGACGAAGCGCTCCGCATCGGACGCGACGGCGGTGTGCCCGTGGAAATCTTCCACCTCAAGGCCGCCGGTGTGAAGAACTGGGCCAAGATGCGCACCGTGATCGCCAAGCTCGATTCCGCGCGCGCGGCCGGCCAGGATGTCACTGTGGATCAGTACCCCTACACCGCCGGCTCAAACAACCTCTCGTCGTGCATCCCGCCGTGGGCGCACGCCGACGGCAAACTGTTGGACCGGCTGCGCGACCCGGCAACGCGGGCACGCATCAAGTCGGAGATGCTGGACGAGAACTCGGCGTTCGAGAGCCTGTGCCTGGGAGCCACTCCGCAAGGCGTGCAGGTGATCGGCTTCAACGCCGACTCACTCAAGAAGTATGACGGCAAGCGCCTGCCCGAGATCGCGCAGGCGTGGAACAAGGACTGGGCCGATGCGCTGATCGACCTCACGCTCATGGAACGGAACCGTTTGGGCCAGGTGATTTTCGTGGCGTCGGACTCCAACATCGCCATCCAGGTCAAGCTGCCGTACATGAAGTTCGGGACTGACGCCGGCGGCTACGACCCCGACAGCTCGCGCGGCTCCACGCACCCGCGCGCGTACGGCACCTATCCGCGCATCCTCGGCCGCTTCGTGCGTGAATGGAAATGGCTCACGCTCGAGGATGCCGTCCGCAAGATGACCGGCGCCACCGCACAGCGGCTTTCGATCGCGGATCGCGGCGTGCTGCGCGAGGGCCTGCACGCTGATGTCATGATCTTTGACCCCAACATGATCATTGACCGCGCGACCTACGAGCAGCCGCACCAATTGTCCGTTGGAGTCATGCACGTGCTGGTGAATGGCACGGCCGTCGTGTCCGACGGCAAGGTGACGGGCGCCAAGCCCGGCCAAACCGTTCGCGGGCCCGGATACCGTAGGTGACGAAGGCGCCGGTGCCGGCCGATCTGGCGAGCGCGCTCGCCAGCCGGTACGACGTGCGCGACGTCCTCGGTCGCGGCGGAATGGCCACGGTCTACGTCGCGTACGACCGCAAGCACCAGCGCGAAGTCGCGCTCAAGGTACTGCGCCCCGAGATCTCCATGACCATCGGCGCCAGCCGGTTTCTCTCGGAAATCCAGATCGTGGCGCGCATGGTGCACCCGCACATTCTGCCACTGCACGATTCCGGCGAAACTGATGGTTTCGTCTACTACGTGATGCCGTTCATCGACGGCGGTTCCCTGCGCGATGCGCTCGTGCGTGAAGAGCGCATGTCCAGCGCCCGCGCCGTCGATCTCGCCGCGCCGATCGCGGATGCCCTCACCTACGCGCACTCCCTGGGTGTGCTGCATCGCGATATCAAGCCGGAAAACGTGCTCTTCGCGTCGACGCACCCCATCGTTGCGGACTTCGGCATCGCCAAGGCCGTGAGCTCCGCCACCAGCGGCGCTCAGCTCACGCGTACCGGCATCTCACTTGGCACGCCGGGATACATGAGTCCGGAGCAGGCGGCGGGATTTGGCGACGTGGACGCGCGCACCGACGTGTATTCGCTCGCTGTCCTCGTGTACGAAATGATCACCGGCGAAGTCCCCGGCCGGTGGGTCACCGAAGAGTCCACGCGCACCGCCCGCTTCACGGATTGCGCCGCGTCGCACCGGCCGCTGCTCTCGGCTGCCGGCGCCGGCGTGGAGGCCGCGCTGGTGCGGGCACTGGCGCTGCGATCAGAGCAGCGCACGGCGACGCCGGCCGAGTTCATCGCCGACTTGCGGGGCGAGGCCAAGGTGCGTCGCAAGTACCACTCCGATGACGTGCAGGCAATCGTCAGCCGCGCCGCGGAGATGGAAGCGTCGAATCCGACGATGAGCGGAGCGATGACGATGGGTGGCATGGAGCAGGTCGCGCGCGACGCCGGCATCGATCCGCGATTCGTGCGCGCCGCGGCGGCGGATCTCTCACCGCGCAAGAGTTCCAGCGTGTCGGGGCTGATACAGCCAAAAACCAACTGGATCATTGGCGGCCCGACGCGGCTGCTGTTCGAGCGCGAGATCGAGGGCGAAATCGCCGAAGCCGACTATCCGGTGCTGGTGGAGGAAATCCGGCGCATGCTGGGCGAGGTCGGCGTGGTGAGCCAGCTGGGTCGGTCATTCACCTGGAGCCTGAATCGCGGGTCGTCCGGCATCACCATGATTGAAATCGGCGTGGCAATCCGGAACGGTCGCACCCGTATCATGGCGCAGGAGAACCTCGGCCAACTCATCGGCGCCATCTTCGGCGGACTGGGCGGCGGACTGGGCGGCGGCGGCCTCGGTCCCGTCATGGGCGTGGCGCTTGGCACTACGCCGCTGCTCGTCCCCGCCGCCGGCTTCTTTATCGTCCCCGCGTGGCTCGGCATAGTCTACAGCATCGCGCGATTCACGTACAGCCGCTCCGTGAAAGCACGCGCGACAAAGCTGGGCAACCTCACCGACCGTCTCGCCGCGTTGTGCGTCGAGTTGCTCGAAGAAGCGGCCCCCGCGCTCCCCACGCGCGATGATCCCCGGCTGTTGAAGTAGCCCGATGACCTCGCCGCCCGGCTACTCCTACGAGAAGCCGCGGGACGATCTCCCGACGATCATCAAATGGGCGCGCGTCTTGCTGACCGCAGCGCTCGTACCACTGGGCATCTCCACCCTGCGTGATCCGGAGGCGTGGCTGCCGGTCGTCGGCGACATCAACGTCGCGGTACACGAATTCGGCCACATGCTGTTCATGCCGTTCGGGATCCCGGTCCTGGGCGAGACGATGGTGATACTCGGCGGCTCGCTGTTTCAGGTGGTGTTTCCCATCATCTTCGTCGGCTATTTCCTGTTCTCGAGGAAGCACCGAGATCCGCACGCCGCGATGATCTGCTTGTGGTGGGCGTCCACGAGCGTCGCAGGATTGGCGGTGTATGTCGCCGATGCGCGCGCCCGAGACCTTACACTCCTCAGCGGGCTCACGGGCAAGGAGAGCGACGGGCACGACTGGTACAACCTGCTCTCGCAGTGGGGCGTACTCGGTCGGGATCTCGTCTACGCGTCGCGCATGCGAGCGGTGGCTTGGCTCATGTTCTTGGTCAGCACTTTCGTGGGATTCTGGGTGGCGCTGTTTTGGGCTCCACGACCGGAAGTTCAGCCGGAGGTGACTGCCGGAGAACCGTAGTCGCGGTGCCCGCCCAATCCATGCTGGCACTCGGACTGTCCAATCCCCGTATGAAGACCATGCGCAACAGCATCCTGGCGGCGGCCGTGATCCTGACGGCCTCAGCCCTTTCCGCCCAAACCACCGACGACTGGCGCGAGGACCTTCGGATCCTCGCCACTGAACTCCCGAAGCGGCACCCCAATGCCTTCGCGAAGATGACCCGCGAGCAATGGGACGCCACGGTGAAATCGCTGGACGCCCGGCTCCCGCAGCTCAAGCGCCACGAGGTCGTCGTCGAGTTGATGCGGCTTGTGGCCATGGTGGGTGACGGACACACCGCGTTCGCGCCCGAATTCGATGAGCGCATCGGGTTCCACCGATTCCCCCTCCAGCTCTACGATTTTCACGACGGGCTGTACATCATCTCCGCGGACTCGGCGCACGCCAACATCGTCGGCGCCAGGGTCGTCACCATCGGGCCGTCGTCCGCCGCGGCAGCGGTT
The DNA here is from genome assembly GCA_038060705.1 of Gemmatimonadota bacterium. Classification (GTDB taxonomy): domain Bacteria; phylum Gemmatimonadota; class Gemmatimonadetes; order Gemmatimonadales; family Gemmatimonadaceae; genus DASPMP01. The sequence continues at coordinate 33,152 of JBBTFS010000018.1, forward strand.
CAGACGGTGGGACGCGTGATCTCCCGCGAAAGTCCCAACTGGATCCGCGCACGTGCCGCGTCGCTGCTGGCCATTCCCGAAGTGCTTGCCGCGCTTGGCATGGGACGCGACACGCTCTCGGCCGACTTCGGCATCGAGATCGCCGGCAAGCCACGCACGGTGACGCTGCGGGGCACGGGCTCTGCGGCGGGCAATGCGCACGGCATCGCCGGACAGCAGGTGGACATGCGCCGCGCCCATCCAGGCGAGGACCCCCTGTGGCAGCGAATGCCCGGGCTCACGTGGTGGTTCCGCATCACGCCCGACAAACTGCTCTACATCAACCATCGCGCCATCGCGCCATTTGCGGACGGCGAATCGAACGAAGCGTTTTTCCGGCGCGCGTTTGCGGCCGGCGATTCCGCCAGGGTCGAACGCGTAGTGCTGGACATCCGCACCAACGGCGGCGGCAACAACTTCATGAACCGTCACGTCGTGAAGGAGATCGTCCGCCGTCCGGATATCGACAAGCCTGACAAGCTGCTGGTGCTCATCGGCCGCGGCGTGTTCTCCGCCGCGCAGAACCTCGTGAACGAGCTGGACTATTACACCAACGCGACGTTCGTCGGCGAGCCCACGGGCAATTCACCCAACCAGTTCGGCGATGCGCGTCCACTGGAATTGCCGCGCAGCACGTTCGTCGTGCGGGTCTCGTCGCTCCTGTGGCAGAGCCACCAGGCTGCGGACAACCGCGCGTGGTTCACGCCGGACATCTACGCGGAAATGGGGTCGGAGGACTACCGGACCAAGCACGACCCGGTGCTCGAGACCGCGTTGCGACGCGCGACGGGATTGTCGTTCGCACGCAGGCTGCGCGGTGCGGCCGAGCTGGGCGACACGGCTGAGGTGCGGCGGCGCATTGCAGGCTACCGCTCCAACGATGAGAACATGTACCGCAACATCGAAGCCGACGTAAACGCCGCGGGCTACGAGATGTTGCGGGATGGCCAGACTGATGCCGCGGTCGCCGTCTTCACAGTGAACACCGCGATGTTCCCGGCGTCCGCCAACACGTACGACAGCCTGGGCGAAGCGCTGGAGAAGGCGGGGAAGAAGGATGAGGCGATTGCTGCGTACTCGAAAGCGGTGCAACTGGATGCGCGGCTGTTCTCGTCGCGCGACGCTCTTAGGCGGCTGGGGGCGAATCCGTAACTCCAGGTCATCACCTTACTTGACGAGCGCTGAATAGAGCAAGACAGGAAATTTCGCGACCATGTCCGCCCGATTGGGCAGCTGATTCACCATGAACACCCAGGTGATTCGCTCCACGGGGTCCACGCGATACTGGCTGCCGTAGGCTCCGCCCCAGCCCCACGTGCCGACTGAATGCGAGGTGTTGTCCGCACCCACACGTTCGACAATGGAGAACCCGAGCCCGAAGCCTTGGCCGTTGGCGCTATAGAGCGTTCCCACCTGATTCGTGGTCATGAGTTCCGCGGTCTTGCGCGACATGATGCGAACACCATCCAGTTCGCCGCCGTTGCGTAGCATCTCCAGCAACCGGGCGTAGTCACGCGCGGTTGAGACTATGCCGGCGCCACCGGCGAAGTTCCGGCGCGGGCCGTCCAGATAGTGGCCCTGACCGCGAGCGCCTTCGGGTGCGCGCATCGCATGGTTCGTCGAATCGCTCATGGTCAGCGTCACAAGCCGTTGCCGCTTGGACTCCGGCACAAAAAAGTAGGTGTCGTTCATTCCCAGCGGCTGTGTGATGCGCGTTTCCATGAACTTGTCCAACGGCATTCCGGACACGCGTTCGACGACGCAACCGAGGATGTCCGTGTTGTAGCCGTAGACGAACGCCTCGCCGGGCTGACGGGAGAACGGCAGCGTCGCCAAACGCTCCATGCTTTCGCAAACAAGCTCCTCCTTGTCGGCCAGGTACCAGCCGTAGCCGGCTGCGGGGCCCAGTGCTTTCGCGGAATAGAGCGGCCCGAGCAACGCATCGGTGCCGTACGAGATGCCGGCCGTATGCGTCAACAGATCGCGGATCGTGATCTGACGCGATGCTGGGATGAGCGTGCGGCCCGAGTCAGGCCGCGATATCACGGTCGTTCGTGCAAACGGCGGCATGAACTGACTTACGGGATTGCTTAAGCCGATCTTCCCTTCCTCGATCAGGATCATGATCGCGACCGACGTCAGCGCCTTGGACTGCGAGGCGATGCGAAACATCGCGTCCATGGTCATGCGCCGGCGACCTTCGACGTCCGACCAGCCGACCGCCCGCTCATAGGCCACCTGCCCGTCCCTCAACACCAACGCGACAGCGCCGCCGACCCGGTTGCTGTCCACGTAACTCTGCAGGAAGGCGTCCATCCGGGCCAATCGGTCGCGGGAAAAACCGGCTTTGAGCGTCGGCGCCGCCGCTGCGGGAGTCGCCGTCCCGTTCCTTCCACCTTGGGCGGCGGAGTGGCCGGAAAGAGCCAGGAGCGCCGTGACGGCCCCGGCGAGGGACGCGGCGGTGCGGGTCAGGTGCGATCGGTTAATCATTGAGGGTTACCAAGGGGTCACGGAAGTGATTGAGCGGCGCGGGTTTCTGGTGCTGTGGCCACCAGCCAACGGCCCAACTACTGGCGGCGCAGGATGACATACTCCATCGAGTGGTCAGTGCAATATCGGTGAAAATGACCCTTTCCGCATTGGAAGGGTTGTACACGAAGGAACCGGAACGGCGATATTGACCACCTGAGGCGTTGACGCCTCGATGCCCCGAAACACCTAAGACCAGCAATCGTAAAGCACTAGAGAAACTCTGGGTGGGGCCAGGAGCATCGCTTCGCGATGCGAGCTCGACGGATAGACCTGTCGCACGTCGTTCCTGAATCGTTGGCACCGCATACGCGGACCACACGCACTCCCTCCCCGACAATTGCAGTACCACCTGGGTCCGCATCCCGCGGATCCACGATCCACCGCGAGGGAGAGGAAAACAGCACGATGCCACGCACCACGGGGGTAGTTAAGTGGTTCAATGCGGAGAAGGGTTACGGTTTCATCACGCCTGATGACGGGGGCAAGGACTGCTTTGTCCACTTCTCGGCTATTCAGGGTGGCGGGTTCCGCAAGCTGGAAGAAGGCCAGAAGGTGGAGTTCGAGGTCGGACAGGGGCAGAAGGGTCCGCAGGCTGAAAACGTCGTCGCTCTCGATGGTGGCACGGGCGGCGGTAGCGCCCCGGGCGGCGCCCCGGGCGGTGGCGGGGGACGCCGCGGTGGGGGGGGCTATGGCGGAGGCGGAGGCGGTGGGGGTGGAGGTGGCGGCCGCGGCGATCGTGGAGACCGTGGCGGACGCGGAGGACGTGGTGGTCGCGATCGGGACAAGGATCGCGAAGGCGGTCGCAGGAACGACTACTAGGCCGGCGTTCGTCGATCAGTCAGTGCCCTCGGCCCCTGGCGCAAGAGCCAGGGGCCGAGCGTTTTTCGGGAGCCACGGTAGACTACGGACATGAAGATGATCCCGTGGCTTGCCGGCCTGGTCGGGTCGTATGCGGGCTGGTATGTGGGCGCCAAGTTCGGGATGTTCGCCGGCCTCATGGGATCGCTCGTGGGCATGGCGGTCGGCGGATACTACGGCGCGAAGTGGGTGCGCGAGAATCTCGCCTGACGAACTGACTCAGAGCTGGCGGCGCAGCGTATTCCAACGGGCCAGGGCGGAACCGGCATCACGGAGTGCCGCGCCGATCGCCGCCCGCTGCGTCGCCGTTGGCCCCACGTCGGCCTGCTGCAGTCCGTTCGTCAACGCGGCCACGGACGTCAGGGCGGCACGCAGCGTTCCCGGGCCGGCGGGCCGAGGCGCGTTGGGATTTGCCGGCGCAGGCGCCTTCGGGTCCGGCGCATCGAGCACGGCCGTGATGCGCGGGTCCGCGCTCTTCGCGTTCGCAGCGCGCGCCTCATCAGCAGCGTCCTGCAACTTCTTCTGCGTGAAGTACAGCGAGTCAGTGAGCGCGTAGACCTCACGCATCGCCAGCGCGGGCGTCTTCACGCGCGGGTCCTGCTTCACCTCGATCGGCTGCGAGTACGTCTTGCCGTCCACGGTGAGACGCACGGTGTACTTGCCCGCGGCCACCCATGGCGCACGCGGTGCCGGCGCGCCCAGTCCCGGCACGGAGTTGATCGGTAGCCCTGCCCCGCCCCCGCCCCCGCCGCCGCCGCCGAAGCCTCCGCCCCCAGCGACCACCGGCAGCGGCTGGTAGTGCACGTCCCAGAAGAAGCGATGTGTGCCGGCAGACGCCGAGAGGCGTTGTGGCTGCTTGTACCAGTAGAGCGGCACAGGCGCGGTGGCCGCCGTGGGCACGACATATGGAAGCGAATCCGTACTCGCGTACGTCCGCACCACGCGGCCGCGCGCGTCCAGGATATCCAGTGTGACGACGCTCGCTGGCGACTTGAGGAGATAGTCGATAGCCGCGCCTTCGGGCGGATTCTCGCCGGCCGGTTCTTCTTTGGGCCACGGCATGTCCGTGCTGGTGTTCCAGCGCACGCGCAGCGCGGGCGCGGGCGCGAAGAGGAGTACGTCTGCCTGGAGCGACGTGGAGTTCACCTGACGCAGCGGCGTGATGTTGTCGAGGATCCAGAATCCGCGTCCGTGCGTGGCGACCACGATGTCGTCGTCCTTCACGATCAGGTCGCGCACCGAGGTCCGCGGCAGGTTGAATTGCATGGACCACCACGTGTCACCGTCGTCTCGCGAGATGTACACCCCCTTTTCCGTTGCGGCGTAGAGAAGACCCTTCACTTTCGGATCTTCGCGGAGTGCGTTGGCCGGCCCGGCGTCACCGGGAAGGTTGGAGATGTCCGTCCACGTCTTGCCGCCGTCGTGCGTGCGATAGAGGTGCGGCCGCATGTCGTCGAGGCGCAACGTGTTCACCGCCGCATACGCGGTCTTCTTGTCGAAGTGCCCCGCGTCCATCATGAACACCTTCCACCACGGGCCCATCGGCGGCGGCGTGACGTCGGCCCACGTTTTGCCACCGTTGGTGGTGGTGTAGATGAGGCCGTCGTCCGTGCCGAACCAGATGACGCTCGTGTCCAGCGGCGACGGGCCGATGGAGTAAATGACGCCGCGCTGCTGCACGAGAGCGGGGTCCGAGTGCTTGCCAATGCTCGCGGGCAGCTCATACGTCTTGCGTGTCAGGTCGCCCGCGATCTGCGCCCAGTTGGCGCCGCCGTCGTACGTCTTCCACAGGTAGTTGTTGCCGAAGAGCAGCATCTTCGGGTTGGCCTGCGAGAAGACCACTGGCTGCGTGCGCACCTGGCGATACGGATTGGGCGCGCCGGGCGTGGCTTGCCGGCCCGCGAGCGGTCCAACCGCTGACGTTTGTCCCGTGCGACGATCGAAGCGCGTCACTGCTCGGCCGCCGAAGACGATGTCCGCGTTGAGCGGATCCGGAGCGACGTAGCCGTATTCGTCCACACCCACCGGCAGCCAGTCGCGATCGGAGATCACACCGTAGTTGCCGCGGCTGGATACACACGCGCTACCGCTCTCCTGCTGGCCGCTGCACACGCGATACGGGAACGCGTTGTCCGCCGAGACGTGGTATAGCATCGCGTTGGGCTGGTTGTACCACGAGCTCCAGGTCTCGCCGCCGTTGAGCGACACCACCGCGCCCTGGTCGGAGACCATGAACACGATGTTGGTGTTGTTCGGATTGATCCAGCCGTTCTGGTAGTCCTCGCCACCTGGCGCGCCCTTGTAGGCGGCCCATGTGCGGCCGCCGTCCGTGGACTTCCACGACACCGTGCTGGCCATGATGATGATGTCCGGGTCCGTGGGATGCATGATCGGTACGGGCAGGTCGCCGCCGCCGATGCGGCCCGCGGGCCGGTTGTCCGTGGTGATGCGCGTCCACGAATCGCCCGCGTCGTCGCTTCGGTAGAGACCCACAACGCCCGGCGGCCCGTTGGAGGCCACGCTCGCAAACAGCCGGCGGGGATTGGCCGGCGAGATGGCGAGGTTCACCTGATTCGTCGTGGGCGGAAGCCCGTTGGTGAGTTGCGTCCACGAGGCGCCACCATCGGTGGACTTGAAGAGCCCGCCGCCGTTGCCCAGCCACGCCGCGTTTTCCCACGGACCCTGGCGCTGCTCCCACAGGTTGGCGTAGACGATGTTGGGGTTGGACGGGTCAATGTCGACGTCGTTGCCTCCGGCGTTCTCGTCCTTCTGCAGCACCGCGATGAATGTCTGTCCCCCGTCGGTACTTCTATAGATGCCGCGCTCCATGCTGGGGCCGTACGGATGGCCGAGTGCGGCGACGAAGAGGCGGTTGGGATCGCGCGGGTCTACGGCGATCTGCGGGATCTGCTGAGCGTCGCGCAGGCCCAGGTGCGTCCACGTCTTGCCGGCGTCGGTGGACTTGTAGACGCCGTCGCCCACGGAGAGGTCCGGGCGCGGGAGGGCTTCACCGCTACCCACATATATGATGTCGGGGTTCGTGGCCGGGATGGCGAGAGCACCCACGGACTGCGTGTGTCCGTCGAAGATCGGCAGCCACGTGCGCCCCGCATCGGTCGTCCGCCAGAGACCGCCGTTGCCCTGCGCGAAGTAGAACGTGTAGGGTTGTGAGGCGACGCCGGACATGGCCCGGATGCGTCCACCGCGGAACGGCCCGATCGAGCGCCAGCGCAGCGCGCCCGGCGTCTGACCTTCAAGGCAGCCGCAGAATGCGACTGCTAGCAGGATCACTGTGCGCTTCATAAACTCTGATCCTCTAGGTTATACGTGCCGGTGTGCCATAGCGAACTTCGCTGGTGCGCCCGCGCGCAGTCAATCGCCGAGTGACGATGGGGAAGCCAATGACCGGCCGCAAGGCTGCTGAACCGAAGCGTGTGGTGTACCTCTGGGGCGCGGGTGCCACCCAAGCTGAGATAAGTCATCAAGGCGCGAGTGGCCTCAACCTCCTTATGAACGACACCAAAACGGAAGGTGTCGGTAATCGGATAATCAGCAAACTCGCCAACTGTACGCGTTCGAGACGATGCTTAG
>JBBTFS010000019.1:0-5334 GCA_038060705.1 Gemmatimonadota bacterium
CCTTTTCGATCTTGTTCGTCGCCCCGACGCGCAGGTAGACAACGCCGCCGGCGCCAAACCCGACAATGCTGCGATCGGCCGGCACCTGCACGCGCTCCACAAGCTCACCAGCGTTGTCGATCACGTCATAGACGGGACCACCGGCGAGACCCTTGGTTGGAATCGTACGGATCCAAAGCCTTCCATCCGCGTCGGCACGCGCGGCACCGGAGAAGAACGGCGGTTGATAATCCGGCAGCTCGTCGGCCGGAACGAAAAGCAGCGGCTGCACTACCGGTGCACCACCCGGGGCGCCGCCCGGGGCGCCGCCGGCCGGGTTCGGACGCGGCTGCGGCCCGTCGCCGAGCACCATAGTGCGTTGACCAGGCCCCCCACCACCACCGCCCGGGGTGCCGCCGATTTGCATGTTGATGTTCGGCACGCCACCCATGCCGCCTGGCATTGGCGCATTGGGACCCATGCGCTCACGATACGCCTTCACGGAGTCTATGAAGGCGATCTTGTCCTCTTCGGTGAGACGTTTCCAGTCGAAGGGAATCTTGGCGGTGGACTCCTTCGTGCCGTCGGGGCGCACCCAATCGATGTGGTAGTCGCGACCGCGAATCAACGCGATGGAGCCGTCGGACAGCACCGCAAAATCGTCCACGAGAGGCAGTGGATTAGCCATCGAGCGCATGGAGATGCGGCCATCCACGTTCTGAACATCCATCTTGACCTTCGGGATCTTGATGAACCCAATGGTGTCGAGCGCACGCGTCGAGACGTTGATGCGCAGGACGGCGGTGGTGTCCGGCATGTCCGGCGCCTGAAAGACCGGCGTGCCGTTGGCAGACATCTGACGCGCGGGCATCGCGAAGGCTGGCATGCCTCGATAGATCACGCGCCCGGAGTTGTCCATGTTCGCGTTGCCGGCGGCGCTCGCCATGAAGCCGACGTCCTGCGACCGCGGCACTGACATCACCCTGCTGGTGAGCTTGCCGTCCGGTGCGATCACGAGCATCGAGAGCGACGCCGGATCCACGAAGAGCGACGAATCGCCGCGGTACGCCAACAGACCGCCCGTGCGGCCGGCGTACGCGTTGCCGGTGGCTGGCGTGGTGTCCCCAACGACGGTGGGATTGGCCAGGTCTCTGTCCAGCAGCAGCAGGCGGCGATTGAAGACGTCGTTGACGAGCACGCCGTTCTTCAGGTGCCGTAGCGTGATGTTGGGGCCGAATGCTTCGGTGGACGCGGCCAATGTCGCACCCAGCTGGCGGATGGCTGGCGGCTGTTGGGCGGACAGCGTGGCCGCCGCGAACGTGGTGATAGCACCACCGATCAGAATCTTGCGCATGATGGACTTGGAGAATGGGAAATCGAGACTCGGAAATCGAGAATCGGAAATCGGAAATCGAATTACTGACGAATGATCTGAACGGTCATGCCACCACCACCGCCACCGGCCATGATCACCTGCTCCATGCCACCGGGCATGAAGCCGCCCGGCAACCCGCTGCCGAAACCGGCGGTACCGGAGCGAATGGTGGCGAGATAGCGCGAATCCAGATAGCTGGCCACGAACGGCGGAATACGCCGGTACTGGTCAGCGGTGAGCAAGGCGCGGATGTGCGGTGCCAGGTCGCGCATCAGGTCTACCGTCCTGCGGCGCGCGACGATGTACCGGTGATAGGCCTCGTCGTGCTCGAACGTGTCCGGCAACACCGCGAACTCCTTCACGATCGGTGTCCACACCTGGTCCAGCTTGATGAGGTAGCCGCGGTTCATGGTCGCGATGCTGTCGGCCTGCATCGGTGACAGCTTCAACGTGTCCTGATCGCGCAGCAACGCCGCCATCGGATTCGGGATGCCGCCGTTGCCAAACATGGCGCGCAGCAAGAGCTCCGGCGCTTTGTTGCCCTGCGTCCGGCGGCCGCGGTCAAGCTGTTGCGTCAGCATCTGGCGCTCACGCGTGGGGCCGACATCGAACCGCAGCATCGCGGTCAACGTCACCGGCGTGCGGAACTGCGAGAAAGCCGGGTTGGTGGCGCCGAAGCGGCGGTTTACTTCGTACTTGTACGTCTGCGTCGCGGCATCGAACGCGCGCACGTACAGGAGCGAGTTGTCCGGGAACATTTGTTGGCCCCACCCGCGAGTCTTGCCGGAGCCATGCACCAACAGGTCCGCCGCATACAGCGGGTTGTTGAGCTGGAACACCAGCGACGCGCGCTGCGGCATGCGCACCTTCAGCGGGTTGAACGAGATGGACAGGTTGGCGCTGGACGTCCACGGGGCGGTGCACGTGTTGCGGCCCGCCAGCTGGTCCAGTTGCGACTTGAGACACTCGCGCGCCGCAGCCGATCCGTTGGCCAACAACGCCTGCATCCCGTTGGCCACGGCCGTGTCAGTGGCTACGGCCGGATTGAACAGGAACGCGCGGTCGTTGAAGCTGCCGTCGCCGTTCACGTCGCCCGCCACCATTGGCGTGAAGCGCGAGCCGGCGCGGAACTGGCCGTTCCAGTTGATGCGGACGAAATCGAAGAAATTGTAGCCGAGGCTGTAGCCGATCTGGTGCGGCCCGGCCGCCGAACGGCCCCAGGCTACCTCGAGCGGGTTACTCACCGTGCTGCTGAAGCCGCGGAACTGCTCGCGAATAGTGGAATACACGTACCAAGTGCTCCAGCTGAAGGTGTTATTGAAGCTCATGGGACTCACGCGGAACGTGAGCTGGTAGCTCTGCGACTGGAGATCCGACACGAGTTCGTTGACTCGGGAATACCGCGACGAGACGCGGGCGGCGCCCGACGCGATCGATCCCGTCGTTGGCACGATGCTGGTCGTGGGCACGAACACGGGGCGGCTGTCTTCGCCCGGAAGCGTGAACTGCTGCGCCGCCGCGAAGTTGCGATCGATGCCACTGGACTGATTCAGGTTCCACGACGCCGTGAGGTCCACCGACGCCGAGAACCGGTTCTTGAGCGCCGTGCCGGCCCAGTTGAGGTTGCCGCGCAGGCTCCGCGGCGAGACATAGTTCGACGCGAACGAGTTCACGTTCGGTGCACTGCTGCCAAAGACGCTGGGCGCGCCGGCGCAGGTGGTGGGAATGTTCGCGGCGTTGTTGTACGTGTTCCACGCGGGCACCGGCGTGGCCGAACCGACGCACTGGATCTGCTGCACCGCACTCGGCAGGCCGGTGTTGTCGATCGCGGCGTCGACGCTGTTTGTCTGCGGCAGGCTCTGGAAGAGCCCGATGCCGCCGCGCACCACCGCTCGCGGTCCGCGCTGCGCGCCCGCGAACGACGCGATCTGCGCGCCGGTGCCGTACGTCCACGAAAAACCGGCGCGCGGACTGAAGTAGACCGCGCCGGGCAGAGCGGTGTTCTTCAGATTGTAGAGTGTGTCGAGCGACAGGTTCTCGGCGGGCGTCGTGAGGAACTGGGTGGCGTCCATGCGCACGCCGTACGTGAACTGCAGGTTGGGCGTGCGGCGGTACGAATCACCGAGCGAGACACCCTCGACCACCTGCTGGATGTTGCGCGTCCGCGGAGACAAGGTCCGGCTGAACGACGCGGGCGCGTTGGCCTGCAAGTCCGCCAGCGAGTTATACGTGAACGTGCCCAGCGCGTTGAACGACGACTCGAGATCGGCCGTCTCGTAGCGCAGCTCGCTGGTGAGCTTGAGACGGTGCTTGTTGTTGGCGCTGAACCACGAGAGCTGGTTCTGCACCTGCGAGCTGTTGGTGCCTTGTGTGGAGTTGAGCGACTGACTGCCGCCGAAGGAAAGATTCTGCACGCCGTTGGTGCCATCGCTAAACGCCGAGTTCACGCGCACGCGTCCAGCCGGCAGGTCCAGGAACGGATCGCCGTAGCCCTTTGATTGACTGAATCCGGCAGACGTCTCGGTGAGAATCCCGATGCCGAAGTACGAGCTGTGGCGACCGTGGACGCCGTAGCGCCAATTGGTGCGATCGCCGCCAAACGCGGGCGTTTCCGTGACCGCACCGCCGGCCGGGCTCTGCCGCCCCCAGCCACCGTTGAAGAGGATGTTCACCGCCCGTCCACTGGTCGCGGACGGCGACGTGAGATCGATGCTGCCAAAGACCGACCCGTTGTCGCCGTATCTCGTGTCGCGCAACAGGCCCTCGGTGGACGGAATGCCCTGCGCGCCCAGGATGCCCAACAGGCGCGTCACCGAGTCCGACGCGACGCCGGCGGCTTGCAGCCCAAGCGGGTCCGTGGACAGCAATGTCTGGAAGTCATTCGTCCGGCGGCCCAGCTGGTACGACATGTTGTAGAAGGTCTTGTCGAACACGAGCGGGCCCGAGACGCCGCCGCCGAGCGAGGCATTGGCGTATTCCTGGCCCAGCGTGCGCGCCGCGGCGTCTGTCCACTGAAACGCCGGATTGTCGTAGTTGAGGCTCATGGTGCGCGTCAGGAAATTGCTGCCGGATCGCCCGCGGATGCTGAGCTGCGCGCCGCTGAAGCCGCCGCGCGACACGTCATACGGCGAGGTGACCAGCGACGTGCTGACGGCCGCGTCGCGCGGCAGGTTGGATCCGCCGAACGACATGCCGTTGAGCGTGGTGTTGTTCTGGTCGGCGCCCAGTCCGAGGACAGAGTAGCCGTTGCTTCCGTCATCGGCCGTCGCCGGCGTCACGCCGGGCAGCGTGGCTGCCATGGCCGCGAGGTCGCCCATGAGGTTGGCGGGCACTTCGGTCGTGGCCACGGTGCGCTCGGTGCCGCTCACGTCCGGCGCCTGATCGTTGCGACGCACCCGGTCGCGCGCGGCGCGCACTTCCACCGCGTCCAGCACGACGTTGACGCGCTGCAGTCGCGTGTCGGCCAAGAGGACGTCTTCGTCAGCCACACGCTTCACTTCGAACCGCCGCGCCGCAAACCCAAGCGCGGCGTACGACATCATGTAGTCGCCTTCGCCATTGGGGAACGTGATCGTGAAGCGGCCCTGCCGATCGGTGCGCGTGGTGCGGCTCACGTTGCCGGACATGGTGGTCGCGCTGACCACGGCGTTCTCGATGGGGAGGCTGTCCGGTCCGGTGACTCGGCCGCGGATGACGTCGACGGACTGGGCGGCTGCTGCGCCAGGTAGCGCTGCCCCGATCAAGGCCGCGACGAGCGCGGCGCGCACGCTTCTCATTGTGTGCTGTATGTGAGGTCCTGCATTGGACAAACGGGCGCACCATATGGTTGCCGCGTTCCGCTGCCCAACGTACGGCGTCGCCTTACCTCTTGTTGCGTTTCACTCCCGCGCGAAGGCACCGTTTTCGCGGGCAGGGGCGCCCCACAACCTGCTAACGCGCGAGCATGCCCCGGCGAAGGACCGCGAGCTTGTGCCGCGCCG
>JBBTFS010000020.1:0-8375 GCA_038060705.1 Gemmatimonadota bacterium
CGGCGCCCGGCGGTCGGGACGGAACTGGGACTTGTCATTCTCATGGAAACTCGCCCGAAGCTGCGGGAAACGCCAACCGCCGCCCGGGCGGTGCCACAGGAGTTTCCGAACGACTGGTCACGACGGCATTGGCCCTGGTGTCACGAGGAGGTTGCGCATTCGCTGAGACATCTGGGGCAAATCGTTCGAATTCCACTCCCGATGCAGCCGAATTGTGGACAATCCCGTTACAAGCCCGGTGGCAAGCACACGGCGAGCGATGACGAACGAATGCGTCCGTTCGCGTCATCCGCTGAGAGTGCCCATGGAACGGCCTACAGAAGTATCTCGTGTGATTCTGGTAGTGCTCGACGGGTTGCGGCCCGACGCCATCGAGGCGTTCGACCTGCACCACCTGCGGCGCCTGATGCGCGTGGGACCGTCCAGCCACTGCGCGCGGACGGTTTCGCCGAGCCTGACGTGGCCGGCGCTGACGTCGCTGCTGTGTGGCGTCGCGCCAGCGGATCACGGCATCCTCGCCGACTCGGTACACCTGCCGCGACCGAGGATGAAGCTCAATCCACTGCCGGAGCGGTTGCGCCGCGCCGGGTACCACTGCAGCGCGTTCATCGGCGAGATCCCTGCGCTGTATCGCGGGATCGGCAGTCGCATCGGGCGCATGCTGGGGTTTGTCGAATCGCGATTCTCTGGCACCAGCGCCCCGGAAGTCTTGCTGGCTGCTCAGTCAGCGCTGAGGACTCAGCGGCGCGGGCTGATCTTCACGCACTGGGCAGACGCCGACCGCATCGGCCACGAATTCGGTTGGATGTCGCCGCAATACGGCGATGCCGCGCGTCGCCTCGACGCGACTTTGGGACACCTGGTGTGCTCGACGCAGTGCGAGTCGGATCCCCACACGCTGCTCATCGCGCTGGCCGACCACGGCGGCGGCGGACTCGTCTCCAACCACCATGGGGGTGAACACGTCCTGAACGCCACGATTCCGCTGGTGTTCGTTGGCGGAGCACTACAAGCCCGCACCATTCCCGCTGCCACATTGCTTGATGTTCCGGCGACGATCGCGTGGGTCCTGGGTGTTGACCCACATCCGTCGTACGCGGGGCGCGTGCTGTCGGAGGCGTTTGGCGTTGAGGCGCGCGGCGCGGTCGCGTGATTGCGGCTCGCGACGCGACGTCGGTGAATCTCGGCCGCGCCGTGTTGCCGCCGAGGAATCGGCCGGATGCCCGGCTGACGATACTCGACGTCACCAAATGGTTCGGTGAGACCAGTGGCGGTGTCCGCACCTACTTGAACGAGAAGAGCGCATATGTGCGACGCAACACGGCGCTGCGGCATGTGCTGGTCATTCCCGGTGCCACCGACGAAATCATCGATGACGATGGCGTTCGGACCTACCGGTTGCGCGGTGCGCGCATCCCGACGCAGCCTCAGTACCGTTTCCTGTTGGCGACACGATCGCTGCGCCGCATCGTGGTGCACGAACGGCCAGACGTGATCGAGGTCGGCAGCCAGGTGTTCGTGCCGTGGGTCGCGAGGCTGGCCAACCACGGGCGACGGACGCCATTGGTGTCATTCTATCACGGCAACATCGAGCGCAACGCGTCGGCATCGCTGCGGCTGCATGGCGCGCCCGCGGACGTGGTGCAGGCGATGGCGCGCTGCTATCTGCGCGTCGTGGACGGCCTGTTCTCGGCGCGACTGGCCGCCAGCGAATCCATGGCGTCCGACTTGCATGCGGCCGGCGTTGGAAACGTGACCCGAGTCCGGCTTGGCGTGGACTCGGAGACGTTCAACACCTCGCGACGCCAGCAGCGCGAAGCCACGCGCCTGCGGCACGGAATCCCGACCGATGCGCGCGTCGTCATCTATTGCGGACGCATGGCGACCGAGAAGGATATTCCATGGCTGGTGCACGCGTGGCCGGCCGCATGGGCGCGGACGGGCGCATGGCTCGTCCTGGTCGGCGACGGTCCTCTCAAGGAGTCGCTCGCCAAAGAGTCGCGCGCCGAAGGCCGGCGCATTGTGTGGCTCCCGTTCGAGCCCGACCGGGGTCGGCTGGCAAACCTGCTCGCGTGTGCAGACGTCGCGGTGACGCCGGGGCCGATCGAAACGTTCGGGCTCTCGGCGCTGGAAGCGATGGCCTGCGGAACGCCCGTCTTGAGCACCGATCGTGGGGCCGGCGCGGAGCTGGTCCGCGCGTCCGGCGCGGGCGCGACGTACCGCATGCGCGATGCTCGCGCCTTCGCCGAGTCGCTGTCACAGCTGCTGGGCGGCGACCTGAATCGCCTTGGCGACTCCGGCAGGAGTCACGCGGTGCAACACCACGACTGGGATGACGCGTTCGATCACTTGTTCTCGCTCTATGAGCGCCTGGCGGCTCGATGAAAGTCATTGTCGCAATCCACGATGTTACTCCAGCGTACGCGCACCAGGTTGAAACACTCTGGGACATCTGCACGAGTCGCGGCATCGTGCCCGCACTCTTCGTGGTTCCCAGCTGGCACGGCGCCTGGCACCTCGAGGACGACCGACGGTTCACTGGCTGGCTGCGGCGCTGCGCGCGGCAGGGCGCCGAGATATTCCTGCACGGTGAACGGCACGACGAAGACGGGTCGCCGCGCAGCCTCTTGGACGGCGTACGCGCCTGTGGCCGGACCGACGCCGAGGGTGAGTTCCTGACATTGTCGCACACGGTGGCGTGGAACCGGATCGCGCGAGGTTTGCGCAGGCTGCGCGCGCTGGGCCTGGATTCCGCGGGTTTCGTTGCACCGGCATGGCTTTCCTCGCACGGCGCGTGGCAGGCCGTGAACGACGGCGGACTGCGCTTCACCGAAGATGACGCCGCGATTCACGTGATTAGCAGCAGACGGCGATTGCGCGCCCCCGTCATTCGGTGGAGCGCGCGCGGCGTGACCCGGGCGCGGCTCTCGGTAGCGGTGGCCGCGGTGGCGCGCGTTCTCTGGCGCGGACCGCTGGTGCGAATCGCACTGCACCCGCGCGACCTCGGGTCGGCGCCGGTGCGTCAGTCGATCCTCCGCACCTTCGACGCGTACGCCGCGCGACGAGCGCGGCCGATCCAGTACTGCGCGCTATGATACGCGCGACGCGCTGGATGCACGTCGTCTGCGCCGCGCTGGTTGTGCTGGATTTGTTGGTGCGGAGCGAGCGCGTGCGCCTGATGCTGAGGGGCGCCGGGAGCAGGATCGCCTTCGGCGACGCGCTGGCACTCACCGCGTTTGGCGACGCAGCGGCGCTGGTGACGCCGTGGCGCGCCGGCGGCGAGGTGGGTCGCATGATCGGCGCCCGCGCCGCGGGCGCGCCGCTGCCGGTGGTGGCCGCCGTACTGGGAGTCGAACTGCTCATGGCGTACGCAGTGGCAGCTGTTGGCGGCGTGTGGCTCGTGGCGCAATACGGAGGCGAGTGGTGGGCCGCCGTGCGGCCGCCGGCAGGCGTCAGCTCCACGCTGTGGATCATCGTCGCGACCGTCCTGGCGGGCACAGCATTACTGGCAATCGTCGCGGGTTCGGTGCC
Source organism: Gemmatimonadota bacterium (assembly GCA_038060705.1). Classification (GTDB taxonomy): domain Bacteria; phylum Gemmatimonadota; class Gemmatimonadetes; order Gemmatimonadales; family Gemmatimonadaceae; genus DASPMP01. Next base: position 3,532 of record JBBTFS010000020.1, read on the forward strand.
TGCGATGGGCAGGCGCGTCGCGCTGGCCGTGCAAGTGGTACGCGATGGCGCGGTCGCCGCAAAGTGCATTCCTGCACGCGCGCTGGTCGTGTCTCTCGGGTTGACCGTCCTTTCGCTCACCTCGCGCGTGGTGGTGTTGCCACTCCTCGCCACGATGTTGCCGGAAGCGCCACCATTTGGCGTGCTGGCGCTGGCGTCGTTCACGTTGCACTACGCGCAAGTCGCGCTGCCAACGCCATCGGGCGCAGGGCCAATCGAGCTCGCTGTTCTCCAGGGAGGACTCGGCACAACCGACGCGGGCGCACTGCTGGGATGGTGGCGGCTGTACATGACCGTGCTTCCCGTCGTCGCCGGGCTGGCCCTTGGCGCGATCTGTTACGGCCCGCGTGCGGTGCGACTCCCGATGTTCGGAAGTCGACAACGGATCGAGCCGGATGCTGCTTGAGCAGCCGCTGCGGGTCGCGCTCTTCACGGACACGTTTGTTCCGCAGATGAACGGCGTGGCACGAACGCTTGCGCGGCTCCGTTCGGCATTGAGCGCTCGCGGTCACCATGTGAAAGTGTTCACTACGACCAGTCCGGATGCGCCGGAGAGCGACGGCGTCGTACGATTCCCGAGCGTGCCGTTCTGGGCGTACCGCGAGATGCGGCTCGCGCGGCCTCGGCAGCGCGAAGCGCTGAAGGAACTGGAGCGCTTTCAGCCCGACGTGGTTCACGCGGCAACACCGTTCGGGGTGGGCCTCTCGGGCCGCTGGGCGGCCTCGGCGCTCAAGATCCCGATAGTGACATCCTACCACACGAGCTTCGTTCAGTACGCGCGGTATTACGGCCTGGCCGCGCTGGCAGGGCCCGGCACCGCGTTCCTGCGCTGGTTTCACAACGGCGGCCGTCGCACGTTCGTGCCCACCGACGCGATCGCGGAGGAGCTGCGACGCGTTGGCTTCCGCGGCTTGCGATTGTGGTCGCGCGGAGTGGACACGGAGCAGTTTCACCCGCAATTTCGCGGAGCGGCCGTTCGGAATGCGCTTGGGCTTGCGGCGAACGGCGTCGTGGTTTCCTATGTCGGGCGATTGGCCGCGGAGAAGGGCATCGACGTCGCGATGCGCGCGATGCAAACGGTCGTTGCCCAGCGGCGCGGAGTCGGCTTCGCGCTGGCCGGCGACGGTCCCGATGAGACCCGGTGTCGCCGAATGGCCCCGACTCGCACCTGGTTCGCGGGGCGACTCTCAGATGAATCCCTGAGCGCGTTCTACGCCTCGTCCGACATCTTCGTGTTTCCGTCCACGACGGACACGTTTGGCAACGTCCTGCTCGAGGCGATGGCGTCCGGATTGGCAATCGTCGCGGCCGACGTGCCGCAGTCGCGCGAGGTTGTCGGGCGCGACGCGGGGGTATTCGCGCGCGCCGGCGACGCCACCGAGTTCGCACACGCCATCGCATCGCTGGTGGACGACCCCAACCGCCTGAACCGGATGCGAGAGGCGGCGCTGGCTCGCGCCCGCGCGCGAGGGTGGGAAGCAGTCTTCGATCGGCTTACCGGCGACTACCGATCGGCCATCCAGTGTCCATGAGCCAACGGCTCGGCCCCGCCTGGGCCGCGGCGGTGTGGTTGCTGATGATGCCCGCTACCGGCAGCGCGGCACACCTGAGGCAGCACGATTCGACTGAGAAGGTCGCAGCCCTGGCGGACTCATTGTACTTCGCCGCGGATCCAATGGCTTCCCTCACGGTCTGCGAGCGCAGCATTTCCGGCGGCGCCGATGGCCTCGGCGTGCGCTGGCGCGCCACCCGGGCCGCGATCGCACTGGGTATGCTCACCACCGACATGGTCGCACGAACCACGAATTATGACGTCGCACTCACGCACGCGCGGCGAGCGGTGCAGATGTCGCCCAAGGACAACGATGGTCGGTACTGGCTAGCCGCGGCCGCGGGCCGCCGCGCCCGCGCCGACGACCTGAGACTTGGCATTCGTTTGGCCAACGAGGTACACGCGCAGGTGTCGGCAATCCTGGCCGCGGATTCGATGCACGCGGGCGCCCACCACGCTCTTGGCATGCTGCATCTGCAGGCGCTGAAGATCCCGCGATGGGTGCGGCTGATAGTCACGCACGTGATGGGCCTGGACGTGGCCCGGCACGCGACATGGGCTGACGCCGAGGAGCACCTGGCGCGAGCAGTGGCATTGGAGCCGGAGATGGTTGTCTACCTGTCGGATCTCGCCGATTTGTATGGGCGCAGCGGCAGGGTGATCGAACGCGATCGCGCTCTCGCGCGACTGGCCGCAATGCCCCCTCGCCACCCGATGGACTCCTCGTATCGCGATGCGTGCCTGCGGCGATGGCCATTCGCCGCCATCACGAGCGTCCGCCGATAGGCAGGCGCCGGATCAGATCGCGAGCGCCGTGACGATTGCGATCGCCTGACCGACGACGACGTCGCCCGGGTAGTGCACACCGAGGAACACGCGGGACGCGCCAACCAGAACGGCGAGCGCGACCAGAGGAATGGCAACGGCCGGGAACGCCATCGCATACGCGAAGCACACCGCCATGGCAGCGCAGGAGTGACCCGACGGGAACGAGAACCGGTCGGGCTCAGCGACGAGCGACTGCGTTGCTTCGCGCACCGACGGGCGCGGCCGGTTGATGGTGCGCTTGATCAATTGCACAACGAGGTGCGACACAACCAGTATCACCAGCGCTCGTTCTGCCGCCGCGCGAAGGCTGCCGTTCGCGAGGAGCAGCGGCCCGAGCGCAGCCGCGATACTGCAGGCGGTGCCACCGAGGTGCGTGAGGACCGTCCACGCAGCGCGTTGGGTCCGGCGGTTGCTGGCGTGATCCACGCAGCGCACGAAGAGCGCCCGCTCGGAGCGTTCCATTCGATGCAGCAGCGTAAGCTGGGCCATGTTTCACTCCACGATCCTTCAGAGTTGCCGGTTATTCTCGCGAGTGCAGGCACGGTCTCCGCGGCGCGCAAGTATCGACTTGGTATCGCGCAAGCGCAGGCATGCCTATGCGCTCCCGCCGCGCACCGGCCCGACAGATCGTCCCGCTACGCATTGGTGATGCTCTCGTTACGAACTCCGTAAAGCTTCCCCGAACGTGAGCATTCTCGAAGGTGAGGCGCCGCGCATCCTGTATTGCACCGACACGTACCCGCCACAGGTGAACGGCGTATCGGTGGTTACGGCAATCTCGGTGGCGGGGATGCAGGAGCGCGGCTGGATCTGCGGCGTGGTGTCCCCGCGCTATCCCAAGCCGTACGGCGAGGCATTCGCGGTCGAGGCGGCGAGTCTGTCCGCGGTGCACACGCACTTGAAGCTGCCCAGCGTGCCGCTGCCGCCGTATCCGGAAGTCCGCTTTGCGGCGCCGTTGTATCAGCGCGTGGTAAGCGCGACGCGCGGCCTGCGACCGCACATCGTGCACTGCGAAACGGAATTCGTTATCGGCCGCTTGGGACAGCGGGTGGCGCGCGAGCTTGGCGTGCCTGCGGTTTCCAGCTACCACACGGACTTCAGCCGCTACGCGGAGTCGTATGGCGTGGGGTGGCTGCGGCCGGCGGTGAGCGGATGGCTTTCGCGGTTTCACCATCGCAGCGCGCGTGTGTACACGCCCTCCGAGCCGGCGCGCCAGGAATTGCTGCGTATGGGCGCGGAAGATACCGAAGTATGGGGCCGAGGAACGGACGTCTCACAGTTTCACCCGGCCAAGCGCAGCACGCACTTGCGTCGCCAGCTTGGAGTGGACGACACGTTCGTCTTTCTTCATGTTGGCCGGATGGCGGCGGAGAAGAACGTGCCCCTGTTGCTTGAGGCGTTCCGTTTGTTCAGGACCGCCCGGCCAGACGTCCGCGCTTCGCTGTTGATTGCAGGCGATGGCCCGGAGCTGGCGTCGCTCAGGTGCCGCGCTCCTGGTGAGGTCAGATTTCTGGGCAACCTGCATCGTCACAAGGCGCTGCCACCGCTGTATGCGAGTGCCGACGCTTTCGTCTTTGCATCCGAGACGGAGACGCTGGGCCTGGTGGTGACCGAGGCTATGGCCAGTGGGCTTCCGGTGCTCGCTACGCCGGCGGGCGGCGTTGCCGACAACTTGCGGAATGGAGTGAACGGGCTTGCATTCGGCGCGGGAGACGCCGACGGTCTGGCGCACATCATGTCGCGCATCGCAGACGATCCCGAATTGCGCAGGCGATTGTCCGGAGGGGCGCGCGCCTGGGCGGAGTCTCGCAGCTGGGACGCCGAACTCGATCGGCTTGAGGCGAGCTACCGCGAAGTGATCGATCGCGCCGCCGCTTCGCCCGGACGATGCGACTACCGGTAGCGGGCCCCGAGCTCGAGGTACGCCTGGACCGTGTGCGCGATGCGCGCGCGCTCGTCGGGCGTGGTCTCGCGCGCGATGCGGCCCGGCACGCCAAGCACCAGCGAGTTGGGTGGCACGACAAACCCCTCGCGCACCACCGCGCCCGCACCGATGATCGAGCCGGTGCCGACATGGACGTTGTTGAGCAGGATCGCGCCCATGGCAATGAGCACGTCGTCCTCGATCGTGGCGCCGTGCACGATGGCGCGATGACCGATGCCGACGCGCTTGCCGATGCGGCACGGGACATGGTCGTCCACGTGAATCACGCAGCCGTCCTGCACGTTGCTGTCGTCGCCAATCGCGATCGCATCGCTGTCACCGCGAATCGAGACGAACGGCCAGATGGACACGCGCGCGCCGATGGTGACGTCACCCGCGACATACGCGAGCGGATGGACGAAGGCACTGGGATGAATGCTGGGCACGGCGTGAGGGAAGAGGGTGCGGAGGCAGGGTGCGGAGGCAGGGTGCGGAGGCAGG
>JBBTFS010000020.1:8475-17370 GCA_038060705.1 Gemmatimonadota bacterium
AGGGTGCGGAGGCAGGGTGCGGAGGCAGGGTGCGGAGGCAGGCTGCGGGGGTCAGGATACAAATCTGTAGTCAAAACCGCCCGATGAGGGAGAATCCGGCTGCGGAAGGCCGCGATTTGCGCTATCTTACTTGATGCCCAGCACACTCAATGGCGCCGCGGCCGTTTCGGGTACATCCGCGAGCGCAAACACGGCGCCCGGCGCCATACAGGTTCACTGGCGCGAAGTCGTCGCCCCGTACCAGCGCAGCGAATCCTGGCGCTCCATCGTGCAGCTCGCGGTGACGCTGATCCCGCTCGCCGGACTGTTCGTCGCGATGGCATTCTCCCTGAGCCTGCCGTACTGGGTCACGCTGCTGCTGGCGATTCCCACCGCGGGCTTCCTCGTGCGAACGTTCATCATCATGCACGACTGCACGCACTCGTCGTTCCTGTCGTCGCGCAAGGCCAACGACTTGGTGGGCTGGTTCACCGGAGTATTGACGCTGACGCCGTTCGACCAATGGCGGCGCGATCACGCAATTCATCACGCTTCGTCCGGCGACCTGGACCGCCGTGGCCATGGCGACGTCCGCACGATCACGGTCAAGGAATATCAGGCCCTGACGCCGCGCGGCAAACTGGCCTACCGCCTGGTGAGACATCCGGCAGCACTGCTGCTCGTGGGGCCGCTGTATTTGATGTACAGCCACCGGTTTCGTCCGCGCGGCATCGCCACGAAGGACAAGCAGGTCAACAGCGTGATGAGCACGAACCTGGCGCTCATCGCGGTCCTGCTGGGCATGTACGCGCTGGGCGTGCTCCCGGCGTTCCTGATGACCTACTTCCCCGCCCTGTACTTCGCGGGCATCGCCGGCGTGTTCCTCTTTTATGTGCAACACCAGTTCGAGGACACATATTGGGAGTCGCACGATGAGTGGGACTATCAGGACGCCTCGATCGCTGGCAGCTCGTACCTCCGACTGCCACGACCGTTGGCATGGATCACGGGCGACATCGGCGTGCACCATGTGCATCACATCAGCCCGAAGATCCCGAACTACAAGCTGCAGAAGTGCCACGACGAGAACCCGATCTTCCACAAGGTGACGACGCTGCGTCTACGCGACACGCTTCCGACGCTGCGGCTCTCGCTGTGGGACGAGGAGCGGGGCAAGCTGATCAGCTTCAGGGAGCTGGCGGCGCGCTCCCGATAGCGAAGGTCCGCTAGAACGAGGCGCCGACGGCGAAATACGCCGTCCACGGGTTGACGCCCGCCAACAGGTTGCGGCCGTACACGGGACGCGCCAGGCCGACGCGATACCGCAGCGGCCGGTCCCAGTCCATCACGGCCGCCGACACGCCCAGCTCGCCGCCCACCGACCCAATGGTGTACGCCGCGCGATAAATGGCCGGGTAGCTGTTCAAGAACGCCGTGCGGCCGATGTCGTAGTCGCCCACCGTGCACAGCGAATACGCCGGCGCCAGCCGAGTCTGATACAGCCCGGGACACCATGCGCTGCCGATATCGCTGAAGAGCGTGAGGCTCGACCGATCCAGGAACGCCGGCAACAGACCCCAACCCCGCCCTGGAAGCGTGAGCGGCGCGCGATACTCGGCGGAAATGGCATACGCCCGCATGCCGATCATCGCGGCCGCCGGGAACCCGCGCACCGGAAACGACCGGCGCCCTTCGCCAAGAGTGTAGCCGGGAAAGAGGTCCACCGTGCCGCCGCTCACGCCGCCCACCTCGAGATAGTCGGGCGCGCGGCTGGCGGTCCAGCCGCCTGACGCACGCAGCGCCAGCACGTGGTGCCCGAAGCCCGGCAGGGGCAGCGACTTGTAGAAGGACGTAGACCCCACGAGGGTGAGCGCATCGCCGCGACGATCCGCCGTGTCCGGCCCCGTAGGCACCGGCAGGATGGGACGATCGTGCCGCCATCGGAACCGCGACGTGAACGCCAGCGACACGCCGTCCTCCGGAGACACCGCCAGTGTCGGATACTGGATGTTGCTCCAACCGAACGACATCGTGACCCGCGGCCAGTAGATCGTGCGCCGATACAACGAGTCCACGCGATCGATGAGGGCAGCGGGCGCGGTGGAATAGTCGCGGACCTCGAGCCCGCCGCCCACGCTGAGATACGCCGCGCTGCGCGCACGGATGCGATTGAACCGTGCGGAGAGTGACGTCTCACGAATGCGCCGGCGCAGGAAGCCGACGCAGGCGTTCTGCTGGCTGGCGTCCAGCACGCACCGGAAGTTCTCACGGTCCATCGAACCCGAGACATCCATCACCGGATTGCCAAGCCTTGCGTAGTTGTATCCGAACGCCCCGGTGATTCCCGTCATGTCGGTGGGGACGAAGAGCAGCGCCTGGTAGGCGTGCCGGTCGACGACGTCGGACGATGAGGTGTAGGCGCCGAACCGCACGGCGTTGGAGTCGAGCGCGGGCTCCGTGAATGGAAGCCAATAACGTGGGCGAAGAGATTTCCACGGCGAATACGATGTGACCGGTGATCCGTGACCCGTGACCCGATTCGGCTCACGCGGCGCCACACTGTCGATGCGCTCGGCGGGCTGCGGCCGGAGTGAGTCCACGGGCGTGATGCTCAGGTGGTAGCCATCGGCGCGGTAGGCCACAGCCACGAGCGATCGACCGTCGGGCGAGACCTGCGGCTCGAACAACCCGGTACGTGTATCGCTGACGCGTTCGAACGGCGCGTCGCCCGATCCGCGGAACTCGGCGCGATAGAGATTCGTAATGCCAGTCCGGTCTGAACTGAAATACACCCAACGCCCGTCCGGCGACCAGGCTGGATCGGCGCTCGACGCACGCTCGCGCGCGATGGATTGCACCACGCGGCCGGTCGTGTCAACAATGGCGACTTCGGACGTGCCGCCGCGCGTCCAATGGATGGCGGCGATATGCGCGCCATCAGGTGACCAGCGCGGCTCGGTCCACTGTTCCTCGAGTGAACCGGCGGTGAGCGGCGTGATTTGCCTGCCGTCCATGCTCACGAGCGACAAGCGCGTGGCGGCCGCCAGGGTCTGCATGGCGACGATGAGGCCGTCGCGCCGGACGTCCGGATGCGACAGCCGCGCGCCACGGGTCAGGCGACGGGGGCCACCGCGCTGGCGGTCGACATACAGGTCGGAGCGAAGATCATAAGGGTTTCCGAACTCCAGCTGGCTGTGCAGCAAATCGCCGTTTGGCAATGCCACGTTGGGGCTACGCGTGGTTCGGCGGGCAAGCTTGGACCGCACCACGGCCGAACTGCCAGACCCAAGACCCAGGATCCAAGACCCAGGACCCAGGTTGGTCGTGTCGGCGCGGAGGCGGAGCTGATACGCGGCGTACGACTCCTTGCCGCTGGTGCCGTCGTACACGAGGGTGGAGTCGTCCAGCCAGCGCGGGACATTGGCGTAGGCGCCGTGCGTGGTGAGGTCGGTCCACCCGCTCAGATCGGTCGAGGCCACGGGTGGCTCGGCGGCCAGCTGACTGTCAGCCCAGCGCGTGTACGCCGATGTGAACGTCGTGCGAAAGGCGCGACGGGCCGGCCAGTTCAACCACAAGGGGATCCAGCTGCGGCTGGACGACTCGACCATCGCGCGAATGGACGAGTCGCCGTATGTGCGGCCGAGGTAGTCGATGAAGAGCGAGCCGTAGGCGTAGGCGCGGTAGCCGTATGGAAAGTGCGGGGCGGCCAGCGATAATTCGTCGATGCGCGGAAAATCGCGTGCGCCGGCCGCGGTACGCGCGATCATCCGATGATTGCTGCCCACGAGGCGCCCGCTGCCGGTGAGCAGCGTTTCGTAGTACACGGCCACGCCCTCCACCAGCCACGACGGCTGCCACGCAATGGGGAAGTAGCTGGGATCGCGTCCGAAAATCCGACGGAAGAACCGCCAGATGCCCCCGGACCGGTCGAGTTGAAAAACGTGCGTCAGCTCGTGCGTGATGACGAGTTCGAGGGGATCGTCGACGAAGCGCAATGCTTCATCGCCCACCGGCGGATTGGCGTAGATGACGATGCGGTTGGACGGAAACGGCGTCGCATAGCCGTTGGCGTAGTCGACATTGTCCGCGACCACGAGGTCGATGACGCCGCGCGGCGGTGCCAGGTGCTTGCGCAGGCGCACGTACGCGGACTCGGCATGCACGGCGGCACGTTGCGCCGCATCTTCGAGTTCCGACGTGAAGTGGACGAGAAAGTGCTCGGTCCTGATCGTGCTCCACGCCCGAGAGGGATTGACTTGGGCGCGCGCTGATGCGCCAAACGCGGCTAACGCGGCAATCGCTGCCACGGCGACGATCGCGCGCGACCAACGAAGATCCTTCGCTGCGCTCAGGATGACAGCCGCATTGCTCAGGATGACACCCCTCAGCGCGCGCGCACGGCGCGGAAGTACTTCTCGAGGCCGTCCACGACGGCGCGCGCGTAGCGCTCCTGCCACTCCGCGGTGCGCATGGCGTTCTCCTGCTCGGGCACCAGCAGGAAGCCGCCTTCGGCCAGCACCGCCGGGAACCACGTGCTGCGCACGACGGCCAGGCTGCGGAAGTGGATGCCCTGATCCTCCAACTGCTGCTTGGCGATGAGTTCGCTCTGCACGGCCCGCGCCAGGGACTCCGAATGCGGGCGATAGAAGTACACCTCGATGCCGTTGGGCCGCGTGAACGGGTTCACTCCGTCCGGATAGGCGTTGTAGTGCAGGGACACGAACGCGTGGGCACCCTGCCGGCGGGCAATGACTGGGCGCATCGCCAGTTCAACTGCGTCAGGCGACTCTCGCGTCATCACCACGGTGGCACCGCGCTCCTCGAGCATGCGCTTGAGCGCCGCCCCCACCGGCAGTGCGGCGTCTGCCTCGTAGAGGCCGGTGGGACCGGTAGCGCCGGCCGGAGGATGGCCGGCATCAACGGCAATGGTCAGGCCCGAAAGCGAACTGCGACTGCGAGACCCAGGACCCGAGACCCAAGACCCAAGGCCCGGGGGACGGCGGATCCGAAGAGTCAGCACCCCGTTCTCGTACCACACGAGGTAGCCGAACGGCGACGAGTTCATCTCCACGCTGTAGCGCACGCGGTCGTTCAGGAACTGGGCCCACTCGATGTGGCGCACCAGCGAATCCGTCGAGGGGTACGACACGAGGTCCGTGTTGCCGCGCGCGCCATACAGCGTGAGGTCGATGCTGCGGTCGCGTTCCTCCAGCTGGTAGGCAGGTCGCTCGGCGATCGGGAACTGCACGTCCACCCACTCGTCGTTGCTCCGCACCTTGAGGTTGCCCACCACACGCCGCGGCGGCGTGGTGTCAGTCGCGAATGTGGTAGCGTCCACAGCATCGACCCAGATGTCGAGACCGGAGTCGAGTCGCACGCGAGCAAAGCCGGGATAGCGGCCCGTGAGCTGGACCCGCGTGTTGGGAAGCAGGAACCAGCGATAGGTGCTGTTGGGCGTCGGCCGGCCGATGACCACACGATCCGTATCGCTCAATGACAACGACGTGTCGCGCAACACGATCCACGTGGGCACCGTGTCGGTGATGGTGGGTGGCGGCGGCTTGAGCGAATCCGGCACCGGCGGAGTCATCCCGGCCACACGCACCGGATGGACGACCACCGCGCTGTCGGCACCCAATCGCGCGATGAGCTCGAACTGGGCCAAGGTCGGCGGCGGATTTGGGACCCAACCCAGGAAGGCGCCGTTGGGCCACACCCGCACGTCCTGCCCGTTCACCGTCAGCGATGCGAGTCCGTTCCCCACCGAACCGAAAATGAAGTTCGAGTCCCGGGACGTGATCAGCCGGAATGCCGACGGGTAGACGACGCGCGGCTCCAGCGGCCCCTGCACCAGCGGGATCTGGGGAAGCGTTGGCGGCAAGTTGAAGCCGATCGGGATGGTTTGTGCGGGACTCGGCGCGCCCGGAGGCGATTGCGGTCGCGGAGCCGGTGCGGGCCCCGAGCCTGTGGGTGGGACCGCGGTGCGGTGGCAGGCTTGGCTGCCGGCGACCACCGCGGCCAGGAGCGCCATACTCGCCCGATTCATCGTGCGGGAAGGTAACGGGGCCCTTTCGGGGCGGGGAGGGAAAGCAAGACGGCACACAACCTTATAGTCCCTAGCTTCATTGACCCCCCCTTTTCCCAGGCCTATATTCGCGGCCCATGCTGTTTTACCCCTTGGGGACCTCGTGAATTCTCCTCAGTCCCCATCAGGCGGCACGTCGACCAGAGTTGCGTGCGGCTTTTGCGGCCAGGACAACGACGTCGGGGCGCGGTTTTGCGGCGATTGCGGCAAGCCGCTCCGGGCTTCGGACGCGCGCGTCCAGCCCGCAATCGGGCCGGCAGGCGCTCCGTCGGCCGCTGTCAGCGCACCGGCGGCGACGATTGCTGATGGCATCCGCTGTCGCAAATGCGGTACGAGTGTCAGCGCAAACGAACCGTTCTGCGCGCACTGCGGCAGCAAGGTCGTGGACAAGGTCGAAGAAGGCGCCTGTGCGGAGTGCGGCAGTCCCTTCCAGCGCGGCATGGACATGTTCTGCTCGCGCTGCGGCCATCGCGTGGGCCAGCGGGTGTCGATCCAGACCAAGATCATCGGGTCCAACATGCGCGCTTCGGGCGCGCGCCTAGCCCTGCTGGACGAACGCGGCGAGCCGTCCAAGGTGTTCACGCTCGACCGCGGCGAAGCGGTGGTCGGCCGCGGCGAAGCGGACATCAAGTTCGAGTTCGACGTGTACCTCTCGCCGCTGCACGCGCGCGTGGATCTCAAGGACGGTGCGCTGTGGCTTCGCGACCTGGGCTCGCGAAACGGCAGCTGGGTCTTCATCGATGAAGCCACCAAGCTCGTCGACGGCGACCTGATTCTCATTGGCTCGCAGGTGCTGCGCTTTCGCCGCCTGGGCTACCCCGGGCCGCATCCACCGGAAGCCGATTCCACGCGCCGCATGGGCTCGGTAACGCCGCCCGTGGACGTCGCCATCGTCGAACAAATGCGCGCCGATGAGAGCGTCCGCGACACGTTCCACCTGTCGCCGGGACGCAACGTCATGCTCGGCCGCGACACCGGCGACTGGATCTTTCCGTACGACCAGACGATGAGCGGACGCCACGCCGAGATCGTGTCCGAAGACATCGAGTTCTTCGTGCACGACGCCGGCAGTCGTAACGGCGTCGCCATGGCCGTGCGCGGCGACCGCGAGATCAAGAAAGGCCAGCGATTCCTGATCGGCGATCAGATCATGCGCGTAGAAAACATATGAGCGCGCAGAAGATCTGCCCCCAGTGCAATACCGAGTACGCGCCGGAGCAGCTCTTCTGCCCCAAGGACGGCAGCACCCTCAAGTCACTCGGGGGCGCGGCGGACCTGGTGGGTTCGATCATCCAGAAGGTCTACCACGTGACGAAGAAGCTCGGCGAAGGCGGCATGGGCACGGTGTACCTGGCCGAGCACGTGAAGATGGGCCGCAAGAGCGCGTTGAAGGTCATGAACCCCGGCATGGTGCACGACGCCGACGCCATCAGCCGGTTCAACCGCGAGGCCGCGAACGCCAGCAAGATCAACCACCCGAACGTTGCCGCCGTGTACGACTTCGGCGAGACGGAAGACGGCCTGATCTTCCTGGCGATGGAGTTCATCGAGGGTCCGGCGCTCACCAAGGTGATCGAAGATGCCGGCTCCCTGCCCCCGCTCCGGGCGGCTGAGATCACGCGTCAGGCGTCGGAAGCACTGTCCGTGGCGCATGACATGGGCATCGTCCACCGCGACCTGAAGCCCGACAACATCATGCTCGCCAAGGGCCGCGAGGGTGTGGATGTCGTGAAGGTGGTGGACTTCGGCATTGCCAAGGCCGGCGCGGACGAGGGCCAGAAGGTCACCAAGACGGGCATGGTGGTCGGCACGCCGGAGTACATGAGCCCCGAACAGCTCTCGGGCGACAAGCTCGACGGCCGTAGCGACACGTACTCGCTGGCGCTGGTGGCGTTCAACATGCTCACGGGCAAGCTGCCGTTCCCGGGCGCCACCTCGCAGGAAACAATGATCGCGCGGCTCATGGAAGCGCCCAAGCACCTGGCCGACATGAAGCCGGAAACGGGATGGACGGACGACGTGCAGGCGGTGATGGATCGGGCGCTGGCTCGCGACGTGGCCGATCGGTATCAGACGGCGTCGGAGTTCGGGCGCGAGCTGTTCGCGGCGGTTCAGGCGATGACGGGCGCGGCGGGCGACGTGACGTCGGCCCATACGGCCGTGATGGCGCCGCTGTCGTCCCCAAAGACCGGCGCGGAGCCGAAGGCACGGCCGGTGCCCGCCACTCGCGTGGGCACAGCGACGCCACTGGGGTCGCCGTCAGCGCCTGCCGTGCCCGCGGCCAAGTCCAGGACCGGCCTCTATGCCGGTGTCGGCATTGTGGCGATTGGCGCTGCGGTCGGCTTGTTCTTGATGATGAAAGGCCCGGGCAACCAACCGGGCAGCACTCCGTCGGACCAGTTCAAGCAGGCGAGCCCGACTGCCTCACCGACCCCGCCGGCGGCGCCGGTGGTGGACATGGATGTGGTGCTGGACTCCGTCGGCAAGCTGACGGACATTATCACCGGGACTCCGCAGAGTGCAGCCACCGCGTTGCAGCGCCTTGGTCAGCTTTCGGCGTCCACGTTGACTCAGGACCAACAAGTCCTTGCTGCTTTGCTGACGGCCGAAGCGAACGTGGTTCGCGGGAACGACGGCGCCGCATGCACGGCGATCAAAGGGGTCGAAGGCACGTCGCGTGGCACGAAATACGAGAAGCGGGTCACCACCATCCTGAAGAGCGCGTGTCCGTAGATTTCCTGACCTTCGTTCAAGACTCCAAGCTCTCTACTCCGCAATGACCGAATCAACGTCCGCTGAAATCGTCGTCAACGTGTTTGGCCGCACGGACG
>JBBTFS010000021.1:0-5053 GCA_038060705.1 Gemmatimonadota bacterium
GCGGCGGCGGCTCCGGCGACAACGGCGCGCACGCCCGGTCGTCACGGCAGCGCTATCGCGTCTTCGTCGACGACTACCGGCAGAAGCGTCTCGACGAGAAGACCGAGGCACTGTCGGATCGCAAGTCGCTCACGGCCGACGCGGCGGACAAGGCGGACGGGAAGGTCACGACGAAGGGACCGAAGATCCTGCGGTCGGCCAAGCGGCGCGAGTATCTGCGCGAGTACGTCCGTTGGCTGTGGCCGTATCGGTTCGCGGTCGGGTCGGTGTTCCTGTTCGCGGCGCTCGTGGCCGGCCTGCAGATGGTGGAGCCGCTCTTCATGCGGTTCATCATCGACAAGGTGCTGCTCAACAAGGAGCTGGATACCCAGGGGCGTCTGCTGTGGCTCAACATCGGCGGCGCCGCGTTCCTGGGCGTGATCATCTTCTCGAGCCTGCTCAACGTGTTGAAGGACTACCGGCAACGGATCCTCAACACGCGCGTGATGCTGTCGCTGCGCCGGTCGCTTTTCGACCGGCTGTTGCACCTGCCGCTGCCGAAGTTGTGGGACATGAAGACGGGCGGCATCCTGTCTCGGCTCACGGGCGACATCGACACCACCACCGGCCTGCTGCAGATGGCGATCATTTCGCCGTCGCTGTCGGTGATCCGGCTCATCGTGGCGATCACGGTGCTGATGACGCTCAACTGGCGGCTGGCGCTGACCGCGATGGCGATCATTCCTGGCGCGATGCTCATGAGCTTTGTGTCCGCCAGCCGCATCCGTCCCATCTACCGGGCGATCCGGAAAGACGTGGAGTTGATCGACGGACGCGTGGGCGAGACGTTCATGGGCATCCGCGTGGTGCGCGCGTTCGGGCGCGAGGTGCGCGAACTCCTGGAGTACATGCAGGGCCGGCACACGGTGCTGCGCAAGGAACTCTTCGCGCACCGCCGCGAGCTGTTGCTCTGGACGTCGTGGGGCCTGCTCGTGTCCGGCGTGAACGTCGTGATCGTGTGGTACGGCGGATACCTCAACGTGATGGGGCGCGCGACCATCGGCGACATCATGGCGTTTCAGTGGTACACGTTCCTGCTGCTCAATCCGGTGTGGAACATCGTCAACTCGTTCTCCGAGCTGCAGCGGTCACTGGCGGCGATGGAGCGCGTGTTCGAAGTGATGGCGATGGAGGACGACAAGCCCGACCGGCCGAACGCCGTGGACGCACCGCGCGTGGTGCACGAGATCCGCATCGAAGGCGTCGAGTTCGAATACCGCGAGCACCTGCCGGTGGTGAAGGACTTCAGCGTCACCGTGCCGGGCGGCTCCGTGGTGGCGCTGGTCGGCCGCAGCGGGGCGGGCAAGACCACGGTCACGGACCTGGTCGCGCGGTTCCACGACCCCAACACGGGGCGGATCCTCGTGAATGGCGTGGACATCCGCGACTTCAAGTTGCGCACCTACCGCCACTTGCTGGCCATCGTGCAGCAGGACGTGTTCCTGTTCGATGGCTCCGTGCGCGACAACATCGCGTATGGCCGCCACAACGCGAGCGTCGAAGACGTGGAAGACGCGGCGCGGCGCGCAAACGCGCACGAGTTCATCGTCAAGCTGCCCGAGGGCTACGAGACGTTTGTGGGCGAGCGCGGAGTGAAGCTGTCAGGCGGGCAGCAACAGCGCTTGGCCATCGCGCGCGCCATCCTCAAGAACCCGCAGATTCTCATTTTGGACGAGGCGACGTCGAACCTCGATACGGAAAGCGAGCAGCTGATCCAGGCATCCATGTCCACGCTCCTGGCGGACCGCACCACGTTCGTCATCGCGCACCGCTTGTCCACCATTCAGCGGGCGGACCTCATCCTTCTCATGGAGGATGGCCGCATCGTCGAGCGCGGCACACACGAGTCACTCATGGCCGCCCGGGGCATCTACTACGAGATGGTCAAGCGGCAGATGGAATCGCACAGCACCAGCTTCGCCGAGCTTGGACAGTAGTTCCTTGAGTCGTCCACAGGGAGCATATTCGGGCCACCACAATCCACCGAGAACTTCATGCGCGCCGCGCACCTCGTCGTCCCCGTCCTCGCGATTTCACTTGGCGCTCAACAGCCAGACTCGGCCTCAATGGCCGCCCTTCGCTGGCGCACAATCGGCCCCGCCAACCACCAGGGCCGAGTGGTGGACGTAGCGGGCATTCCGTGGCCCTCGCGCACCTTCTACGTCTCGAGCGCTGGCGGTGGGCTGTTCAAGACCACCAACGCGGGCACCACATTCCGCCCTGTGTTCGAGAACGAACACGTGTCGTCCGGCGGCATGATCGCCATCGCGCCGAATGACACCAACACCGTGTACTACGGCTCGGGCGAGCCCAACTCGCGCAACTCGATGTCGCCCGGCAGCGGCGTGTTCAAGTCCACCGACGGTGGGCGCTCGTGGACCGCGAGCGGGCTCAAGGAGACGCAGCATATTGGCCGGATTGTCGTGGACCCGCGCAACAAGGACGTGGCGTACGTCGCCGCGCTGGGCGCGGCTTGGGCGACCAACAAGGAACGCGGCCTCTACAAGACGACCGACGGCGGCAAGACGTGGACCAACCTCAAGTACATCAGTGACTCCACCGGCTTCGTGGACGTCGCGCTCGATCCGCGCAATCCCGACGTCGTCTGGGCGGCGAGCTACCAACGCATTCGTGGCCCGTACTTTCTGTACTCCGGCGGCAAGGGCTCTGCACTGTGGAAAAGCACGGACGCCGGCGCCACGTGGACTGAAGTGAAGGGCGGCGGATTCCCTGAGACATCCAAGGGGCGCATCGGCATCGCCATCGCGATGTCGAATGCGGACGTGATGTACGCGATGGTCGAGGCCGACACAACGCCGAACGCGAAGAAGGATCCCGCCGTCAAGTCGCAGAAGTCGCCCAACGGCTTGTACCGCTCCGCGGACGGCGGCAAGACCTGGGTCAAGATGAACGACGAGAACACTCGCCCGTTCTATTACTCCCAGGTGCGCGTGAGCCCGGTGAACCCGGATCACGTGTTCTGGTCCAGCACGCCACTCAAGTATTCGCGCGACGGCGGCAAGACGGCCGGCAACACCACCGTCAACGTGCATGTGGACCACCACGCCATGTGGATCGATCCCAAGGACCCCACGCACATTGTCGTCGGCAATGACGGCGGCGTGGCGCAATCATGGGACGGGGGCGGGAACTGGCTCGCGGTGAATACTCTGCCTATCGGCCAGTACTACAACGTGTCCGTGGACATGGCGGTGCCGTACAACGTGTGTGGTGGCGCGCAGGACAACGGTTCGTGGTGCGCCCCCAGCCGACGCAAGGCGCGCGGCATAACGAATGCCATGTGGTTCACGTTCAACGGCGGCGACGGGTTCGTAACGGCGCAAGATCCAGTGAATCCGGACGTCATCTACGGCGAGTCGCAGGGCGGCAACATCGGACGCTTCACGAAGTCCACCGGCGAGCGGGTGTCGCTGGTGAAACCGACGTGGCGGCCACGCTACACGCAGTGGGAGGATTCGATCCTCGTCTTCCGGCCCGACACTACCAAGCCGATGACGTCCGCCGAGAAGCGGCGCTTGGGCGAGATGCGCGCCAGGCAGCGCAAGGACTCCAACGACCTCGACATGCGCTGGAACTGGAACACCCCGTTCTTCATCTCGGCGCACAATCACCAGACGTTGTACTTCGGCGCCAATCGCGTCCTCAAGTCCACGAAGCGGGGCGACGAGATGTATCCCATCTCGCCGGACCTGTCCTACGCGGATACGATGAAAGTGCGCGTATCCACGAGAACGACGGGCGGAATCACCGTGGACGCGACCGGCGCGGAGACGTTCGGCACGATTGTCTCGCTCAACGAGTCGCCCGTCAAGTCCGGCATTCTCATGGCGGGCACGGACGATGGTCGTGTGTGGATCACGTGGACCGACGGCGCCAACTGGACCGAGCTCACGCCCAACGTGAAGGGTGTGCCGGCGGGCACCTACGTCTCGCGCATCGAGCCCTCGCACTTCGACTCACTCACGTTCTACGTGACGTACGACAATCACCGGCGGGGCGACTTCAAGCCGTACGTCTTCGCGACCAATGACGGCGGAAGAACGTTCCGCTCGATCGCGGCCAACCTTCCAACGGGCGGCCCCGACTTTGTGTATGTCGTGCGCGAGGACCTGAAGAACCGCGACCTGCTCTTCGTCGGCACGGATGTGGGAGCGTACGTCTCGACGGACCGCGGCACTTCGTGGCAGCGGTTCATGACGGGACTGCCCAGCACGCCAGTCATGGATCTGGTGGTGCATCCACGGGACGGCGAGCTGGTGGCGGCGACGCACGGCCGCGGCTTCTGGATCGTGGACATCGCGCCGCTACAGCAGTGGACGGCGCAGGTCGCCGCCAAGCCGGTGCATCTCTTCAAGCCGCGCGCTGGATCGCAGTGGGGCGAACCGCCGTTCGAGGGCCAATCCAGCGGCCAGCAAACCTTCGAAGTGGCGGTGCCAACGTACGGTGCCGAAATCGCGTATCGCCTGGCCGAGCGGGCGCCGGGCCAGGTGCGCGTGATCATCCAGGACGCGGCTGGCGATACGCTGGCGTCGTTGCCCGGCGGCACCGCGCCCGGCATCAACCGCGTGACGTGGAACTATCGTGGCAAGAATCCACCATCGCCGGCGCTGTCACCGGCCGGCAAGCGTGACTCTGCCATCACCATGCGCCGAATGATGAACACGCTGGATTCCCTGGAGAAGGCGGGCTCGGTGCCCAAGATGATCCTTGACCGTGTGCGGACCTCGATGTCGCAGGGTCCGGCGGCGATGCAGGAAATGACGACCCAGTTTGCCGCCGTGTTCGGCGGCGGTCCGGCGCTCGCAGGGGCGCGCTTCAACGAGCGTGCGGGCGAGACGCCGGCGACGGCGAGTGTATCGGCCGGTGGCGCGGCACCGGTGGGGCCGGGCGTGGCTGCCGGTGCGGCGATGCCGAGTCAGAACCAGTTGATGGACTTGTTCCGCGCCATGAGCGGCGGCGGGAGGAATCTGGCAGTCTTCGGCGTGGGCGCTGC
>JBBTFS010000021.1:5153-13025 GCA_038060705.1 Gemmatimonadota bacterium
GATGCGGCCTTCCGGCACGAACTTCACGATTGGTGCGCACAGCGCATTGCCCATCTTGCGGGCAATGGCTTCGCAGTTGGCCTGGAGCACGTAGTTGTGCTTGCCCGTGACGAGCCACGGGCCGTTGGGCTCCATACCGCCGGCAGCGATGATGACGGTCGTCTTGCCTGCCGCCACCGCGTCGCGCACGTCCATCCACGTCATCTCTTCCATCCACACCGTGTTGGGCTCGGGAAGGGGATTCTTGGCGTCGATGCAGTTGTACGCATTTCGGGCGCATGAGCTGCCGCCGCGGCTGCGCGCCTGGTCGGCGCGGGCCGAGTCAGAGAGCTGACGGCCGCCGCCCGGGTTCTGCGCTGAAGCCGCGGTGGCTACGAGGAGGGCGGCAAGCACGAGATGTTTTTTCATAGTTCGCCTTGTTCGGTCACGAGTCACAGGTCACTGGTCAAGATCGGTTACGGAACGACGCTGGTCACCTTCTTCCCCTCGACATCATACACATCCAGCGGCCCAAACTTCTTCAGAATGTCCGTCACTTTCTTGCCGTCGCCAACTGCGATGATCTGCATCTTGCCGGCGTCGAGGTACTTCCTCGCCACGGACTGCACCTGCATCGGCGTGATCGTGTTGAGGCGCTCGGGATACCGGTCCCAGTAATCGGCCGGCAGCTTGTAGACCCAGCTCGTGACGTAGTAGTTGAGCACCTGCTGCGGACTTTCCAGCGACAGTGCGAAGCTGGCGACCAGCGACCGCTTCTTGTCGGCGAGTTCCTTGGCTGGCACCGGGACCTCGCGGATTTGGCGCAACTCGTCCATGAGATCCGTTAGCGCCGGCTCCGTCACTTCGGAGCGCACGTCCGTGGAGGCGAGCCACGTGCCCTTGTAACGGCCTGCGCTCAGTCCGGAGTACGCGCCGTAGGTGTAGCCTTTCTCTTCGCGCAGGTGTGTGAAGAGCCGGCCCGTGGGACCGCCGCCTACCACCGCGTTCATCAACTGCAGCGCGTCGTAGTCCGCGTCAACGCGCGAGATGGCCTGCGTGCCCACGACGAAATTGGTTTGCACCGAGTTCGGGCGGTCCACCAGTGAGACACGCGCCGCGCCAGCGGGGGCCGGATCCGATGCCGTCGGCGCCGGAGTTCCTGCCTTCTTCCAGCCGCCGAGGCGGGACTCCACCAGCTTCGATGCGTCGGCGTAGGAGATGTCGCCGGCGATCGCGATCGCGGCGTTGTCCGGCACGTAACGCGTCTTGTGGAACTCGACGAGCTGTGCGCGTGTGAATCCGTTGAGCGTCGTGGCCTGCATCGCGATGCGACCCGAGGGGTGGTCACCACTGATCACCTTGGACCACAGTTCCTGCACGAGGAACCCAGGGATCGAGCGCTGCTGGTTGAGCTGCGCCGATGTGCGCTGCTTGTACTTGGCGAACTCCTCTTCCGGGAACGTGGGGTTGAGCAGGATGTCGGCTGCCATGTCGAACAGCTTGCCGACGTGTTCGGTGAGCGCAGACCCGGCGACGGTGGCATCGAGCGCCGACATGCCGCTGCCGACATTCAGCGTGGACGCCGTGGTCTCCAGTTGCTCCGAGATCTGGAGTGTCGTGCGCGTTGTCGTGCCTTCGCGCATCATCACCGCTGTCGCCTGCGCGAGTCCCGCCTGTCCGGCGGCATCGAAGAACCCACCGGCGCCAGGGATCGTAAGACTGAACGCTACCTGTGGCGTACGGTGGTCTTCCAGCACGATCAGGTGAATGCCGTTGGCCAGACTGCCTTCGCGCGGCCGTGGCAAGCGCACATTCAGCACCTGGTCTGACACCGGCGCCTTGCCCTTCATCACGACGGTCTGCGTCGGCGGCGGGGCAGGAGGCTGCTGCGCCTCGATCCCCGCCGTCCCGGCGCACATAAGTACCGTCAGTTTCAGAGTGCGGAGTACGGCTATTGGTGTGCGCATGCTACTTATCTCCGGGGCGAACTGCCGCCTTGGGGGTGGTGACGATGACAGATCTATTGGCTTCGTTGAGATACTGCTTCGCCACGCGCTGCACGTCGGCCGCGGTTACGTCCGAGATCATCTTGGAGCGCGTGTTGATGCGATCGGGATCGTTATAGAAGAGCGCGTATTGCGACAACAGCACCGCACGCTGCAGCGAACTCTGCAGGCCGGACACCATCTGGCGGCGGGCCGACGACCGGGCCTTCTCGACTTCCCAGTCCTGCACACCGCCCGTCTTCACCCGCTCCAACTCCGCAAGCGCGGCCTTCTCGGCGTCCGGGGGATTCTTTCCCGGCGCCACCTGAACGAAGAACCGGAACAGGCCGGGTCCGCGAGACTCACCTTTGCCCGCGCCGATGTTGCTGGCCAGCTGCTGCTGGCGCACCAGGTTCTCGTACAGCCGGCCGCTGCGTCCACCGCCCAGTACCGTCGCGAGTACGGAGAGAGCCGCATCGTCATTGGAGCTTGACGGCGGCACGACCCACGAGATATCGATGCGCGTCAACCGCGCGAGCTGGTCTTCCAGGGCCAGGCGCTTTTCACTGCTCGACGCCGGCTCGGTCATGTCCACCGGAGCAGGATCTTTCTGTCGAGGAATTGGCTCAAAGTATTTGCGCGCCTTTTCCAGCACTTCCGCGGTCTTCACGTCGCCGACGATCGCGACCACGGCATTGTTTGGCGCGTAGTACGTCTTGAAGAACGCCGCCACGTCCTCGACGGTCGCGGCGGACAGATCCGCCATCGAGCCGATCACGGAATGCTGGTACGCGAAGTTCGAGTAGGCCAAGGAATCAATGGCCTCGAACGTCTTGCCGTACGGGTTGTTGTCCACACCGAGGCGGCGCTCTTCCTGAACCGCGTTGCGCTGGTTGTCGAGGTTCGCCTTGGTGATCTCCAGCGACCGCATTCGATCGGCCTCGAGAAAAAGGCCAAGATCCAGCTGATTGGACGGAAGCGTCTCGAAGTACAGCGTTCGGTCCTTGTTGGTGGTCCCGTTCATGTTGCCACCATTGTTGAACACCAGCGTGAAGTGCTCACCAGGGCCGATGTTCTCCGAACCCTTGAACATCATGTGCTCGAAGAGATGCGCGAAGCCAGTGCGTCCCTTGCGCTCGTCGCGCGATCCGGCGTTGTAGCTCACCGCGATCGAGAACACGGGCGCATTGTGGTCCTCGGCGATGATTACGCGCAGTCCGTTCTTCAGGCGCGTATCGGTGAACGTGACCTTGTTTTGTGCTGAGAGCACGGATGCGCCCAGCAGAATTGAGAAAGCGAGTAAGCGTTTCATTGGATAGGCTCCAGTTCTTTCGTTCCCAATCCCCAGTTCCTGCGATTCAACGGTCGACTTTGTTTCCCGAGATCCACACGGACTTGATGTGCCGAACATTGGAAACGTCCTCCAGTGGGTCGGCTTCCAATACGACGAAATCGGCAAACTTCCCACGTACCAATGTGCCGACGTCGCGGTCAATCCGCATGCACCGGGCGGCGTCACGGGTGGCGGCGGTGAGCACCTGCTGCGGAGTAAGGCCGGCCTTGGCCATGAGCTCCAGTTCCATGAGCTCGAAGTATCCCTGAAAACGGCCGTCTGGTCCCGTGTCGGTGCCCATTGCAATGGTCACGCCTGCATCGGCCAGCTTCTTAAGGTTTGTCGAAGCTTGCACGAGCGCGAGCTTGTAGCGCTGCGCCGCTGGGTTTGCCTTCATGGCCGCCTGTCGCGCCGGCGCCTTGCGCTCGTCCACCCACACCATGTTGGCGTGCGCCAAAAACAGGGAGTCGCTGAACCACTCCGGCGTGGACTCGTAGACAAACGCGGACACCTCGCGCATCAACGTCGGACTCACGCACACGTTGCGCGACTTGAGCGCCGTGATGATTTCCTGGTCCACGTCCGTGTCGCGGATGCTGTGTGCCACGAGGTCGGTGCCGGACGCGAGCAGGAACTTGGCGTCGGCCAGATAGAACAGGTGTGTGGCCACGCGCAGGCCGCGCTTGTGCGCTTCCTCGATGACGGCACGCGAGACATCGGGCGCCAACTTCATGGTCGTGCCCAGGTTGTCGTCCACGCGGATCTTCACCATGTCCACGTGCTGGTTTGCCACATCCGCCACACGCGCGCGCGCTTCGGCCGGCGTGGCCGGCGTCAGCACCGGACCCGCGACGAAAACGCGCGACCCATTGAGCGACGGGTTGTCCTGCGCCGCGCGCGCGGCGAACACGGCCGGTGGCTCTCCGCCGAGACTATAGACCGTCGTCACGCCGTAGGCCGCGTACGTCTTGAGGTCGCCGGGCGCATTCACGTGGCCGTGCGCGTTGACCAGCCCCGGTATCGCGTAGCCGGAGAGGACATGCACCTGCGCGTCCCGCGGGATGCGGATGCTCGGCGCCGGACCCGCGGCGAGGATGCGACCGTCGCGTACCAGGATGGTGGCGTTGGCGATCGGCGATCGGCCCGTGCCGTCGATCAGTGTGAAGCCGGTGAACGCCTTGGTTGTGGCGGCCTGCCGTGGCGCGTTGAGGTAGCTCTTCGCAATCATCATGTGGACGCCCACGTTGCCGTCCACGAGTTGCGTGATGCGGAGGTCGGCCGCCATGGACGCCGCTTGGTACGCTTCCTTCGCGCTCAAGCCCTTCGTCTCCGACAGGAACTGCACCATCTGTGCGATCGCGGTCTTGGTCGCCACGACGAGCGACGTGTCCGTGCCCATCGTGATCCAGTGCGTCGGTGTTTCGCCGCGCGGCCAATCGAGCTTCATGTCCTTCCGGACGATGAGCTGTAGCCGGCCGCGGAGATTCGTCTCGATGGCGGTCTGGTCCACTTCGCCGTCGCCCTGTGCTGCGTGCCCGTCGCCGACTTCGAACAGGGCGCCCTTCACGAACACCGGGATGTAGAGTGTGGTGCCCGCGACCAGTTCCTTGTTGTCGAGGTTTCCGGCGTGTCGGCTGGGAGGGTTGCTGCTTACGCGGCCCAGGTCGGCGGCAGGAGCAACCCCCATGGAGCCGAAGAACGGCCGTAGCGGGACCGTGATGCCGGCGACCACCTCGGCCGTCATGTTCGTTCGGTCCATCTGAATCAGCGTGCTGCCCCGCGGCTCGCAGAACTCGCGCATGTAGCCGCTGCAGCCGTTGTAGCCGTAGGCGAGGGGCAGGGTAATGGACTGGATGCGGACTTCCAGCACATCGCCCGAATCGGCCTCTTCTATATAGATGGGGCCCGTCAGGATGTGGCCGCCGGGACCCTTCAGCGAGCCGGTGTCTTCACGGACGATGTCGCGCAGGTTCTGCGGCACGTCCTCCGGGCTCACGCCCAGACGCTCCAGTCCTTGCGGCGTGTTGGTCAGCATCGTCTCGACTTCGACGATGTCGCCGGAGTTCACGCGAAGGGCCGGTTTGGCCTGAGACCAGTAGTAGCCGTACGCCACTGTGGTCGGCGTGGCGGCGAGCTGGTGGACCTTGGGAGTCTGAGCCGAGGCGGACGCTGACAGCGCGCCGGCAATCAGCGCGCTGAGGGCGGGATGAATACGCATGGCTGCGAGTATACGAAGCGCGCGCGGCCATCGCCATCGGCGCAACGCTCCGGTTCGACGCGAAAAACGGCGGTGACGCACTTCGTGGAATCTCGGCAATAGTGGCAAATGCCGAGTAGATTTTTCACCCGCCGAGAGTATATCCTATGGGCATGCCACAGCTGGTTCCGCGGTACACGGTGGACGATCTCCAGCATTTCCCGGAAGACGGCAACCGGTACGAGTTGCTGGACGGGATGTTGCTCGTGACACCGCAGGCAGCGTTCCCGCACCAGATCGTCGCGACCCGCCTCGCGGTACGATTGGCCAATGCCGTGGGCATTCCGGGCCACGCGCACGTGGTTGGCCCAGGCGCGGTGCAGCGTCCGCCCTTCACCGAACTTCAGCCAGACGTCCTCGTATTGTCAAAGGAGTACCCGCCGATGACAAAGTGGGCGAAGATCAAGGAGTTCTGGCTCGCCATCGAGGTCCTCAGTCCGTCATCGCGCGTTTACGACCGAGACTTCAAGCGGGACGCGTATCTGGCGCTTGGCGTGCGCGAAGTGTGGATCGTGGATTGGCGCGAGCGCGTTGTGGAAGTCACCAGGACACGTGGCCACTTCCGGCGCGCCCGTGGCGAGATTCGTTGGCGCCCTCCGGGTCTTGCGCCGGTCACCATCTCGCTGGACGAGGTCTTCCAGGACCTGACGGATACCGTCTACGAGGACGACGAGTAGTTGGTCCGCGGTCAGGGTATCGGGTTCCGCCCCACCCCAACGCCCCAACTGGTCGTCACGCCAAACCGCATTTCGCGCTGCTGGGGCAAGTACTGCGTCCACCAGCCCGGCGCGAGCTGGCTCCGTCCAAACCGGATCACGCCCGGATAGATGTTGAGCGTGGCGGCCGCGTCGTAACCGGACGTAAAGACCGCGGACCAGAGCAGGGAGCCGCCCTTGTCCACGAAGATGCCGAAGTTGCCAAGGAGTTCGACCGTCTTGCGGCCGGTGAGGCTGTCCACGACCGAATTGGAGCGTGCGTCGCTGCCCAAGCCGAGTGACACCCACGTGCTGTCACCCGCACGACGCGACAGGCCGCCCATGTAGGAGCCGCCCATGGTGGTGAAGACGCGATAGTTGCTGGTGCGTGGGATTCGCGCGCGAACCATCGTGGTCTGGAACGTGTTTTCGAGCGTGGCGCCCGGCATCGAGAGCGACGGCTGTCCCGGCCACTCCGTGAACTCGATGCGCGTGCCGACGAAGCGCTGCACCTTGTCCGAGTTCCACAGCAGAATCGCCGCCGGGTCGAAGATCAGCAGGTCCGTCATGCCATCCACGGTGCCTTTGCGGTACGGCGTGTTCTCCATCATCTCGTTCAGCAAGGCGCCGGCGTACTTCGTGGCGGCCGCGGCGAGGCGAGGATGGTTGAAACCGCGCTGTTCGTACCAGGCCATCAAGCGCACGTACGTGGTGCCGCCGGCGAACAGGTGCAGTTGATAGTTGGGCCACCACTGGCCGCCGCCGCCAGCCTTGCCGGAGAACGGCAACAACTCGTACCGGATCCAGTTGGACGTACCGTACCCGCGCAACAACGCGCCCGCGCGGAGAATCGAGTTCAGGGAGCCCTCGGCCCCGCTGCCGTAGTCGAACGCGAACACCCGCCGGTCCGGCGCGGTGCGCACTTGGTCGTAGCCGTTGTTCAGGATCGTCGAGAGCGGGTTGAACTGCGACTCCGACCCATATTGCCGGTTGGAGTAGTAGTGCGCGCGCCGCATCGCCGGCCCGAACTCCGGCTTGAGGGCTGTCTCGTGGCCCGCATGGGTCGCACAGCCCGTGGCCCCGGCGAGAACCGTGGCGACGGCGGTGTAACGAAGTGGTCGCAGAAAGACGTGCAAATCCATGGTCCCACAATCTATAGAGAGGGTGGCCCTCGCCGCCTCAACGGGAGGACGTAACTTCTTGGCAGTACGTAGTCTCCCACCCAGAGGTTTGGAATGCTCCGCCCGGCTGTATTTGTGAGCCTTTGGGCCGCCGTCGCGGCCTTCCCGAGCGCCCGGGCCCAGGGGCCCAAGCTCCCGGAGCGCGCGGTTCGGCGTGACATCCCGCTGACCAACGCGATCCGACGGGCGCTGGCCGCCGGCACCCGGGATTCCACGGGCCGCCCGGGCCGCTCCTACTGGCAGTTGCGCACCGACTACACGATCCAGGCCCGGCTCGATCCCGCCACGTCGCGCATCACAGGGCGTGAGTCAGTCGAGATCCACAACAACAGCCCGGACTCGCTGCGGAGCATCGTCCTGCGGCTGGACATGAACCTCTTCACGGGATTCACGCCGCACCTGGCCCCGTGGGTGCCCGCCGAACTCACCGATGGCATGGTCA
>JBBTFS010000022.1:0-6574 GCA_038060705.1 Gemmatimonadota bacterium
CCGAGCTCGCGCTCGACACGGTAACGGTCCGTTAGCGCAGCCGTGAGCCGGGAAGGAACGGTCATGGAGCGGTGGGTGTCACCATGACGATGTTCTCGTCGGTCGAACCTGTCTATGGTCGTCCAGCGCGTCGTTGCGGCGCGTCATTTTGGTTACGGTAGCGCGGAAAAGAACGACCTGGGCCTTCACGAGGCGCTTGACCAACGCCACAGGAACGGCCTGTCGGGCGGGAAACGGATCGTGCCCTTGGACGTTTCGTAACCCTTGATGTCGGCCGCGTTGGCGCGCAAGAACGGCGTGAATAGGCGCGAACCTGCGCTCGCGCCGCCACGGGTGACTGCTTTGGCATGACAAGAAATATGGCACGCGGTCCGACACCCTGCACCGATTGCGCTCCTGGACCCGAACCTGAACCGGATCCCGAATCCGCCGACGCTGCGCGAAGTGAACGTCATCGCCGCCTCGCAATTGCCGGACTTCAAGCCGCCCTTTAGCCAGAGCGCCGTGCGCGCCGACCTCGACGGCAATCTCTGGATTCGCATCAACCTGCCGAAAACGGTGCCGGGCGGACCCATCTACGATGTGGTCAGCAACAGCGGACAGATCATCGACCGCATCCAGATTCCGCAGAGCTACACCCTCGTCGGCTTTGGCCGCGGCAAGGTAGTTTTCGTCGCGATGCGTGATGCCACGGGCGCGCATTTGGCGCGGGTAAGGATGAAATGACTCGTGACCGTGACCGTGACCCATGACGCGTGATCCGGCCAGAAATCTGAAACTGTTGCTCGCAGCTACTCTCATTCTGTCCGGCTCTGCCGCGGCGCAGCGAATGACGCCGTACGCCGCCATGCCCGCCGCCAGGGAGCGTGGCTGGACGTTTGGCCCCGTGAAGCCGCACGTCCGCGACGCGACGAAGCGAACCGCGTACGGCCTCGTTGGCGGGGCA
Source organism: Gemmatimonadota bacterium (assembly GCA_038060705.1). Lineage (GTDB taxonomy): Bacteria > Gemmatimonadota > Gemmatimonadetes > Gemmatimonadales > Gemmatimonadaceae > DASPMP01. The sequence continues at coordinate 947 of JBBTFS010000022.1, forward strand.
CTTTTCATGGCCGTCGGACTTGGCATCGACGAGTTGAACCAGGCTCAATGCAAGGGAGCGACGGCGTGCATGGGCGGAAACCCGGTGCAGACGGGGATGAGCTTCGCGTTTCTCGGTACGCTGCTCGCAGCCACCGGACCGCAGTGGTCCAGCAAGTGCACCCGGTCGGGACGCGCCATGCTCGGGATCCTTGGTGCGATCGTCGGATCCGGCGCGGCCGGCGCCATCGCGGATGTCCGGCTGTTCAACGCCTTGAGGGATGATCCGGCCTCGGTCCGGACCATGTCGGCCGGTTTGCTGGGACTCGGCGTCGGCGCCGGAGTCGCGACGGCGATCTGCTAGCCGTTCGTTGCGGGGCGGGTGAGGACACGAGATATTCCCGCTCGATGATGGCTCTTGCCCGGCGTGACTCGCGCCCTGTGCTGACGTGGCGCGCGGCCGCGACCGCGGCGCTGACTGTGGCGACGCTCGCCTTCGCACAGGCGTCGGCCCAGCCCTCGCAGGTTCGCGGATCGCGCTACATCGCGACGACCGATTGGATGAACGACGCCGTCGCACGCCTGCGTTCGCGCGGCTATCTGGCGGCGCTCAATCCGATCACCCAGCCCTGGACCCGCGACGCGGTGGCGCGCGCGCTGGCGAAGATCCCCGCGGCCTCGTTGGACACCATGCCGCGCCACGTCTCGCAGTGGATCAGGCTGTTGCGCAGCGACCTTGGCCCGGAATTCCTGCGCCTGGAAGGCCGCGATTCGCTGGCGCTCGGCTTCGTGGCGTGGGGTAGCGCTGTCGCGGCCACCAGCCCGCGCGTGGATCCGTATTTCCCGATTCGGAAGGGAACCGCGCCCATCAACGGCAAGGGGCGCAACCCAGGAAGCGTGTGGCCCTCGCATGGCGCCGGCGGCTGGGCCGAACGCGGCCCATTCGCGATGGAACTGAGAGTCGGCTGGGACCTGGCGCTCCGGCGCGCCGATCCAGACGGTGTGTTTCCGCAGCGCAGTTTTGACGTGCTGCCGGACAACGAAGTCACGTACGTGAGCGCCCGTACCGCCAACGCGGCGTTCGTCGTCGGGCGGCTGCGTCGCAACTGGGCGCCCGTCGGCACGAAGGGACTCATGCTGAGCGACGCCGCCATCGGCATTCCGCAGCTTGGCTACGAGGTGGGTGGCCGCAACTTGATCCTGCGCGGTTTCGTGGGAGAACTGGATACCCTGAAGGGCCGCGAACGCTACGTCGCCGCCCATCGCCTGGAGTACGTCCGCGACAACTTCGCCGTCTCGATCGGCGAATCGAAAGTGTATGGCTCGAGCGGCGGCCCCAGGATCGTCAACCTCAATCCGCTCGAGATCTTCTTCATCACCGGTGACAAGCTCGGCGGAGAACAGCCCACCAGCACGTCGCTCGACGGCCAGTTCTGGCTTCGTCGCGGCCGGGTAACGATGAGTGGCGAGACGTTCGTGGACGACATCTGGGTCGTGGGTCACGCACCGCTTCGCGCCGCGCTGTCGACATCCGCATTGTACATGGGGCCGGCGCCGTGGCTGGACCTTGGCATCGACTACCGCGTCGTCCTTTCCTTCACGTATTGGACGCCGAAATTCGCGAACAGTGATCAGATGTCGTACCACGGCCGCGGCTTGGGTGACAATGCCTCAGACTACGACCGCGTGACGCTGCATGCGAACATCTATCCGGGCATCGCCGGCCTGCGGCTCACGCCAACGCTCGCGTTGCAGCGGAAAGGCGAGTGGGATTTCCGGCGTGATACGATCCCGGATCAGGTGTGGAGGCAGAAGTCGCAGTTCCTGCAGGGGATCGCGGAGCGCACCACTCGACTGGCGCTCGCGGGCCGCTACCAGCCGAACCGCCGCGTGTTCGCCGAGTGGGACGCTGGCGCGAACCTGGTGAGGAACGCGGATCACGTCGCGGGTTTAGACCGCACCGAGTTCAGCGCCATGCTGCATGTCGGCGCCATGTGGTCGTCGCCAAGCCGACAGGCGCCCTGAAATGCGCAGGCGCACGCATGGCCGCGTCGCCACGCTGGCAGTTACGCTCGCGCTGGCCGCGCTGGCCGATGTGTTGTCGGCGCAGATGCCCGCGGTAGACTCCGCGGCGGCTGACTCAGTCCGCGTCGCGCGCACGCAGACACTGCTCAAACATTCCCGTGCCGGACAGGTATTGTACCAGCGCCTGCCCTATGGAAGTCAGGGATACTTCTCGCCGTTGACGGTGCTGCTCAACAAGGGCTTCGACCACTTCCAGGCGAAGAACGCCCGGCGCGACGTCTGGCGTTTTCCCTATGAGCGTGCGTTCCGCAACAACGTGTTCGATGCGTTGGCGAACCCGGGACGCGCCATCGAATTCCATCCGGGCTGGCATCGGTGGATACGATCGGAAGTGCTGCCGTTCACGTTCACGACCGGGGAGGCGCGGTGGGCGGTCAACTACACCGAACACATGCTCGCCGGCGGACTCACCTATCGTGCCCTGGACGAATGGTTTCGCGTCCGCGACGTGCCCCTGCCGCGCCTGTTGGCCGCGGCAACGACGTTCGGCGCCGCGATGATCAACGAAGCGGTGGAAAACCCCGACGTCACCAGCGGCACGTCGGGGTCCGTTGCCGACCTCCTGGTGTTCGACCTCGGCGGCATCCTGCTCTTCGATTGGGACCCGCTGGTGCGGTTCTTCGGGGGCACGCTGCAGGGTGCCGACTGGTCGAATCTCGCCACGTTCACGACTCCCAACGCCGAACTCCGCAATTCCGGCCAGTACTACGTACTCAAGATTCCCATGCCATGGACGCGAACGCGACTCTTTCTGCGCGGCGGCATGGGTGTGCAGTCGGGCCTCTCGCGCCGGGTGCGGGGCGAGCACTCGCTCACGGTCGCGTTGGGCGCGGACACCGAGATGCGCAACGTGGAACCGGTCACGGGCGCCGAGTCCATCCGGCTCAAGTTCGGCGGTGGTGTGTACTGGGACCGGCGCAACTCGCTCCTGGCCAGCGTGAACTTCAGTCCCAACGCGGACGCCGTGAAGGTGAACGTCTTTCCGGGCGTGCTGCCGGGCGTGGGACGCGACCTCGGCACGTGGGTGGCGCTCACCCGTGAAGGACACCTCATGGCCGGCATCGTTAGCCGCCGCGCGCTGGGCTTGGGCGCCGGACTCGGTTGGTAGTGTGCTGACGCGCACGGGGAGCGTGGCGCTGCTCGGGCTCACTGCCGCGCTACGCGCGCCATCGTTCGCGCGCGTGTATCTCTCCGACGACGAAGCCATCTACGCGGCGGTGGGACGCGCCGTCGCTGCCGGCGGCCGGCTGTACGTGGACGCGGTGGATCACAAGCCGCCAGCCATCTACTGGCTGTACGGTGCCGCGTCCCGCCTGGCCGGAGACCGCGCCGACATGGCGTTGGTGCACGCACTGCTCATCCTCGTGGTGTGGGCTACCGCGCTCGTGCTCGGCGCCGTCACGCGCCGCCTCGCGCCGGACACACCGCACGCGGACCGCGCGGCCGCGCTGCTCTACGTCGTATTCACCACGACGATGATTTCGTTCGACAGCCTGGCCGCCAACGCCGAGCTGTGGATGATGCTGCCGGCGAGCCTGTCGGTGCTGCTGGTGCTGGACGAGCGCGTGGACTGGCGGCGCGCGCTGGCGGCCGGCGTGCTGCTCTCCGCCGCGGCGGCGTTCAAGTATCAGGCCGCGGTTCAACTGCCACTGCTGATCCTGCCACTGGCGCTCCAGTCCGCGACGCGCTTGCCGGAGCGCGCGGTGCAATTGGTGGCCGCCATGGCGGGGCTGGCGCTGCCGTGGCTCCTGATGGCGTGGTGGTTCCGCAGTCGCGGCGATCTGGGCGAGACGCTCTACTGGTTCCGGTTCAACTTTGCGTACATCGGCGCAGGCACCGAGCCGGGCGAAGTGGTGCGTCGAGCGGTACCACGCATCGCATTCGTGGTCGTGCCTGCCGCGCTGCTCTACTTCGCCGCGGCAGTTGGCGCTATGCGCGCCTGGCGCGAGAGCGGCACGCGGGGCCAATGGCTGTTGGCATGGGCGGTGCTCTGCGCGTTCGCGGTATTTGCCGGGGGCCGGTTCTTCGGGCACTACTTCCATCAATTCACCGCGCCGCTGGCGGTGCTGGCCGCACCGGTGCTTGTCGCGCTTCTCGCCTCTCGGCGGCGCACGGTGATCGCCGCGCTCGCGGTGCCGGCACTCGCGTTCTGGGCGGCGGCGTGGGCGCGCGACGGTGTTCTGCGCGGTGCGGAATCCCGCGTCACGATCGCGGCGATCCGCCCGGACCCGGACTACGCCGCGGTAGCGCGCTGGCTGGACGAGCGCGACCCGGCGCGCGGGTCGCTGTGCGTGTGGGGCAATTCGCCGCTGCTCGTGGCGCAGGCGCGTCGCCCGCTGGGCTGCCGTTTCGTGTCGGCGAATTTTCTCACCGGCCTCTCGCCGGCCACAGCGTCGCAGACGGATCCGAACGTGAATGCCTTGCCGAACGTCGTGCCCGGCATGTGGATGCGCTTCGAAGACGACCTCGCCCTGCGGCGTCCCGAGTTTATCGTGGACGGTTCAGCGGGGGATGTCGCGTACTTCGGCAAGTTCCCGCCCGAGCGGTACCCCGCTTTGTGGGCGATTCTCGCGCGCGACTACTCCGTGCTTGGAGTCGTGCAGGGCATGCGCGTCTTCCGTCGTCGGCCCGGGGTATAGCCCCAATCGCGCCATGCGGCGCACGGTCCACAGGTCGCGGAAGTTGCGCACCGTGTCGCGCCACGGATGCACCAACGTGCCGGCGTCAAAGCGCCACGTCACCGGGATCTGCGACAGCGTGTAACCGCGGCGGCGCGCGACGTACAGCAGCTCCACGTCGTATGCCGTGACGGCGGGCACGGTGAGCGGAGCAGCGTCGTCAGGATAAAGGCGCGACCAGCGGAAGAGATCCACGGCCACCGTGCGCCGCATCGCCTTGAAGCCGCACTGCGTGTCGCGGATGCCGCGCATCACCAGCAACTGCACCAGCCAGTTGAACACGCGGCCCATCACGTGCCGGTACCACGGTTCGCCGATACGGCGACTGTCAGGCAGTTCGCGCGACCCGATCACGATGTCGGCGCCGGCGTCGAATGCGGCCGCGCACTTGGTCCATTCATCGATCGGTGTGGCCAAGTCGGCATCCATGAGCAGGACGCGGTCGCCGGTTGCGGCGCGCACGCCGACGCGCAGCGCGGCGGCCTTGCCGCGGTGTCGTTCCGCCATCACGCGGGCGCCGCCGGCGCGAGCCCGGTTCGCCGTATCGTCCGCGCTGCCGTCGTCCACCACGATCACTTCGTGCGTGATCGCGTGTACGTCCAGGAACTGTCGAACGGCCGCGAGCGTCTCAGGCAGCCTGGCGGCTTCGTTGTACGCGGGAATGACGACAGAGAGCGTGACGGGTGCTGCGCTTGCCATTGGGGGGAAGTTACAGCCGGACCGTCAGCGCGACGCGGACTTGGCGGCTTTCCGGAAATCCGCGAGGCGCGTCTTCACCAGGCGCTTCACCAGCGCCAAGGGCAGGGGCTTGTCGAGCGGGAATTGGATCGTGCCCTTGGACGTCTTGTAGCCCTTCACCTCGGCGGTGTTTGCGCGCAGGAACGCCG
>JBBTFS010000023.1:0-1084 GCA_038060705.1 Gemmatimonadota bacterium
TTTGAGGTACTACGCGCTGGCTCGGGCTTTGGGAGGCTGGGCAAACCGCTCGCCCAGTTTCCTCAACTCGGTGCTCTGCATGTCGCCGAGCTCCGGGTAGCGCTCCGAGAAGTACTTCATCGCGTCGTCAAACCACTCGCGCTGGTGCTCGACATCGGCGCCGACGACGCCGCACGTCATGATCTGTTGAAACAGCTCGTCGCGGGCCTGATCAAACGGCGACGGAATGACTGAATCGTTGTTTCTGGACTTCGGTTTGGCCATGTCCTGTGGGAGGGAGGAAGACGGTACAAATCTAACCGTCCATGCTACGCGGCCACAGCGCGAACCGCTGAGCCGCGCGTTGCCGTCCTGGTCGCGTCTGGGCTAGGTTTTTCCGTATGGAAGCCAAACGCGCGAAGGGGAAAGGGCCGGTCCGGGCGTCCTCACAGGGCGGCAAGCGGCCGTTCTACACCTCGGTGGCGGTACTCCTGGTCGGAGGCATCGCGACGCTGTCGTACATGTCGTCTCGGCCCAAGCAGATGTCCTACATGGACTCATCCGTGACGCCAATCCCCAACTCCGGGCACGTGGTTGGCAGCGAGACCGCGCCGGTGGAGGTCGTGGAGTTCGGCGACTTCGAGTGCGCGGCGTGCGGCAGCTTCTCGACGCTGACGGAACCGGACGTCCGCGCCCGCCTGGTGATGACCGGGCAGGTGCGTTTCCGGTTCATGGACTTCCCGTTGTCCGGTCACCAGTACACGTGGCCCGCCCACATGGCGGCATGGTGCGCCGGCGAGCAGGGCAAGTTCTGGGAAATGCATGACGCCATCTTCCAGAACCAGGACAAGTGGGTCCGTCCCAGGCCCGAGCGCGTGCTGGCCAACCTCGCCCAGCAGGTGGGCGTGGGGATGGAGCAGTACGACGCTTGCATGAACACGGGGAAGTACCGCGCCCAGATCCAAGCCAACGCAGAGGAAGGAGCGCGGCGCGGCGTCGGGTTTACGCCGACGTTCTTCTTCGGCCGAAAGGCGATCCCCGGCGTGATCCCGTACGACGCATTCAAGGCGCACGTGGACACGATGCTCCGTGACGCCAAGGCCGC
>JBBTFS010000023.1:1184-26583 GCA_038060705.1 Gemmatimonadota bacterium
CAGCTGAGCCACTGGTCCACGCTCTTCGGACTGCCGGTTGCCACCTGGGGCGTCGGCTTCTACGCGCTCGTATTCGGCCTCGCGTTCGCGGCGACGACTGAGCGGTTCGGCGATTCACGCCGCCTGTCGCTGGCCCTGGTGCTTCTCACCGGATGGGGCGTGGTATTCTCGGCGTGGCTCACGTACCTCGAGCTGTTCGTGATCCACGCCATTTGCCGCTGGTGCGTCGTGTCAGCGGTCATTGCGGTGGCGGTGTTCGTCCTCGCCTATCTGGACCGGCGTGGAACCCCGAACGCCGTGCCCTGACACCGAACACTGTGCCCTGGGCAGTTCAGCTCTCAGACGCCTCGTACTGATCCTTGAGCGAGGCGACGACGTTGGGATCAGCCAACGTTGTCGTATCACCAAGTGCGCGTCCTTCCGCAATGTCGCGCAGAAGCCGCCGCATGATCTTGCCCGAACGCGTTTTGGGCAGGTCCGCCGAGAAGAGCACATCGTCCGGGCGCGCGATGGCGCCGATTTTCTCGACCACGAACTCGCGCAGTTCGTCGCAGAGCGCCGGGGTGGCCTTGTGACCTTCGCGCAGCGTCACGAACGCCGCCAGCGCCTGACCCTTGAGTTCGTGTGTCTTGCCCACGACCGCCGCTTCGGCCACCGCGGGATGCTCGACCAGCGCTGACTCCACTTCCATCGTGCCGATGCGGTGGCCCGCCACGTTGAGCACGTCGTCCACGCGGCCCAGGATCCAGTAGTAGCCGTCGTCGTCGCGCTTGGCGCCGTCTCCGGGGAAGTACAGGTCTTTCCGGCCCGGCCACTTGGTGAAGTACGTCTCGACATAACGCTGGTCGTCGCCCCAGATGGTGCGGAGCATCGACGGCCACGGCTTGGTAAGCGCCAGCAGTCCGCCGCCCACCTTGATCTCTTTCGCTTTCGCGTCCAGCAATGCGGCGTGGTATCCGGGGAGGGGAATCGTTGCGCTGCCGGGCTTGGTCTTCACCAGTCCCGGCAACGGCGAAATCACGATCGCGCCGGTTTCCGTCTGCCACCAGGTGTCCACGATGGGGCAGCGCTTGTACCCGATCTTCTCGCGGTACCACATCCATGCTTCCGGGTTGATCGGCTCACCCACCGATCCCAGCAATCGCAGTCGCGACAGGTCGTGCTTCTTCGGGTGCTGGTCGCCCCACTTCATGAAGGCGCGGATCGCCGTGGGAGCGGTGTAAAAGATGGTCACGCCCAGCCGCTCGCAGATGTCCCAGAAACGGTCCTTCTCGGGCCAGTCTGGCGCGCCTTCGTAGATGACCGACGTCGCGCCATTCGCCAGCGGGCCGTACACCACGTATGAGTGGCCGGTCACCCAGCCGATGTCCGCGGTGCACCAGAAGACATCTTCTTCCTTGAGATCGAACACGGTCTTCATCGTGTACGCCGCGCCGGTGAGGTAGCCGCCCGTCGTGTGGACGATGCCCTTCGGTTTTCCGGTCGTGCCCGATGTGTAGAGGATGTAGAGCACGTCCTCCGCGTCCATATGCTCCGCCTCGCACTTGGGCGAGGCATCCTTCATGAGTCGGTGCCACCAGTGGTCACGGCCCTCTTTCATTTCCGCGAACGCTTCGTCGCCACTGGCGCCGGGCCGGCGTTGCACCACGACCACGTGTTTGATGGAGGGACAGCCCTCGAGCGCCTTGTCCGCGTTGCGCTTGAGGGGAAGCACCTGGCCGCGGCGATATCCGCCGTCGGAAGTGATCAGGACTTTGCAGTCGGAGTCGTTGATCCGGTCGCGCAGAGATTCCGACGAGAAGCCGCCGAACACCACGGAGTGAATCGCGCCGATGCGGGTGCAGGCGAGCATCGCGACAGCCGCCTCGGGCACCAGCGGCAGGTAGATCGCGACGCGATCACCGCGCTTGACGCCCAGTGACTTGAGGGCGTTCGCGAATTTCTGCACCTCGACGTACAGGTCCCAATACGTGAGCGTGCGCCGGTCGCCCGGCTCACCCTCCCAGACCAGTGCCGCCTTGTTGCGCCGCGGGCCGTCGATGTGGCGATCCAGGCAGTTGTACGACACGTTGATCTTGCCGCCGACGAACCACTTCGCGTGCGGCGGCTTCCAGACGCAGACCTTCTTCCAGGGCCTGAACCAGTGTAGTTCCTTCGCCTGCGTGGCCCAGAATTTCTCGTAGTCCTTCCCGGCCTTGGCGTAGACCTTGGGATCGGAAACGACGGCTGCTTTGCGAAACGCGGCCGACGGCGGGAACTTGCGGTGCTCCTGAAGCAGGGCATCTATTTCTGACATGCGGTGGATTCTGCCGGACGCTGGGTTGCGGAGCAAGGCATGGAGGCTGGGCGTGACGGCGCTCCTGTCGGCGGCATGTCGTGAGCACAGCACGACCATCATCGAACCCGACCGGATGTGCGAACTGGGTCAGTTCTGCGTGGCACTGCCCATCGCCTCCAGGGACACCGCCTTCGCCGCGTACGGCATCTGGCCATTCGGCGTCCACGGTGCCGATCACGCGCTGGACGGGCATCCCCGTGGGGCAGCAAGCACTACCGCACCGTGTATACCAGCATCGCGACGCTCGCGGCCGGTGTCACCGTCGGCGCATCCGTGACGCGCGGACAGGTGCTTGGCGCGCCACGCACGCAGACCAGGATGATCGGCATGCGCAACGTGACCTATGCGGCGATTCACTTTCAGTTCGACGATTTCTCGTCCACCTCCGGGCTGACGAACGTCAACGCGGTCAGCCCGGAGACGCACTTGCTGCTGGAGGCGCGCGCCCTTTTTGCGGCGATGTGGGCCAAGGCGGGCTACAGCCAGGAGCTATGCGAGCCCTTTGTGACCAACTCACGCGCGTCGGTTTACCCGTTGACGCGCCGCTGGGCCAGCGGCGCCGGCGCATCGGTCCGCCTGTTGGACGTTACGTGCCAGATCTCGGCCACCAACCCGCACCAGTTCATGCTCGACGCGCTTGAGGACAAGAGCTCCGGCGCGCTGCTGGTCAACCCGCTCGCGGGCGGACTCGGCGAAATCGACTTCAATCGGACCGGCACCGTGCAGCGCGGGTTGTATCGCGTGGTGAACGATACGTTGTGGCTTCAGATGGCTGCCGTGGGCGCGGCGCGCCCGGGCTCACTCTCTGCGCCGGCCGTCTACGTCACTGCGCAGTAACGACGCGGGCCGACGCGTCGGCGCTAGTTTGAACTCGCGATGACAAGCAACGCCGCCGTTCACGCCGTGGACCTCGGGAAAGCGTTCGGCCGGCGGCAGGCGGTGCGCGGTGTGGACTTTTCCTTGGGTACGGGCGAGTGCCTTGCGCTGTTCGGCCCGAACGGCGCGGGCAAGACCACTCTGCTCCGGCTCGTTGCCGGCCTGCTCAAGCCGAGCGCTGGCTCGGTGCGCGTGCGCGACGTGGACATGCGCCGCGATGCCCCGGCGCGCTCGGCCGTCGGACTCGTGTCGCACCAGTCGATGTTGTATGCGCCACTCACAGCGCGGGAAAACGTCGAGTTCTCCGCGCGCCTCGGCGGCGTGGCCGAACCGGCATCCGCGGCGCGCGACGCACTGGCGTCACTCAAGGTGGGCGACGTCGCCGATGTGGAGGTGCGGAAGCTGAGCCGGGGACAACAGCAGCGGGTCTCCATCGCCCGCGCATTGGTGCACGGGCCCGTGGTTCTCCTGCTCGACGAGCCGTACTCCGGTCTCGATGAGTCCGGCGCTGCGGCGCTCACGTCCGTGCTTGCGTCGTTGCGGGAGCGCGGCGCGGCGTTGCTGCTCGTGACGCACAACGTGGCGGAGGGCCTGGCATTGGCGACGCACGCCGCGGTCATGCTCGACGGACGGTTTGCGCTCGAAGAAACCCGACCGGCCTCGGGCTTCAACGCGGCCGCATTCTCAGCCGGGTATCGCGCCCAGGCGGGAGTCGATCGTGGCTAGGCCGCCCAGCATGCTGGCAGCCGCGTGGATCATCGCGCGCAAGGACCTGGCGGTGGAGCTGCGCACGCGCAGCGCGTTCCTGTCTGTGCTCGTCTTCACGCTGCTGGCGCTGGCAACGTTCTTCTTCGCGTGGGATGCCACCTCGGTGGCCTCGATTGACCTCGCGCCGGGCGTGCTGTGGGTGACGTTCACGTTCGCCGGCATGTTGGGGCTGCACCGGTCGTTTGGGTCGGAGGCACAAGACAGGGCCATCGACGGCCTGTTGATCGCGCCGGTGGAACGCGAAGCCATCTATTTGGGCAAGGCGATCGCCAACCTCGTGTTTGTCGGCGCCGTGCTCGTGGTCGCCTTGCCCGCGTTGGCAATCCTCTACAACCTGCCGCTGGCCCAAACGGTCGTCGGGCTGGCGCCAGTGGCGCTCCTTGCCGCGATAGGCCTCGTCTCCGTGGGCACGTTGTTCAGCTCCATGGCGGTGAACACGCGCTTGGCGGAACTGTTGCTTCCGATGCTGAGCCTGCCCTTCTTTGTGCCGATCGTGATGGCTTCATCCCAGATAAGCGCCCGGCTGCTGGCCGGGCGTCCAATGTCTGAAGCCATGCCGTGGCTCAAGATCCTGATCGCGTTCGACCTGGTGTTCGTGGTCGCGTGCACGATCGCTTTCCCGTATACGCTCGAGGAATGACCGTACCCGCTCCAGCGCGCGCGTTCCGCGCTCCGCTTTTCGACTGGTTCTTCCTGCTCGCGGTCGCAGCCGTGGGTGGCACGCTGGTCCGGATTCTGGCGTTCACGCCGTTCGAAGCGTCGCAAGGCGCGGCGCAGAAGATCTACTACATCCACGTGCCCGCGGCGCTCAGTGCGTATCTCGCGCTCGGTATCCTGGCCGTGGCATCGGTGATGTTCCTGTGGCTGCGCGATCCGCGCGCGGACCGTTTGGCGGTGAGCGCGGCCGAAGTCGGCCTGCTGTTCACAACCTTGGTGATCACCACGGGCCCGTTGTGGGCCAAGCCCATCTGGGGCACGTGGTGGTCGTGGGACATGCGCCTCAATCTCACGATGTTCTTGTGGTTCCTGACGGCCGCCTATCTGGTGCTGCGCGGCGCCATTGATGACGAAGCGATGCGCGCGCGGTTCTCGGCGGTGCTCGGCGTGCTGGCCGCGCTCCTCATCCCGTTCATCCACCTGAGCGTGTACCTGTTCCGCACGATGCATCCGGAACCAATCGTGCTGCAGCCGGGGCGCCCCAGGCTCCCGGCCGAAATGCTGACGACGTGGAGCATGGGAGTGCTGGCGTTCGCCTTCCTGTGCATTGCACTCATCCGGGCGCGGTACCGCTTGCCGGACGGCCGCGATGCCTGACAACTACGGTTTCTTCATCGCCGCGTACGTCATCGCCGGTGTGCTGATCGGCGGGTATGTCGCCTCGCTGTGGTGGCGCTCGCGTCGTTGACAAGTGGTGGGAGAGCCGCCGTCTGGCCTACAACGTGGTCGTGGGGGGCCGGCCCTGTTCCGCTACGGCCTTGTGTTCTCGATTGGCCTGACGCTGCTGCCCGCGGGAGGGATGCTCGTCCTCGCGGTCCTCGGCGGGATCTTTGGCGGGACCTTCCGCTAGCGGACCGCGCTACTCGTCGCCAGCGGACAGTTCGCGGCGACGCATCACCGCTACCAGCTCGGTCATCATCACGCGGCCGGTAATGCGCACCACGGGGGCGCCAGAGCCCACGGCCGGCGGATCGATGGTCTCGTCCGACACCGACGCCATGATCGCGCTCGCCTGCAACACGACGCGAACGCCCGGAGGCACGATGATCTTGATGCTTGCCATCAGCCCGTGGAGCCGGATCTCGGTGACGCCCGGCTGCAGTGTCGCCTGGGTCAGATCAAGCGTCGTCTCCGACATCACGCACCACACGTCCATCTTGCGCGCCGGGCTCCATGGGCCCGTGCGCTTGGTCTCGGACATGATCGACGCGATGCGCTCGTGCTCCAGCGCGTCGTACGAGGCCATCGCGGCCCTGGCGACGCCGGCGCGCACCGCTGGCAACGAGGACGATGGTGCCGCTGATTCGACCATGAGGTCGCGCGTCAGCTCACGTAACCCTGCCACGGTGACCGTTCGGTACGCCGCCTCGATCCGCTTCTCCAGCTCGTCCAGCGACAGGTTGTCCTGGGCGAAATGCTCCGACAAAAGCGCGATCGTCTTCTCGCGCTCGCCTTCCACCGTGACGAGCGCGGGTTCCTGCCGGGGTGCCGGTTTCTTGGCCAAGGCGGGTTACGGCTTCACAGCCCCGTGGTCGGCCGGCTCCCGGTCGCGACCGATGAACAGATACTCGTATATCAGCGCGGCCACGATTGCACCCACGATTGGACCAACCCAGTAGACGGCCTGTCCCTCGAAGATGCCGCTGGCCACTGCGGGCCCGAACGAGCGTGCCGGATTCAGCGACCCGCCCGTGAACGGGCCGATGGCCAGGATGGCGCCAGCGAGTGTAGCGCCGATGGCGAGGCCGCCGATTTTCGGTGACTTGGTGTCCACCGCCGTCCCGAAGACGACGAACGCAAGGAAGAACGTCGCGATGGCCTCGAGCCCGATGGCCTGCGTCGCCGTGATCTCCAGCGACACCGATTGTCCGCCGAGTCGCGTGGCGGCCGTCAGCGACACCGGAAGCAGTGCCTTGAGCGCGTACGCCGCGGCAATGGCGCCCAGCATCTGGGCGGTGATGTACAGGCCGGCCATCACCGGCTCGATGCGCTTGGTCACCAGCATCGCCAGGGTGATCGCGGGATTGATGTGACCGGACACGCGCATCGTCGCGCTCACGCCGACGGCGAGGGCGATACCGTGCGCCAGGGCGATACCGACGAGTGCGGCAGTCGTCTGGGTTGCCTGCGCGGCGGCAATGGCGCCGCCACCGATGAAGACAAGCATGAAAACGCCGACGAATTCAGCAGTGAAGTGCCGGATAGGGTCTTTCATTGGTGATTGGCTCATGTGGTTGGAAGGTGTCATTCAGCCCGCGCGCTTCAACAGCACCGCTGCATTGATTCCGCCAAAGCCGAAGGAATTGCTGAGCGCAAACTCCACATCGCGATCGCGGCCGACGTTGGGGATGTAATCCAGGTCGCAGCCTTCGCCCGGCGCGTCGAAGTTGAGCGTCGGCGGCAGCCACCGGTTCTTGAGCGCCAGCGCCGTGATGGCCAGCTCGAAGGCGCCCGATGCGCCAAGCGCGTGACCGTAGTACGCCTTGGTGCTGCTCACCGGGAGCTTCGCCGAGTATTCGCCGAAGACCGCGTGCATCGCCTTCGTTTCGGTCGGGTCGTTGAGCGGCGTCGAACTCCCGTGCGCGTTCACGTAGCCGACTTCGGTCGGCGTGATGTGCGCCTCGGCAAGCGCCATGCGCATGGATCGCGCGGCCTGCGATCCGTCGGGGCGCGGTGCCGTCATGTGGTGCGCGTCGTTACAGTTGCCGTAGCCCACGACTTCCGCGTAGATGTTCGCCCCGCGCGCCACCGCGCGGTCGTATTCCTCCAGCACGAGCACCGCTCCGCCTTCGCCCATGACGAACCCGTCGCGGTCGCGGTCGAACGGGCGCGACGAGCGCTCGGGATCGTCGTTCCGTGTGGACATGGCGCGGATGATCGTGAAGGCCCCGAAGCAGAGCGGCATCAGCGGCGCCTCGACGCCGCCGCAGACCATCGCGTCCGCGTAGTCGTCGCGGATCAGGCGGAAGCCCTCGCCGATGCCCATGGTGCCGGAGGCGCAGCTCATGCCGTTCGTGTTGTTCGGCCCTTGGAGTCCGAACTCGATAGCCACGTTACAGCTGGCGGCGCCGATATAGACGTTGAGGGCCAGCTGCGGCTCCACGCGGTTGACGCCTTCGCGCAGGAAGATCGCGAACTGATTCTCCGCGTAGCCGATGCCACCCAGCGCGGAACCCATGTTCGCGCCAATCCGCTCGCGATTCTCCTTGGCCAGGTCGAGCCCGCTGTCCTCGAGGGCGAGCTTGGCGGAGGCTACGGCGAAATGACCGAAGCGCTCGAGCCGCTTGGCGCGCTTGCGCTCCATGAAGTCGCCGGGAATGAAGTCGCGCACCTCGGCGGCGTTGTGGCTGCGGAACGGAGTCACATCGAACCGAGTCAGCGTGCGGATGGCCGACCGCTGCGCACGAAGACCCTGCCACAATCCGGCGGCCGTGATGCCGATCGGGGTGACTGCTCCAATGCCGGTAATCGCGACTCGCCTGCGTTTCTGCATCCTGCTGCGGCTCCCCGGAGAAAATTAGGCTCGGCCTGAAGGTAGACTCTGCTCACTCACGCGCGCGAGTCCTGCAAGCGTGCGCGACGCGATGCCGTGCACGAACAGCGGACCGATGACGCCCACGGCCGCGATGGCGCCAACGAGCGGCCACGCCGGGCCGTTCCACAAGTGTTCGATCTCGACCAGCGTACCGCCTGCTGCTACCCGAAAGCGCCACTCCACGTCCATTCGCGCCGTGATTCCCTCGATGTGCCGGAATCGGATGCGCGGGGCAGGACCTTCGATCACCTGCATCAACGACACCCACCAGGTGGGCCACTGGACGGGTCCGAATGGCCGGTTGGCGGACATCTCCACGATGCCGCCGCGACCGGAGCGTTCCCTGAACCGCACGAAACGGTAATGCGCCAGGTGCGTCGGCCAGCGCTCGACGTCCGCCGCCAGCTCGAACATCGCGGCGACGGAGACGCGCACGTGTCGCTGGTCCAGCGTGCGCATCCGCGTTCGCGCGGGCATTGGGCCGAGGTCGAAACGGTCGCCGGCGTCCATGGCTCAGGCGTTCGAGGCGCGCCATGTGGCGCTGATGCGCCAGAACAGGCCGCGCCGCATCCGCGGTCGCGCACCGGTGGATTCACGTACCAGCGAGGCGAGTTCCGGTTCTGCGAATCCGCGCAGCACCGAAACGACGCCATCGTGCCGTGTGACAGGATGAAACCCCAGCGCCAGGCTTGCCAGCCAGAACCCGGCCGCGGCCGCGCGACTGCGGCGCAGGTCTGCCACCACAATCCAACCTCGCGAAACACGGTCCAGTTCGGCGAGTACCGCGCGCGCTTCGGGCGCCGCGAAGTGATGCAGCAATTGCGAACAGATCACGAGATCCACGCTGGCGTCGCGCAGCGGAAGCGTGAGGGCCGAGCCGGCAACAGCGCTGTCCAGAAACCGCGTGCCCGCGCGCGCGACCGATTCCGCAATGTCGACGCCGACGATGGTCGCCGCCTTGCCGGCGGCGGCGAGGTCGCGCCGCACGCGCGCCGCGATTTCGGCGTGCCCGGTGCCCACGTCCAGCACGGTCAGCACGCGGGGCAACCCGGGGATCAGGACCTGTACGGCGGCAGCCACCGCCGCGTGCCCGCCGAACAGCGCATTGGACCGCGCCACATCCGCCATGGCCTGGTGGCGCACATCGTCAGGAGTTGCCGGGTCGTCGAGGTACTCGACGCCGCGGATTCTCTCGGGCGAGAGCAGGTGCTCCAGCTTCAACGGTCCAGCCGCGCGTACGTACCGCGGTAATAGAGCAATGGCTGGCTCGTGCCCAGCGTGGCGTGCTCCACTTCGCCGACGCAGATACCGTGGTCGCCGGCCTCGTGCCACGCCACTTGCCGGCACTCGAGGTATGCGTGGGCACCCGCGATGAGGATCGCACCGGAGTGGCCGCGCGTGAACGGCACGCCGTCGAAGCGGTTATCAGGCTCCTGAGCAAATCGCCGTGACAACGGCTCCTGGTCCGCGGCCAGGATGCTCAGCGCAAACACGGTCGCGCCGGGCAGAACGGCATGCATGTTGGCGTCCCTGGCGATGCACGCCAGCACCAGCGGCGGCGTGAGACTCACCGACGAGAATGCACTGACAGTCATGCCGTGGTCGCCGCCACTCGCATCGCGGACCGTGAGGATGGTCACGCCAGTGACGAAGCGGCCCAACGCAGCGCGGAATTCGTCGGGAGCGACCGACATCTATGCGTGACCCGCCATCGTCGATCCGTGACCCGTGACTTGTGACTCGTGACCCGAACCGGCGGAACCCGGGAACGGGAGCAGCAATCGGGCCAGGAATCCTGGGCGCAGCACCTCTCGCGGCGGCACGAAGTCTCCAGTGACGCCGGCAAGCAGGTCCGCGAGGGGTTTGTGAGCTGCCATCGCGCGGGTCGCACGGTTCGTGATGAGCGGCGATGCCACGCCGATCCCGACCAATTGCTCCACCCGCCATTTGCCGCCGAACTCGCGGTGGCGCGCGTCGTCGTAGCCGCGGCCGGCAGCCTCGGCTCCACGGTGCGACACCGCGTCCATCGCGAGGCATGCGTACTCCGCGGCGAGCTCGCCACCGCGGAGGCCGGCGTAAATACCCTCACCCGTAAAGGGGTCGAAGAAGTCAGCCGCATCGCCGACGAGAAACGCGCCGGGCGACCAGGCGCGTCGCGCGTGCGATGCAAACGGGCCGGTGACTCGCACGGCGCCGTCCGGCGTGGCGCGCTCGAAGCGCGGGGCCATGTGCGGTTTCGAGGCCAGCCACCGCCTGAGAAACGCGTCTGCGTCGCCGGCGAACTGCCGAGCTCGCGAGCGGGGGAACACCGCGGCCACCGTGGTGACGCCGTCGCCGACATCCGCGACCCCGACGAATCCGTCGCGTTCCACGTGGAGCTCGACGCGATCGGCGACATTGGCAACGTCGCGGTAGTGGGAGACGATCGCGATGCGTCGCGGCCAGGGCCATGCGCGGGTCAGGCCGAGGCGCTTGGCGACCATCGAGTGGAGCCCGTCAGCACCGATCACGAGCCGGGCACTCAGTTCGCGGACGCGGCCATCGTCATCCTGCACGTGCACGCCGCAAACGACGCCGGCGGCATCTCGTGCCAGATCCACGACACGCACGCCTTCGTCCACTCGCGCCCCGGCACGCCGCGCCGAGTCCAGTAGCGCCGCGTCGAGGATCTCGCGCCGCACCGACAGACCGTGATCCCGAAACGCGCGAAACCCGTGTGCCGAGGCATAGTCGCCCCGCGCCACCGTGCCGTCCGGTGAACGCACCGTGATGCCGCTCATGCGCGCGGCGCGCGGCTCGATGGTCTCCAGGACACCCATGTCGTGAAGCAGACGCGACGCCTGCGGACTGAGGCACTCGGCGCACGCCTTGGCCCGGGGAAAGCGCGCGCGATCAAGCACGCGGACCGAGACGCCACGACGCGCGAGCTGAAAAGCGGTGCTCGCGCCGGCCGGCCCGCCGCCGACCACCAGGGCGTCACAGTCGGTCGAATGCGTCGCGGCCGGCATGCTCAAATGAACGTCGCGGCCGCCGCCCCGAACAGCGCGCCGTACAGCGTGGCCAGCGCGTTGACGTCGTCGTTGTCGATCCAGTGGATGCCGCCGGTCACGTCCGTGGGCATGCCGCAGCGGTGCTCCTTCTGTTCCGTCATCACGTTGCACTTGCGGCAATGGCGCCGCGCCTGCACCGACGCACCCATGACCGAGTCCATCACCGCGCCGAAGAAACCGCCGGACGCCGCCGCCACGATGACCGGCAGCGGCCAGCGGACGCCCCACGCGACCAGCGCGACGAAGCCGGCGCCGCCCAGGGCGGCGACGATGCCCTGAATCGTGACGCCGCCGGACGTGCCCGTCGGCACCGGATGGAAACCCATGATGGAGCGGGCCTCTGCCCGGGCGAGTGCGCCGATCTCCGTGGCCCAGGTGTCGGCGCTGGACGTCGCGAGCGCGCCCACGCCCAGCGCCATCCACATCGGTCCCGGAGTGAGCCAGTGGACGAGCGCCGCGGCGCCGAACAGCCCGCCGTTGGCGAGCACCTGCACAGCGTCACGGGCGCCCGGCTTCTCGATGCGGTCCTCCATGCGCTCGCGCTTCATGCCGGCGCGAAAGCGGGTGAGCAGGGAGGCAACCACGAAGTACGCGATGAGGACCACAGCCCAGCCCCAGCCGGCGCCGGCCGCGACAGTGCCCAGCGCCACGGCAGCCAGCGCACCTCCGGTCGTGAGCCAGCCGAGCCGGCGGGCGGCGATGGCGATCGCCGTGGCGGCGACGAATCCGATGACCCAAGGGGGCGGTAGCGGCACCTCTCAAGAATAGCTCTCTGGAAAACGGCAATGCAGCCGTTCACTTTTGTTTCGTGCTCACAACTGTGGACGCCCTGCTGCCGCTCAGCCTGCTGGAGGCTGTGCGCGATGTGGACACCCCGGGCGACCTGGACCAGGAATTCGTCGACGAGCTGCGCAACAAGCGGTTTGGTCTGAGCGACACCGTGTACCTCCAGATCAAGCGCTACTCGGACGCGGTGCGGAAACGCCAGCGCACGGCGCAGGACGAATCGGTGGGACTGGCACGATTGATCGGCCGGCGACCCGACGCGGACGCGGTGTTTCGCGCGGCGGGTCAATACCTGGCGCGGCAGTCGTATCAGACCATCAACCCGGTCACGCGGCGTCTGCTGCGTTTGCTGCCGTCGTTCCTGGCGCGGCCAGTGGCGCTGCGCCGTTCCCGCGCCATCGCAACGCGCTACGTGAACGGCAGCGTCCGGCGGATGGGCGGCTATGTTCTCCTCGACGTGCCGGACTCGGTGACGCTCAACACGGCGCCCGGCAGCACCGGCTGCGCGTACTACGAAGCCATGCTGCGGGAATTGCTCAAGCTCCTGATCGGCAGCGTCGGTTCGGTGGATCATGTGCGGTGCGCGGGTCGCGGGGAGGGCACCTGCGAATGGCGCGCCGACTGGAAATCATTCGATGCCTCTGCTTAACCCGAAATCGTTGCCGTCAATCCAGGCCGCCATCAAGGCGATGGACCTGGACGGCTGGCTGCTCTTCGACTTTCACGGTCTCAATCCGGTGGCCACCGGGATGATCGGACTGGAGGGCTTGCTCAGCCGCCGGATCTTCGTGCTCGTGGGACGTGAGGGCGCGCCGATGGCCCTCACCCACGCCATCGAGCAGGGGCCGTGGAAGCACTGGCCCGCCGAGTGGGGCAAGCAGACGTACAGTTCGTGGCGCACGCTGGAAGACCAGCTTGGCAAGCTGGTGAAGCGCAAGCGCGTGGCAATGGAGTACTCGCCCGGTGACGCGGTGCCGTATCTGGATCGCGTTCCGGCCGGCGTGCTGGAAATGGTGAAGGCGGCGGGTGCCAAGGTGGTGACGTCGGGTGAACTGGTTTCGCGGTTCTACGCGACGTGGGCAACGGGCCACATCGACTCACACCGTCGCGCGGCGGCGGCGATCGCGCAGGTGGCGAAGGACGCCTTCACTGTTTCCGGCAAGCGCGCCAAGGGCGGGGCGCCGATGGCCGAGCACGAACTGCAGAAGTGGATCATGGATCGGTTCGCCGAACAGAAGCTGTCCTGCGGACACGGCCCGATCGTGGCGGCCGGCGCCAATGCAGCAAACCCGCACTACGAGCCGTCATCAGCGACACCGCGGTTGATCCAGCGTGGCGAGATCCTGCTGATCGACCTGTGGGCGCGCGAGGAAGCGGGACCCGGGGTCTACGCAGACCAGACGTGGATGGCCTCGCTCGGCCCAC
The DNA here is from genome assembly GCA_038060705.1 of Gemmatimonadota bacterium. Classification (GTDB taxonomy): domain Bacteria; phylum Gemmatimonadota; class Gemmatimonadetes; order Gemmatimonadales; family Gemmatimonadaceae; genus DASPMP01. Next base: position 14,680 of record JBBTFS010000023.1, read on the forward strand.
CATCGCCGCGCGCTCTCGAGGTCTGGAAGGCAGTATGCGGCGCCCGAGACGCGGCCATCGCGCTCGTGCAGGAGCGCGTGAAGAAGGGCGCGGAGGTACGTGGCGCGGAGGTGGACGATGCGTCGCGGGCCGTGATCGAGAAGGCCGGGTTCGGGCAGTACTTCACGCACCGCACCGGCCACAGCATTGACCCACTCGACTTGCACGGCAGCGGCCCGCACATCGACAACCTGGAAACGCGCGAGGAGCGGCTGTTGATCCCGGGCGTGGCGTTCTCGATCGAACCGGGCGTCTACATCCCCGGTGAGATCGGGATGCGCACCGAGGTGAACATGTACCTCGTCGATGGCAAGGCCGTGGTGACGCCGGAGAACTGCCAGCGCGAGCTGATCATCGCGGAGTAGGCATCGCCCGATTCAGTTTTTCGGTTGTCCCGCGTATTCGCTGCGTGCTCGACTGGCTAGATGAACCGATCGACGACCATCGCCGCAAACAACAGCGCGAGATACAGAAGCGAATAGGCGTACAACCACCAGGCTGGCTTCACGAAGTCGGCGGCGAACTGTACGCGGAGCGCCCCCCACAGGAAGATCGCGCCGAGCACGAGCGCGGACACGAGGTACGCGAGCCCCAGCGCGCCCATGGCCCACGGCAACACCGTCAAGGCGATCAGGACTACGCTGTACCACACCATCTGGCGTTTGGTCTCCTTCTCGCCCCAGATCAGCGGAGCCATCGGGATGCCAGCGTTGCCGTAGTCCTGCTGCTTGTTCAGCGCCAGCGCCCAGAAATGCGGCGGCGTCCAGTAAAAAATGATGAGAAAGAGGTACACGGCCATCAGGTCCAGTGAGCCGGTTACGGCGGCCCAGCCGACCAATGGCGGAAACGCGCCCGCGGCGCCGCCGATCACGATGTTCTGCGGCGTACTGCGCTTGAGCCAGCGCGTGTACAGCAGCACGTAGAAGTAGAAGCCGGCGAGCGCGAGCGCGGCGGTGATCACGTTGGCAAACGTTGCCAGCAGGAACGTGGCGGTGGTCGCGAGCAGCAGCCCGAATGCCAGGGCCTCGCGTGGCTGCATCCGTCCGCTCGGGATCGGGCGCAGCCGCGTACGCGTCATCCGGTCATCGATGTCGCGGTCGAGATACATGTTCACCGCGTTGGCGCCGCCCGCCATCAGGTATCCGCCCACGAACACTGCGAGCACCAAGTCCCACGTCGGCTGTCCTGCAACGAACATCGGCGCGATGGTCGTGACCAGCAGCAGGGAAATGATGCGGGGCTTCGTGAGGGCCACGAAGTCGCGCACGAGTCCGCGCACGCGGCTGCGCTCCGCGGTTGCTTCGCTCATGCTGTCACGGGAAATCGACAATCGGAGATCGGGAATCGAACTTCACTCAATGGGCCATTTCCGATTTCCGGTTTCCCATTTCCGCGGCGCGCGCCAGATACGCCGCCAGGAACATCAGCATCCACACGCCGACGCCGGCCGCCTGATGCGCCACGCGCAACGAGGTGGGCATCACCTGCAGGATCATTGCCGCGCCGAGTACCACCTGGAGTATCACGAGAGTCGCCGCGATCGCGACCGCTCGCTTCACCACGGCCGACTCTCCGGTGCGACGGCGCACGGCGACCGCGACGGCCAGCGCGTGGAACAACAGCGCGAAGGCCAGGAATCGATGCGTCATCTGGAGATGGGCCACGCCGGGCGCGATGCCGGCCGGCGTGTCGCCGCAAAGTGGGAATGCCGGACATGCGGCCGCGGCACCGAGGGTCTTGGCCACCAGTCCGCCCAGGACCACGGTCGCGAGAGCCAGCGCGGCACCCCCGCCGATTGACCTCACGGACCGCGGACTGCCGCCGTGTGTCGCCGCCAACTCACCGCCCAGCGCGCCGGCGCGAACCGCGGCTGCCAACAGCACGCCCAGGAGCGCCATCGCCAGCGTCCAGTGCGCCACTGTGGCCAGCGCGGTGTTGCCGAGCTTGACGGTGATCATGCCCAGCAGCGCGACGACGATCACGAGCACGAAGGCGGTGGTGGCCGACCGGGTCACGCGGTGCGCGTGGTCGCCGGTGCCGGCGCGTCGTGCGGACCAAACCAACGCGCCGATGGTGAGCACCACCAGCAGCGCCAACAGGCGGTGCGTCCACTCGATCATCACCGTCGGTTGATCGAACGGCGGGATCCACGACCCGTTGCACTTGGGCCAGTGATCGCCACAGCCCATGCCGGAGCCGGTGATGCGGACGATGCCGCCGAACGTGAGTTGCAGGTAAGTCACCACAACGGCGGCGATGCCCAGCCGGCGCGTCAAGATCATTGCGCCACCTTCATCATGGCCGGTGGATGCTGGTGCTGGTCACGGACGCGCGACCACGTGGCGGTGAGGACGAGCGCGAGCGCCAGAATTGGCACCAATGCCCAGAGGAACTCGCTCACGGCGCCCGGATGCGGCACTTGGGCAGAAGCGCCGGCCGACGTGCGCGCCGAGACGCTGGACACGAGAATGGCGACGTGCGCCACCGCGCAGGCCGCGGCACACACCAGGAAGACGACTGCCGCGCTCACGGACCTACCAGATGCTCAGCTTCACGTACCTGCCGGGATTCTTCTTGATATCCGCAAGCAGGGAGTCGGCGCGTGCCAGCAGCGCGCGCGCGTCGTGATACAGCAAGGTGTCCGCCAGCAGCTTGCCGGCCGTGCCCTCGCCGCGCTCAAGCCGCGCCAGGATCGCCTGGAGTTGCGTCGAATTGCTGGAGAGCCGCTGCATCAGCGAATCCGCGGCACCGGCGGACGTGCGCAGTTCCTTCAACGTCCTGGCGACCTCGGCTGAATCCACGGCACTCCGCACGCTGGTCAGCGTGGCCGCCACGTTCTTGTCCTGTTCGGTCACGGTGGTCTGGATCTGCGCCACCAAACGGTTCATGCCGCTGATGGCCTGGCGCAGGTCGCGGATGCCGCCCGCCGTCACCAGCTCCGACTCGAGCGTCCGCGTGATGCGCGAAAGCGCATTGGCGATCGTGTCGGCCTTGGCCTGGAGCACGTCCAGTCCACTGCCGCTGGCCAGCCGCGACGGAATCGTATCGCCCTCGGCGTAGTACGCGGTGCCCGGCTTGTCCGCCTTGAGGGCCACGATCACGTCACCGAAGATGCCGACCGGATACACCTCAGCGATTGCGGTCCTGGGGATGTGGTATTCGTCGCGGACGATGAGGTCCACGTCCAGCAGGCCGTTCGGATTGAGGCGGACGCCGGCGACGTAGCCCACCGTGACGCCGGCCAGCACCACCGACTGTCCCTGCTTCACGCTATGACCCCACGCAAAGCGGACGAAGAGCGGGTAGCCGCGCTTCAAGCCGCCGCGTACCAGCCAGAGCGTGCCGGTGATCAGGACAGCCAAGGCGACCGTGAGCAGAATGCCGACGGTCACTTCGTCGCGTCGTTTCATGCCTGGAGAAATGGAGCGAAGAGGAAGGCCGTGATGGCGTCGAGCACGAGAATGGCGACGGACGCGATCACGACGGCGCGTGCTGTGGAGCGACCAACGCCCTCCGCGCCCGAACTGGTAATGTAGCCCTCGTAGGTGCAAACGACAGCGATGGCCATGCCGAACAGCGTCGCCTTCATGAGGCTGTAAACGATCTGGAACGTTCCGAACGCGAGGCGCAGGCCTTCGCGCATCTCGGGCGCGGTGATGTCGGTGGCAGTCACGGCAATGATGAACCCGGCGCCCACGCCGACCGCATCCGCGAGGATAGTCAGCACCGGGAGCATCAGCGTGGCGGCGATCAGGCGCGGCACGACGAGGAACGCGAGCGGGTCGTAGGCGAGTGTCTCCAGGGCGTCGATCTGCTCGGTGACGCGCATGGTGCCGATTTCGGCAGTCATGCGCGCGCCGACCCGGCCGGTGAGCACCAAACCCGTGATCAGCGGCCCGAGTTCCAGGATGATCACCTGGCGCGTGGCGAGCCCCACGAGGGACAGCTCGACACCGGCGAACAGCTGGTGTCGCGTCTGGAGGGTCATGACGCTGCCGATGAACGCGGCGCAAATCACCGTCAGCGGCACCGAGTCCACCCCGATGATGCGCATCTGTCGGATCGTCTCGCGGCGCACCGTGTCGAACTCGCTCAGGCCGCGCAGCGTGTCGCGCATGTACAACCCGCGCGCCCCGATCTCGTGGAAGAGCCAGCGCCACGAGGACGTCACGCGCCGGAAGAACCGGATGCTGGTGCGCTGGACAAGCGGGTACGACTCGGTGAGCCGCGGTTCGGGCTCGTGCGGGTACCGGTACGAGTAGCTCACGTGCGGACGCGCGCGAGAAGGATCAGGCCCAGCATGCCGAAGATCGCGCTGGGCACCCACGCGGCGACGTCCGGCGGCAGCAGGCCCTTGCCGCCGATGGCCTTGGTCAGCTGCACGAGCATGAGGAACACCACCGTCACCGCGAGGCTGATGCCGATGCCGTACGCGGCGCCGCCGCGTTGCGTGCTGGTGGCCAGCGGCGCGCCGAAGAGCGCGATGATGATGCACGTCACCGGTATCGCGATCTTGAGCGCACGCTCCACACGCAGCGTGTTGGCGTCGCCGCCGGAACGTTCCAGCGTCGTGATGAAACGCGTGAGTTCGCGATACCGCATTTCCTGGGGACTGCGCGGTTTGGTGAGCATGTCGGCGGGCCGTTCGGCAAACCGGGCGTCCCGCATCCGGCCAAAGCGTATCGCCGTTTCCGGCGTCGAGTCAGCGATGAGCTTCATCTCGCCGGCTTCCAGCGTCCAGCCCGCATCTTGCGCCCAGTGGGCCCGTGGCGCCGACACCAGCACGGTGGGGTAGTCGTGCCCCGTTCCACGACGCTCGATCTGCAGCTGTTCCAGGGTCCCGGTCTTGGTATTGAGCGCGCCTACCTTATAGACACGGCCGAAATCGCCGGCGAAAGCGAAGTTGAAGCGCGACGTCGTCCCGCGGAACCGATCCTCCTCCAGCAGGTCGTTGCGGCGCGCATTGGTCACCGGCACGACTTCTGCCAGGGCGAGGTCGAGGCCCGCGGCCAACACCGCGCCGGCGAAGATCGGCAGGCACAGGCGGTAGAAGCTGATGCCCGACGCCTTGGCCGCCGTCACTTCCGAGTGCCGCGTCAACGCGCCGATCGCGAAGACCGTGGCGAAGAGGACCGCCGCCGGCAGCACCAAGAACATGGATTCGGGAATCCAGTACAGGTAACTCAGCGCGATGTCCTGCCGCGGCAGTCCGCGGGCGAGGAACTTCTCGAGGTTGTCGGTCAGGTCGATGACGACCAGGAGGAGCGGAAACCCGAGCGCCGTAGCGACCAGGATGCGCACAAACTCGCTGAATACGTAGCGGTCCAGCGGACCGCCGATCTTCGCGATCACGCGTGTCGCCGGCCAGGGAACAGCCGCTCGACCGCGGCGACGCGGAGATGAGCGAACCACTCGCTCAGGTCACCGCCGCGTGTGGTCGCGGACTCACGTCCCATCCGGAACGACAGCACGATGCCGGCGCCGGCGAGCACGATGTTGGCGCTCCACATGGCGACCCACGGCGGCAGGTAGCCCTTGTCGGCCAGCGTTTCGCCGCCGATGAGGCCCACGTAGTAGACGCCGAAGATGGCGAAGCTCACGCCGATGACGAGGCCCACTCCGCCGCGCGGGAACCGCAGTGCGATGGGCGCGCCGATCAGGACGAAGATCAGGCACGACGCGGCCAGCGAGAACTTCTTCTGGATTTCGACGTCGTAGCGGTTGCGATCGCGGCGCGCGTCTTCCAGCCGGATGCGCGCGTCCTGCAGCAACGGTTCCACTCGGCGCCGCTCCAACGGGTCCAGCTTCGTCTGCGCGGGGGCCGCCGCCGAGTCCTGCGCGGTCCGGGCTCCTTGGGCCACAGGCGTGCTCAGTGTCGCCGCCGAGGCTTCCTTCACCTTGAATACATCGAGGGCGGCGCAATATGCCGCGCCCAGGCCCTTGGGCATCCGGTAGCCGGGCACGTCGGGCACGGGTCCGCCCATGTGCTCCCGCATCGCCTGCAGCGAATCAAAGACCGCCAGGCGCATGTTCATATCCGCGCGCGCCAGCATCCGCTGCATCTCGCAGACCGACATCTCGCGGTCGCCTTTGGACACGTTCTTGTTCTGCGACTCCTGGTAAGAACTCAGGACGTTCTTCACGCGCAGCCGGTTGCGGCGGTAGAACATGCGCGACATCTGTCCCGGCTTGTTGTTCGGGAGCTCGTGCATCATCCCGTGGTACAACGTCATGTCCAAGTCGCGGCGGTTGGGCGCCAGCGCCAGCATACCACTGTCGGCGTAGATGGTCCGTCGATGCGCCGGATCCGCCAGGTCGTAGATCACCACTTCCTTCATGCGCGACGTCCGCTCATCAATGTGCGCGGCGCGCAGGTACAGCTGGCCTTCCTTCACCGCGTTGATGACCTGCTCGCGCAACGCGAACGTTGGCTTGGTGCGGAAGATGTCGAGTTGCAGGACGGCGAGACGGTGGTTGGAGAGCGGCAGCACCTGATCGTTGAAGGCCACCATGACGGCGGAAAGCGCCAGCCCGCCGCCAAGCACTGGCAGGAGCAGCGACCACATGCTCACGCCGCTCGCTTTCATTGCGGTGATCTCGTTCTCGGACGCCAGCCGGCTAAACGCGTACAGGACCGAGACGAGGACGGCCATCGGCAGCGTCATGGCCACGGTGAAGGGGACCGACAGGCCGACGAACTCGGCGATGACGCCGGCCGGCAGGCCCTTGCCCACCAAGTCCCCGAAGCGCTTGGCGATGTACTGCAGCAACATCAACGACGTCAGCGCCGAGGACGCGAAGAGGAACGGACCGACGTGTTCCTTGAGGACGTATTTGCCGATTATCTTCAAGCGGCTTCGGGCTTTGGGCTGTGAGCTTGGGGTCGCGTCAATATACCCTTCACCGTTGACCTCGTGCCCTCACCGGCCCGCATGCTGAGCGCCTGTGTGTTGCTGCTGGCCGCCCTGCCAGGATGCGATGCGATGAATCGTTTGCGCGGGGCGCAGACCGCGTTCAATGGCGACAGCGCGCTGGCATTCGCCAAGGCGCAGGTCGCGTTCGGTCCCCGGGTGCCGGGCACCGAGGCGCATCGCCAGGCGGGTGACTGGATCGTCACGCAGATGCGCGCGCGCGCGGACAGCGTCGAGGTGCAGACGTGGACGCACAAGACGCAGGACGGCAAGTCGCTGCCAATGCGGAACATTTTGGCGCGGTTCCGGCCGCGGGAGACCACGCGCGTCCTCTACATCACGCACTGGGACACCCGGCCCACGGCCGACAGCGATCGCAACCTTGGCGCAAAGCAACGCTCGTTCGACGCTGCCAATGATGGGGCGGCGGGCGTGGGTCTGTTCGTGGCGCTCGCCTCCGCGTTGAAGAAGGCGCCGCCGAACGTGGGCGTGGACCTGCTGTTCGTTGACGGCGAGGACTGGGGCACGTTCGAATCGTGGGAAGACACGACCAAGAACAAGGACGTGCTGATCGGCTCGCAGTACTTCGCGCGGTCACTGCCGGATTCGTACAAGCCGATCTTTGGCGTGGTGTTCGACATGATCGGCGACGCCGGGCTGCAGCTTTTTCAGGAGGGCTACTCAGCCAATGCCGCGCCGGAAGTGGTGTCGCGCGTGTGGAATGCGGCCAAGGAACTTGGATACTCCAGGTACTTCATCGCCCAACCCGGGACGGCGATTGCGGACGACCATCTGCCGTTCATCCGCCGTGGACTGCGCGTCATTGATGTGATCGACTACGACTATTGCTCCGACGGCGGCGTTGATTGCCTCGGTGATGAGCGCAACCTGCACCACACGACCGGGGACACGATCGAGCGGATCAGCGCGAAGAGTCTCCAGATCGTGGGTGACGTCGCACTCGCCTTGGTGACGCGATAGTCCGTCGGGCCTGGCACGCATCCAGGCAACCGCCACCGAGTTGGCATGATCTTGATTCGGCGCGCGGCGATTTGATGCCACGCCAAGTCAAGTCGGCGCAAGAATGGTGTGATGCGGACATCAAACGAACGTCGCGCGCTCTGGTTTCTCGCGATCGTGGCGCTGTCGGGAAGCGTCGTACGGTTGGGGCGTGCCCGTTCGTCGCGACCGGCCATGGGGGTCGTGGACGCCCGTCTTGAACAGCAGTTGGCGCGCGTCGACTCCGCCCGCGAGCGGCGCGGCAAGGCGAAGCCTGGCCGCGATCGCGCCGGCCCGTCCGCCCCGAACCCGGCACCCCGCGCCCTGCACCCTGTCGTCGTGGACCTGGACCGCGCGTTCGCGCCCGAGATCGAGGCCCTGCCGGGCATCGGGCCAGCCCTGGCCGCGCGTATCGTGGCGCATCGGGACTCCGCCGGTCCGTTCGGCTCCCTCGGCGCGTTGTGTCGCGTGCGCGGGGTCGGTCCGGCGATGGTGGCCCGGCTGCGACCGCGGGTCGTTTTTTCGGGGGTTTCCCCGGAGGCAGGCGGATGCGAACAGCGCCCGACGCGTTCGTCAAAGAGCCACGTCACAAATCGTGGAAAGGTGCGCTAAGACATTGCTTGACATAGAGCTTACGTGACGGCAGGTTCCGTCTCTCGGGCCGCTGTCCGGCGTCCCGGGGTTCAGTCGAACGCACTGCTCACGCGCGTGCCCCGGGCGCGCGCTCGACCTCACTCCGCTGCCATGGCCGCACCAGCCGCCACCTCCTCGATGCGTATTGGAGACCTCCTCATGAAAGAGGGGTTGATCTCCAAGGAACAGCTCGACCAGGCGTTGCTGGAGCAGAAGCAGAACGGCACGCGTGTGGGCTACAACCTGGTGAAGCTTGGCTTTGTGCCCGAAGTCGAGCTCACGAAGATGCTGGCCAAGCAGTACAAGTTGCCGGCCGTGGATCTGTCCAAGTTCCAGGTGGACCCGAAGATCGTGAAGCTGATCCCGGGCGAGTTGGCGGTGAAGCACTTGGTGCTGCCGCTCAAGCGCGATGGACGTACGCTGACGGTGGCGATGGCGGACCCCACGAACATGGGCGTCCTGGAAGACCTGAAGTTCATTACGCGCTACGACGTCTTCCCGGTCATTGCTGGCGAATTCACGATCAAGAATGTCCTCGAGAAGATCTTCGAGTCGACGGAAGCGCAGCTCGGCAGCCTGCTCAAGAGCATCGAGCAATCCGATGAAGACCAGGAAGTCGAAGTCGTCGAGGAAAAAGAGGAGGAGATGTCGGCTGCGGCGCTTGCCGCCGCGGTGGACGATGCGCCCGTCGTGAAGCTCCTCAACGGCATCCTCGCGGACGCTGTGAAGCGGGGCGCATCGGACATCCACTTCGAGTGCTTCGAGCACGACATCCGCGTGCGGTATCGCGTGGACGGCGCACTTCAGGAAATCATGAAGCCTCCGCTCAAGATGAAGGCGGCACTCATCTCGCGCTTCAAGATCATGTCGGCGCTCAACATCGCCGAACGCCGCGTGCCGCAAGACGGCCGTATCAAGCTCAAGGTCGGCCAGAAAGTCATCGATTTCCGCGTCTCCACGTGCCCCACGATCTTCGGCGAGAAGATCGTGCTGCGAATTCTCGACAAGGGCAACCTGACCCTCGACCTCGAGAAGTTCGGCATCGAGAAGCAGTCCGAGAAAGAACTGATGGAGGCCGTGCAGAATCCCTACGGCATGGTGCTCGTCACCGGCCCGACGGGTTCCGGCAAGACGACGACGCTGTACTCCTGCATCGCCAAAGTGAACAGCATCGACACCAACATCATGACGGCGGAAGACCCCGTTGAGTACAACATGTACGGGGTCAACCAGGTGCTGGTACGCAACGAAGTGGGCATGACTTTCGCGGCCGCGCTGAAAGCGTTTCTGCGGCAGGACCCCAACATCATCATGGTGGGCGAGATCCGCGACCTGGAAACGGGCGGTATCGCCATCAAGGCCGCGCTCACGGGCCACTTGGTGCTGTCCACGCTGCACACGAACTCGGCGCCAGAAACGGTGACGCGTCTGCTGGATATGGGCCTTGAGCCGTTCAACGTGGCCTCCGCGCTCAACCTGATTCTTGCGCAGCGCCTGCTGCGCCGCATCTGCGGCAACTGCAAGGAGAAGGTGGACTTGACGCCGGAGGAATACGAGGCGGCAAAATGCACGCCCACGACGAAGCTCAAGGAACTCAAGTTCAAGCAGGAGCAGCTCGACGCCGCCAAGGAGCGCTCCACTCCCGAGGCGGCGCCGTATCTTGCGAACCTCACGATCGAGTCCGCGATGTCGCAGGTGCCCATTTTCAAAGGCAAGGGCTGCGAGAAGTGCGGCGGCTCGGGGCTCAAGGGCCGCCAGGGCGTCTATGAAGTCATGGCGATGACGCCGGCGGTGCGGAAAGTCGTCATGCAGAACGCCGGCGCCACGGAAATCAAGGAAACCGCAGTCGAGGGTGGCATGCTCACGCTCCGAATGGATGCGTGGATGAAAGTGATGAAGGGCATCACCACGTTCGAACAGATGATTCGAGAGACAACCGTCTAATGACCGCACCTCCGTCCGCCCCCGCCGCGCCCGCCGCTCCCGCCGCCCCCGCCGGCCCGCCGCAAAGCCTCAACCTCAAAGTCCTCCTCGAGGAGATGATCGCGAACGGCGCGTCCGACCTGCACATCACCGCCGGGGAGCGCGCCAAGCTGCGCGTTGACGGCGAGATCACGAGTTCGAAAATCGACTACGTGCTGCAGCCAAAGGACACGATGCAGATCGCGTACTCGGTGCTCACCGAGAACCAGAAGAAGCGCTTCGAACTGGAAGACGAGCTGGATTTCTCGTTCGGCATCCAGAACCTGGCACGTTTCCGCGGCAACTGCTTCAAGCAGCGCGGCTGCATCTCGATGGTCATCCGGCAGATTCCGTTCAACATCAAGAGCTTCCAGGATCTCAAGCTGCCGCAGGTGATCGCGGACTTGTCCGACAAGCCCCGCGGCCTGATCCTGGTGACCGGACCGACGGGTTCCGGCAAGTCCACGACGCTGGCCGCGATGATCGACCGCATCAACAAGCTCATCAAGGGTCACATCATCACGATCGAAGACCCGATCGAGTTCATCCACAAACACCAGAGCTGCATCGTCAATCAGCGCGAAGTCGGCGCCGACACCAAGAGCTTCGGGCACGCGCTCAAGTACGCGCTGCGCCAGGACCCGGACGTGGTGCTCGTCGGCGAAATGCGCGACCTGGAAACGATCCACGCCGGCATCACCATCGCCGAAACGGGTCACTTGGCGTTCGCCACGTTGCACACGAATTCGGCGGCCGAGGCCATCAACCGCATCATCGATGTCTTTCCATCACACCAGCAGTCCCAGGTGCGCGCGCAGCTGGCGTTCTGTCTCGAGGGCATCATCACGCAGACGCTGCTGCCCAAGGCCAAGGGTCGCGGTCGCGCCATGGCGGCGGAGATTCTCGTTTGCACGCCCGCCATCCGGGCGCTCATCCGCGACGACAAGATCCACCAGATTTACTCGATGATGCAGTCCGGGAAGAAGTACGGCATGCAGACCATGAACGACGCGTTGTACCAGTTGTACCAGGGCCGCGAAGTGTCGTGGGAAGAGTGCGCGCGCGCGTCGAGCGACCCCGTGGAACTCGCCCGGCTGTGCGGCATCGCGCTCGAGTCCGACGGTTCCGCGCCGACCACGGCCCCGAAGCCGGCGGCGCCCGGCGTCAAGAAGTAGCGCGCGAGCACAACAGGAGAAGCGACATGGCTTCATTCACGTACACGGCCCGCGATGCCGGCGGCAAGCTGACCAGCGCGACGGTCGAAGCGCAGAATCGTGAGGACGCAATCAGCCAGCTCAAGAAGCAGCGGCTGAACGTCATCAAGATCGACGAAGCAACGAAGAAGAAGAAGATCGGCAGT
>JBBTFS010000024.1:0-10869 GCA_038060705.1 Gemmatimonadota bacterium
CCAAGCCGCGTACACGCCTCGGTGGCATGTGGCGCAGCTCTCCGCACCGAGAATCTCGACGGAGTCCGGTGCGGCGGCGTCGATGGGCGCGATGGGCTGGGGCAACGGCGCATTGCCCGCTGACCGCGGCAACACGATCGTCACCACCACCACGATCGCGATGGCGCCCACGGCGGACAGTGCCGCCGTCAGCGCGCGGCGTCGCGCGACCACGCAGGACCAGAGCACGCGCAGAGGGTTCGGATGTAGGCGACCAGCGACCGGATTTCCGCAAGGGTCAGTGTCTCTCCGAATGCAGGCATGCGCGCGCTCTTCCCCATCGAGAGGCCACCGGCCGCGATAACATCGAAGAGCGCGTCGTCCGAGCGGCTTCGCATCGTTCGGGCATCGCGGTGTGCTGTTGGAGGGACCGGCAGGAATGCGGCATTCGGACCGTCGCCGGCGCCGGTGCGACCATGACACTGAACGCACCAGCGGTTGTACAACTCGGTGGCTGAAAAATTCTCGCCAGGCACGATCTGGCTCGACAGGGCCGGCTGCGACCCGACGGGCGCGGCGCGGGCGAGGTAGCGGATTACGGCCTCGCGCGTCGAGGACGGCATCGGAATCCTTGGCATCGCCGCACCCGGGACGATGCGCTGCGGCTCCTCGATGATGGCGCGGATGTACGCCGCGCTCCGTCGTTCATGCACCGTGGTGAGGGAGGGAGCGCTGCGACCCCCATCGCCATCGAGCTCGTGACAGCCGAGACACGGAAGCAGCTGATGCAAAAGGTCGCGTGCCTTCTGTTGGTCAAACGCAGTGAGCGGCTGCTGTGCCACGAGCGGCGCGGCGATCGCAAGAAGGAGGAGGAAGCGCATGCGGGCGGTAAATATGGAAGGGATGCCGCTCTCAAGACCACCAGCGGCTGATGCGGACGCGTGGACAGCCCGCTCGGCGCGCTTGAACGTTGGTCGCCATTCACTCATCATTGCACGCTCCCGGCTCTCTCACCCCCCACTGACGCTGGCATATGCATGGCCGATTCTCCTGGTACGAGCTCTACACGACAGACACAGAGGCAGCCAAACGCTTCTACCTGCCGATAACGGGCTGGGGTGTCCAGCGCTGGGACCAATCGAGCGCGGACAATCCGTACGAGATGTGGACCGCGGCTGGAGCGCCGTTCGCCGGCTTGATGCCGCTGACGGACGAAATGAAGGCGATGGGCGCGCCGCCGCACTGGCTGGCGTACGTCGAGGTGAAGAACGCCGACGAGACGCTCAAGCGCGCCACCGGCTTGGGCGCCAAGGTCGTGTGGGGCCCCGAAACGATCCCACAAGTCGGCGTGCTCGCCATCATGGCCGATCCGCAGGGCGCGATCATCGCGATCCTGCAACCCGTCATGGCCTCGGAGGGTTTTGACGGCACGCCGGTTCTCGGCAAGCCGTCGTGGCATGAACTGCTGACCACCGATTACGAAGCGGCATTCAAGTTCTACAGCGCCGTCTTCGGCTGGACCAAGCTCGATGCCATGGACGTCGGTGGCGGCATGATGTACCAGATGTTCAGCGCCGGCACCGGCACCAAGCCCGCAGGCGGCATGTACAACCGCGCCGGACCGATGGCCAAGGTCCCGCCGAACTGGTTGCTGTACATGAACGTTCGGGACGCGCGGGGCGCCGTGGGAGCGATCAACCGCGGCGGTGGCAAGGTGATCAATGGTCCCATGCAACCGCCCGGCGGAGACTGGATCGTCATGGCCATGGACCCGCAGGGCGTTGCATTCGCCGTCCACTCCCTGGCCGCGAAGGCCGCGCCCGCGAAGCCGACAAAGAAAGCTGCGAAGAAGAAAGCTGCGCAGAAGAAGGTCGCCAAAGCGAAACCGAAGAAGTCCGCCAAGAAAGACAAGAAAGCCAAAAAGGCCGCCAAGAAAGCCAGGAAGAAGGCGAAGAGGGCCGCCAAGAAGGCGAAGAAGAAAGCGAAGAAGCGGTAGTTGAGGGAACTCGACGCCGCGGGGCTTTGACCCGCGGCGTGTGCTATCTATCGTGAACCAACACAGGGAGATGCCTGCATGGCGCGTATCAAGGCGGCTCCCGGGTTGTATCAACGCCTGCTGCACCCGATGGTTCGGGAGAACGGCACCCTCCGCACGGCCACGTGGGACGAAGCGCTGGATGTGGCCGTCGCGGGATTTCGCCGCAATCTCGCCACGGGTGACAACTCGCTCGGCATCTTCAGCTGTTCGAAGGCGACGAACGAGGTGAACTATCTGGCGGCGAAGCTGGCCCGGGTGGCGTTCCGCAACAACAACATCGACAGTTGCAACCGGACGTGACACGCACCTAGCGTCGTCGGTCTGGCGACGGTCTTCGGTGCTGGCGGCGGAACGAGCTCGTACGAGGAGGCGGAGAATACCGACCTCATCTTCCTTTGGGGTTCGAACGCGCGCGCCGCTCACCCCATTTTCTTCCACCATGTCCTGAGGGGCGTGCGCAGCGGCGCGAGTCTCTACGTGATGGACCCGCGCCGCACCGAAACCGCCGCGTGGGCGGACGTGTGGCTCGGCTTGCGGGTCGGCAGTGACATCGCCCTCGCCAACGCCATGGCGCGCGTGATCATTCACGCCGGCTTGGTGCACCAGGAATTCATCGGTCGCGCCACAACCGGCTTCGACGCGTACAAGGCGTGCGTCGAGAAGTACACACTGGAATTCGCCGAGCGCGAAACGGGCATACCCGGCGACGTGATCCGCGACGCGGCGTTGGCCTACGCGCGCGCGCCGCGCGCGATGATCTGCTGGACGCTTGGAATCACCGAGCATCACAACGCGGTGGACAACGTCTTGTCGCTGATCAACCTCGCGCTGCTCACCGGCAAGGTCGGCAAGTACGGCTGCGGCCTGAATCCGCTGCGCGGTCAGAACAACGTGCAGGGCGGCGGCGACATGGGCGCGATCCCGAATCGCCTGACGGGATTCCAGGACAACACGGTTCCGGAAATCCGCGAGCGATTCGAGAAAGCATGGGGCGCGAAGATCCAGCCCACGCACGGCTGGAACCTCACGCAGATGTTCCACGCCATGGACGAAGGCAAGCTCACAAGCCTCTACATCATCGGCGAGAACCCGGCGCAGTCGGACGCCGACGCGCATCGCATCGAGACGCGGCTCTCAGGGCTCGATCACCTCGTCGTGCAGGACATCTTCCTCACGAAGACCGCTGAATTCGCGACGGTCGTGTTTCCAGCCTCGTCGAGTTGGTGCGAAGCCGAGGGCACGGTGACGAACAGCGAACGGCGCGTGCAGCGTTGCCGCAAGGCAGTGGACGCGCCCGGTGACGCCCGCGACGACATCTGGATCATCAACGAGATCGCCAGGCGCCTTGGCCACGACTTCGGCAATCCCAGCGCAGAGACGGTGTGGAATGACGTGCGTCGCGTGGCGCCGCACATGTTCGGCGGCATGAGCTACCAGCGGCTCGAGGAATTCGACGGCCTGCAGTGGCCGTGCGCCGACGAGTCCAAACCCGGCGCCCAGTTCCTGCACGGGCGTTTGTGGGAGAATCCCGTCGGCGGCACTCCGGCGCCGTTCAGCGTGGTGGAGCACGAACCGCCGGTGGAGCAGCCGGACGCGGAGTATCCGTTCGTCCTCACGACCGGTCGCCGTCTGGAGAGCTACAACACCGGCGTACAGTCGCAGGGCTACAACTCGCCGCTGCATCGCGGGGAATCGGTGGACATCTCGCCCGAGGACGCGTTGCGCATGGACGTGATGGACGGTGAGCCGTTACGCGTGACGTCGCGTCGTGGCAGCGTCGTGGCCCCGGCGCGAATAGACGACGCGCTCAAGCCGGGCCTGGTCTTCATGACGCTGCACTCCCCGGATCAGGTGGCCACCAACGTGCTCACGATCGACGAGTTCGATCCCAAGTCGGGGACCGCCGAGTTCAAGGCATGCGCGGTGCGCGTCGAGAAGGCGTTCGTACGGCACGCACAAATGCGCGCGACGACGGCTGTCGTGAAGGTCGCGCACTGACAACGGTTCTCGGCCGCGCAGCGGCCGAGTCAGCGGCATTTGCGGCCGAGTACATTCTCCCAGTCCATGGACCTCCACTTCTCAGACGCAACGCCAACGACCGAGGAGCGCGACGCGGTGGACGCGCTGCTCGGTCTCCCGTCCTCAGGCTGGGATGGTGGCGTGCGCGATCCGGTGCGCGACACGCACACGGCGCGCGGGGGACACGAGGCGCGCGCAATGCGTCATCTGTTGCTCCCTGCCCTGCACGCGGCCCAGTCGCGCGTGGGCTGGCTGAGCGAAGGCGCGCTGAACTACGTCTGCAAACGACTCTCGGTGCCGCCCGCTGACGCTTGGGGTGTGGCAACGTTCTACGCGCTGTTCTCCACGACGCCGCGGCCGAAGCGTGTGTTGCACGTGTGCGACGACATCGCGTGCAAGTGCGCCGGAGCGGACACGCTGATCGCGGATCTCGAGAGAGCGGTGGGACCGGCCTATCACGCTCCGAAGGGCGATCACGTTGAGGTGGCGGAGTTCACGTGGATGCGCTCTCCGTGCCTTGGTCTCTGTGATCAGGCTCCAGCTGCTTTACTACAGGAAGCTGGACCGCAACCTGCAGAGCGCATGGTTGGATCTGCGACTCTCGACACGCTTGGCCCGCTGCTTCGCAGCGGTACACCTGCTGACGCAGTGAGCCCGCCGTTTCGCGGCGGTGCGCCACCGGCCCCAGGCGAGCGTCGCCTACTGACCAGGCGCGTCGGGGAGGTGGATCCCACGTCGCTCGATGCGTATCGGAAGAGCGGCGGCTACGACGCACTGAAAGAGGCAATCGAGGTCGGCGCCGAGCGCGTGATCGCGGAAGTCACTGCGTCAAAGCTTCTGGGTCGCGGCGGCGCGGCGTTTCCGACCGGGCGTAAATGGGATGCGGTGGCCAGGCAACCTGCGCAGCCGCACTACCTGGTCTGCAACGCCGACGAATCCGAACCGGGCACGTTCAAGGATCGCGTCCTTATGGAAGAGGATCCGTTCGCGCTCGTGGAATCGATGACCATCGCCGGCTTCGCCACCGGTTGCGAGCTTGGCTACCTGTACGTGCGCGGCGAGTACCCGCTGGCGAACGAACGTGTGCGTGACGCAATCGCACAGGCGCGCGAATCCGGACTCCTTGGCGACAACGTGTTGGGCAAGGGCGTGAAGTTCGACATCGAGATACGCCGCGGCGCTGGCGCGTACATCTGCGGCGAAGAAACGGCGCTCTTCAATTCGATCGAGGGCATGCGCGGCGAACCGAGGAACAAGCCGCCCTTCCCCGTGCAGGCCGGCCTGTTCGGAAAGCCGACGGTGGTGAACAACGTCGAGACGCTGATGAACGTTCCGCACATCCTCATGATGGGCGGCGCGGAATACGCGAAGATCGGCACGGAACAGTCCACCGGCACACGCCTGTTCTGCGTCAGCGGGTCAGTGCGGAAGCCGGGGCTTTACGAAGCGGCCTTCGGCATCACGGCGAAGCAACTGCTTGAGATGGCCGGTGGCGTCACGAAAGGACGCAAGGTGCAGACGGTGCTCCTGGGCGGTGCGGCCGGCGTCTTCATCCGCCCGGACGAACTGGACATGGTGCTCACGTTCGAAGGCACGCGCGCGGCAAAAGCCACGCTCGGCTCGGGTGTCTTCATGGTGGTGGACAGCCAGACGGAATTGAAGCCGCTGCTCCTCCGCATCGCCGCATTCTTCCGCGATGAATCCTGCGGCCAGTGTGTCCCGTGCCGAGTGGGCACGGTGCGTCAGGAGGAATCGCTGCACCGAATTGCGACCGGCAAAGCGCGCGGCGGAATGAAGGGCGAAGTGGCGTTGCTCGACGACGTCGGCATGGCGATGAAAGACGCGTCCATCTGCGGCTTGGGGCAAACCGCATACAGTGCGGTGGAATCTGCCATCCACCGACTGAGGATCTACCAGTGACCGCGCCGCCAAGAGCCGAGGGCCGAGACACGAAAGCCGACGTCCGTTTGTACGCGATCGATCGAAAGAACGCCAAGCGACCGCTGGTGGAGTGCACGATCGACGGCAAGCAGGTGAGTGTGCCTGAAGGCACCACGATCCTGGGCGCGTGCGCAACGATTGGAATCGAGATTCCGACTCTCTGCTTCCTGGAGACGCTGCACCCGGTGAACGTGTGCCGCATCTGCGTGGTGGAACTGGATGGCGCTCGCGTGCTGGTGCCGTCATGCTCACGTCAGGTGGAGCCCGGCATGGTGGTGAAGACCCGCAGCGAGCGTGTGGACACAAGCCGGAAGCTCGTGCTGGAGATGCTGGGCTCGTCGGTGGACCTGTCGACGACGGAGAACGTGGCGCGCTGGATGGACGAATACGGCGCCAATCCCAAGCGCTTTGGTCCGCCGGCGCCGCCGGCCAAGGCCGGAGAGCGCGATGCGCTCACGCCGGGGCATCACGAGCCGCCGAACCCAGAGTTCGCGGCAACAATCGCACAGCCGGCGAAGGTCGACAACGACCTGTACGTGCGCGACTACGCCAAATGCATTCTCTGCTACAAATGCGTCGAGGCGTGCGGACCGGATCATCAGAACACGTTCGCCATAGCCGTCGCCGGCCGCGGGTTCGACGCACGCATCTCGACGGAGTTCGCGGTGCCGCTGCCCGAGTCCGCCTGCGTGTACTGCGGCAACTGCATCGCCGTTTGCCCAACCGGCGCGCTGATGGCCAGCCGCGAATACAACGAGCGCGCCGCGGGGACATGGAAGGAAGACGAACACACCACCGTCGACACGATCTGCCCGTACTGCGGCGTGGGATGCACGCTGCGGCTGCACGTCCAGGACGGCGAGATCCTCAAGGCTACGTCACCGCTGGAGAATCCGATCACGCTCGGCAACCTGTGCATCAAGGGCCGGTTTGGATGGCGGTATGTGCATGGCGGAAAGACCGGGGACTAGGGACCGGTGACTGGGGACTGGATCGCGAAACCGTGACCAAGTACTCGGCCAAGGCACTCGGCTACTCCGCGCCAACCATCGCGCATGATTTCGCGCGGCTGAGTGAGAGCGCGGCCGAGGATGCGAACGCGTCCATCGCGGCTGAAGTGCCCGTCGCACTCGTCTACAACGCCAAGCCGTACGTCGTGATGATGTGCACGCCGGCGGACCTGGAGGACTTCGCGGTCGGGTTCTCGGTGAGCGAGGGCATCGTGCTGAGCGCCGCAGATGTAAAACGCACGGCTGTCGTGAAATACGCGCGCGGCATCGAGGTCCAGATTGAGATTCCGCCCGACGCCGCCGAGCGGCTCGCCGAGCGCGGCCGCACGCTCGCTGGGCGCACCGGCTGCGGCTTGTGCGGGGTGGAGGTAATTGACGAGGCGCTGCGTGAGTCGCTCCCTGTGCGTTCACGGCTGACGGTCCCGCGGAGCGCCCTGTTCTCAGCCGGCGAGGCGCTCGGCCGACACCAGCCGTTGAATCGCGAGACCAACTCCATCCATGCCGCCGCGTGGGCCCGGCCCGATGGCACACTGCACACCGTGCGCGAAGACGTGGGCCGCCACAACGCGCTCGATAAGGTGATCGGCGCGTTGGCCCGCTCCGGTACGGACGCGAGTACTGGATTCCTCCTGGTGACGAGCCGCGCCAGCTACGAGCTGGTCCAGAAGGCGGCCGCCGCAAACGTCGGCGTTCTGGCAGCCGTGTCGCGCCCCACCGCGTTGGCCATCCAGATGGCTGACGACGCGGGCGTCGCGCTCGTGGGGCTGCTGCGCGGCAAGACGGCCAACGTGTACAGCCACAGAGAGCGTATCGCCGGTTGAGCTGGGAATCGGAAATCGGAAATCGGCAATCGAGCAACTAGGTTTGGTCATGTCCTTCCCGACCGACATCGAAATCGCGCAAGCCGCGAAACCGCGGCCCATCACCGACGTTGCCGCCGACATGGGACTGGGCGCGGACGATCTGGACCTCTACGGCAAGTACAAGACGAAGATCCCGCTGGAGATCTCTCAGCGACCGGTGAAGGGCCGGCTTGTCCTTGTGACGGCCGTCAACCCGACACCTGCGGGCGAAGGCAAGAGCACCGTCACGGTTGGACTGACGCAGGCGCTCCGCCGGCTTGGCAGCAACGCGGTGCTCTGCATGCGCGAGCCCAGTCTGGGCCCGGTATTCGGCGTGAAGGGGGGCGCGGCGGGCGGCGGATACTCGCAACTGCTGCCGATGCAGGACATCAACCTGCACTTCACGGGCGATTTCCACGCCATCACCAGCGCGCACTCCCTGCTCTCGGCGCTGATGGACAATCACCTGACGCAGGGCAATTCGCTGAACCTCGATCCGCGGCGCATCACGTGGCCGCGAACGATCGACATGAACGACCGCGCGCTGCGCCAGACGGTGATCGGGCTTGGCGGTGTCGCGAACGGGATCGTGCGCGAGGAGCACTGGGTGATCGTGCCCGCCAGCGAGATCATGGCGATTCTGGCGCTGTCGACCAGCTATGCTGATCTCGAGGCACGCCTCGCGCGCATCATCATCGGCGCGACGGCGGGCGCGAACAAGAAGCCGGTGCGCGCTGGCGAACTGAAGAGCGCGGGCGCGATGGCGCTGCTGCTGTCGGACGCGATTCGTCCGAATCTGGTGCAGACGCTGGAAGGCGGACCGGCCTTTGTGCACGCGGGGCCGTTCGGCAACATCGCGCACGGCTGCAACTCAATCCTGGCGACGCGTTCGGCCTTGGCGCTGGCAGACCTGGTCGTCACCGAAGCCGGATTCGGCTCGGACCTGGGCGCCGAGAAGTTTTTCGACATCAAATGCCGCTTCGGCGGGTTGAAGCCCGAGGCGGCGGTGCTCGTCGCCACCGTGCGCTCGTGCAAGATGCAGGGCGGCGCCGACAAGAAGTCGCTCACCAAGGAAGATCTCGGCGCGCTGGAACGCGGACTGCCGAATATCCAGAAGCACATCGAGAACGTGCGACAGTTCGGCGTGCCGGTGGTGGTGGCGATCAACCGTCATCACGCCGACACGGACAAGGAACTCAAGATGGTCGAGGACTTTGTGGCCAAGCAGGGCGTTCCGGTCGCGCTCACCGAGGTGTTTTCG
Organism: Gemmatimonadota bacterium; assembly: GCA_038060705.1. Taxonomy (GTDB): domain Bacteria; phylum Gemmatimonadota; class Gemmatimonadetes; order Gemmatimonadales; family Gemmatimonadaceae; genus DASPMP01. The sequence continues at coordinate 9,091 of JBBTFS010000024.1, forward strand.
AAGGGAGGCGCCGGGGGCGAGCTACTCGCCAAGGCGGTGCTGGCCGCGCTCGACACAAAGTCCGCGAACTTCCAGCCGCTGTATTCCGCAGACCTTCCGATCAAGGCCAAGATCGAGACCATCGTGAAGAAGGTGTACGGCGGTGACGGGGTGGACTACTCGTCCTCGGCCGACCGCACCATCGAATACCTGGAGTCCATCGGTCTGAGCAAGACGCCGGTGTGCATCGCCAAGACGCAATACTCGCTCACCGACGACGCCGCCGTCCTCGGGCGGCCGTCCGGCTTCCGCATCACGATCAACGACGTGTGGCCGGCCGCGGGCGCCGGTTTCGTGGTCGCGAAAGCCGGCGAGATCATGACGATGCCGGGTTTGTCAAAGGCACCGTCGGCCGAAAAAATCGCGAAGCTGCCGAGCGGCGAGGTCGTCGGGCTCTTCTAGGTCTTGCGGACGCGGCCGCTGACGACGGTGACGTTGTCGGTGCCGCCGCGCTGTAGCGCGAGGTTGACGAGCGCGTGGCAGAGATCCTTGGACGACTGGTCGCGCATCATGTGTTCCTTGATCTCGTCGTCGCTGACGTGCTTGGTAAGCCCATCCGAACACAGCAGCGTGCGGTCGCGAAGGTCGAGGTCGGTGACGAGTACCTCCGGCACGGCCTCCTGACTCCCGACCGCGCTCCACAGAACGTGCTTGAGGTGCGACGCCTCGGCTTCAGCCGTCGTCATTACGCCGGCCTCGAGCATCATCTGCGCCATGGTCTGGTCGTTGGTGAGCCGCTCGAACTTGTCGCCGCGCAAACGATACAGGCGGCTGTCGCCGACCTGCACCACGAAGCCGAGCGGCCAGAACGCCGCGTACATCGTCAAGGTCGTGGCCGCCGTACCTTTGCCTTGCCGCTCGGCGAATCCGCGCAACGCTTCGTGCGCGCGACTGACCGCGGTCTTGAGTTCCGTAATGGCGGCTTCGCGATCGGACAGCGCCATGTTGGAGCAGATCTCGCTGGCGTGCAGAAGGTGGTTCGTGACCACGGCCAGCGCGTGCGCGCTTCCTTCGGCCGACGCCCTGAGACTGCCGACGCCGTCGGCCACCAGGAACAGGAAACCGCGCGACTCCGTTTCCTGCGGGCCGATATCGTCCGCGGGGAACGACGTGGCGTGGATGCGCAGCGTGCGATGGAAGCTGCCGATGAAGAAGTGATCGGCGTTCTCCTTGCGCACGAGGCCCCGGTCCGTGAGGCCAAAGACGTCGATGTCGGACGTCGCAGGGCGTTGTTGCACCGACGCTTCGTTGGTCACTGTCGCCAAGGCATGGCGGATTACTTCGGTTTCGTGCGACCCAGCGAGCGGTAGTACTCCTCGACGTACTTGCGATACTCCGCCGGGATCTCGCCGGTGCGGTCTACAAGCACGCGCTCGTTGGAGTGGATGCCGAACTTCTCACCCAACTGGAACTCGAAGGCGCGCAGGCCCTCGACGACCTGCGTGCGGAGCTCCTTCTCGGCACGCGGATCGCTGAGCGTAAGCGGACTGCCCAGCGCCTCCATGCGACCGATGGCGCGATCGAGCTGACTCACGTCAACGCCGCGGTTGGCGAGATCGCGACGTAGCGCGCGCGCTTCATTGATGCGCTCGCGCAACTCGCGATTGAATCCGCCGCCGCCGGGCTGACCGAAAGTGCTTCGGCGGCCGCCCTGTTGCGACTGCTGTCCACCCTGCCCCATTTGCTGCTGGCCTTGCTGGCCTTGCTGGCCTTGCTGGCCTTGCTGGCCTTGCTGGCCTT
>JBBTFS010000024.1:10969-58829 GCA_038060705.1 Gemmatimonadota bacterium
GGCCTTGCTGGCCTTGCTGGCCTTGCTGGCCTTGCTGGCCTTGCTGGCCTTGCTGACCCTGGCGCTGCTCCTGCTGCTGGCGAGCGCGCTCGTCGAGCGACTCGACGCCGCGCACGAGATCACGCGCGCGATCCACGGCTTCGGCGTTTCGGCGTTCGCTGTCGCCGGCCGCGCGACCTGACTGCGCCGCGGCACGCGCCTCCTCCAGCGCCTTGTTCAGCTGATCGATGCTCCCGCCGATCACGACTTCATTGCCCTGCCAGTCGGTCTGCGGGAAGCGACGCATGTTCGACGTCACCCGCAGGTTGCTCTCGATGTGGCGCGCACGGAGCGTGTCGCCGGCCTCCTCGATCTCCTTGGCCGCCTGCGGCTGCTCCTTGCGTGACTCGCGCGCCATGTTGTCGAGCCGGGTGGCCAGCTCCTTGGCGCTGTCTGCCATGGCGGCCTTGCGACGGCCAACGTCGTCGAGAATGCTCTCGCGCTCGCCGCCCGCGGCGTTGGCCGCACGGGCCACGTCGTCGCTGACGCGCTTCTGCTGCTCGGCCAGGCGACGGCCGGTGTTCACGGCGTCATCGAACTTCTCCTTGGCGCGCGAGTCCTTGTCCTGATCCAGGAGCCGGCGCGCTTCACGCAACTTGTCCGTCGCCGCTTGCGATTGTGCACTGCCTTGCGCACCAGGCGTGGCGGCCGCCTGCCGCATGGCGGACGCGGCCTCGTTCAGGCGACGCGCGGCTTCGGCCAGACTCTGCGACTCACGCTCACGCGACAAGCGTTCGAGCTGGCGCGCCGCCTGTTCGGCTTCCTGCGCCATCTGACGCTGCGCATCACCGCCACTGGCGCCAGACGCCGCACCGCGTGACAGGCTGTCCGCCTTGCGGCGGGCGCGCTCGTTCTCCTGCTGCAGGCGAGCCGCGAGCTGCTTCAGGCGCTCGGCCGTCGCGTCCACCTGTTGATTCTGCTGCATGGCGCTGTCCGCCTCGCCGCGCTGCACCGACTCGTACTGGTTGCGCATGCGCTCCTGCCGCAACTCGAAGATGTCGGCCAGGTCCTCCGGCTCCTGCTGACCGCCGCCGCCACCGCTGCCGCCACCCTGCTGTCCCATCGAGACACGCACGTTGCGGAACTCGGCTTCGGCGCGCTGGAGTTGCTGCAAGGCGCGCAGCTCGGGCTGGAGAGCCGCCTTCACGCGATTCTTGCCCAACATCGCCTCGGCCGTGTCCATCGCCGCCGCGGCCAGCGGCAGAATCTGCGCGATGCGCGCCAGCGCCGAGTCGGACTCGGTAACGCCGCGCTCGACGAGGTTGGTCTGAAGCTCCTGAACGTCCTGCCGTAGTTTCTGCTGCGCGAGACGCAGAGTGGCCACGTCCTCAGTGAACTGCGAGGCCAGTTGCGTCGTGCTATCGCGGTTGGCGTTGAACGTGCCGGCGATGATCTCGCGCTGCCGCTGTGAGAGACGACCCTGGTTGTCCTGCTGGCCGCCACCACCGCCCCCACCACCGCCGGCCTGCTGTTCCTGGCGATAGTCCTGCGCGTACGGACGGACCTGGAGGAAATAGATGTCGGTAGTGACCGACTTGGCGCCGGCAACGGCGTCGTTATCAGTGGCGCGCGCGTAGTACGACACGACATCGCCGGGCTGGAGCTTGTAGTCCTCCAGCATGAACGTGTGGCCGGCGGCGATGTCGCGGATGACGCGGGACGTGGCCTGCGAGAGCGGGACTGACTTTTCGTCGCCGCCGTTGACCGAGTACACGACCTCAAGCTTGGCGACGCCGTAGTCGTCCTCGGCGCGCGCCTCGGTGTAGACCTCGTCCACGGCCAGAACCTTTTGGTCGCGACCCGGCTTGATGAAACGCACGGTGGGCGGCCGATCCGGAATGACGTCGATGGAATAGCTGAGCGACGCGGTGAGCAGGTCGCCGCGTGGGCCGGAAAGCTCGACGCGATAGAAGCCGGTCCTGGAGACGCGCAGCATCGCGATGAGCGTCCCGTCCGACATCGGTGAAAGCGACAACGTGTCGCCGCCGTCAACGACGATGCGTCCGCCCGGCGTGGGCAGCGTGGGCGTGACGCGAATGCGCACCATGGTTCCCGCGGGCGCCGCGATGTCGCCGGTGCTGTCAGCCTTCTGTGTTGTAAGCCCGGTGTACGTGGGAAAGCGGTACTCGAGGTCGATGCGCCTGGCGTACGGCAGATCGGCGACTGACAAGCGGAACGTGCGCGAGCGCAGGCCGCTGGTTTCCACGAGGTACTGCGTCGGGACGCCGATGTCGAGCACGCGAGCCGTGAAGTTGTCCGAGCTGTCGCCCGTCATCGGGATGTGCGTCCACTGCGCCGTGTCGCTCGTCCGCATCCAGAGCTCCGCGCCTTCCGCGGAGAAGCCGATGGCGCGCGCGGTGACGAGGACGCTGCCACCCTTGGCGATGGTGGCGTCGCCCGGCTTGATGTCGATGCGGAACGGGTTGACCGCTTCGGCGCTTTCCCACGGCACCAAGAGCGCGCGCAGCCCGTGGCGCAGACGATCGGCACTGAGCGTGAGCACGGTGACGAGGACCACAACCGCACCGGCGATGGTCATCACCGCGCGCAGCATGCCTTTGGCGTCCACGCGGCGGCCATCGTCAATGGCGTGCGTGCGCTCCAGGGCCATGCGCCGGACCAGCGCGCCTATGGACCCCGGGCCGACATGCTCGCCTGGCCGTTTGGACACTTCCACCGCGGACACGAGTGCGCCTTCCAGCGACGGCTCATGTTCCTCGACGTAGAGGGCCACTTGCTCGTGCCGCGGGCGCGGCAGGAACGGGCGCACGATGAACCAACCGATCAGTGCAATCGCAGCCATTGATGCGAGGACGCGCGCCGCGATCACCGCGGACGGCGCATAACTCGCGGCGTCGAGCAGGAATGCCGCGGTCAGAAGCAGCACGACCAAGCTCACCACCACGACAGCACTGCCGCGGAGCACACGTGCCAGACGCCACCGCCGACGGACGCTTTCGACGACGTCGAAGACCTGGGCCGCGCTCGTCTCAGGCATGTTGCGTTCCCTCACTTGTTCCGGTCGTCGGCGGCCGTAGCGCGCGGTGCGACAACCGGTTCGAGAACATGGTTTCGCCGGCCAGCAACAGGACGGCTGCAAACAACAGATACCACCAAACCGCCTGCCGCCGTTCCAATTCCTGCGCCGTTCCCTCGAATACTGCGTCGTTGACCCTGGCCGCGCTACGCTCTCCGCGCGCCGTCACGGCGGCGACCAGCTCAGCGGGATCGAAGTGCGATTGGTCGGATTCGGACAAGTCCACGTTGACCGCCACGGGCCGTCCGGCTCCAATCGCGGTAGCGCCGCTTCGGACCTCATAGAAGCCGCGTTCACGCAACTCAACGAAACGTGGCGCGGAATCAGGGCTGATCCGCGTGCGTTGGCCCGATGGAGACTCGACGACCACAGCGCCCTCGCGGCTCAGGTCCAGCACGTGCGGCGCCGTGAACCAGGAGCGCACCTCGCTGCCGGCAATCGAACGCCGAGCCAATTGGTGCAGCAGAGGCACCCAAAGCGGATGGAATGGCGCGTCGGTCCAGTTAGCGTCCAGCGACAGCGCCCACATGAGGATCCGTCCCGTTCCTACGGGACGTTCGGCGAGGAGCGGCGCACCGTCGTCGAGGCGCGCGATCACCGCACCGCCGTTGACGACGTTGAGGGCGCGATACCGCCTCAGCGTCACCGACGAAAAGTCGCTGCGTCCGGTCGTCTTGAAGGGCTCGAAGAGGGCGTTGCTGAAGTCCACGGACGCCCAGCGTCCGATGTGATCACTGGCGGGACCCACGCTGGCGGGCAGTTCAGCGCGCCACTCGGGCGTGAGTCCCACGGCGCCGCGCTCTCCCGGCACGACCAGCAGGATCGCGCCGGCACGAACCTGTTGGCGCAATTGCTCGCCCATCGCGCCCGCCGGCAGGTCGGCTTCGTTCAGGACGAACAGGGATCGGCCCCGCATGTCCGCCGGCGTCAGCACCGACGACGAGCGCGTGTCGACGCGCACCGCCGGGTCGTCCGCGACACCCCACGCGCGCGTGGCAAACAAGCTCTGGTTGGCGCGCGCGCCCGGCGGCTCGATGATGAGCACGGAAGCACCGACGTCTTCGGCGACGGTGAAGTGGAAAGCGTCGTTGGCCGGCTGCGAGTCGCGCGTGATGCGCACCACCGCGCGCGTCGCGGCCGCCGACACGGGCGCCGCGGGGAACACGACCTGCGCGGTGGCGCGTGGACCCACGCGGACCGCACGCGTGCCCACCGGGCGGCCCGCCAGTTCCAGCGTGGCGTCCACGGTGCGCGTGTCGGTGCCAAGGTTGGCGATGCGCGCCGTCACGGTCGCGCGCACGCGGTCGCCGGTGCGTTGCCGCGCCACAGCCACGTTCGCCACGGCGGCGTCACCAGACTCGCCGCGCGACACATCGACTGTTTTCACCGTGGTCCGCAGCGGCAGGGCGACCTCGTCGTTGGGCGTGAAGCCGATGCGGTGGAAATCCGAGACGAGCACGATCTCGCGCCGAGCCTGTTCCGACGACGTGAGAATCTGCGCGGCCATGCGGAACGCCGGCCCGAACCGGGTGGGCGCGCTGGTGGGTCTGAGCGTCGAGACCACGCGCTCCACGCGAGCGGCATCGGCCGTGGGCTCGACGACCTGGGCGGCCGTGGCGTCGAACGCGATGACGGACACCCTATCGGTGGCTCGAATGTCGTTCGCGACAGTCCGCACCGCCGCGGTGGCGCGCGACCAGCGCGTACCCAGGCCCATGCTGTACGACCGGTCCAGAAGAATCACGACCTCGCGTCCGTCAGTTGCCGTAGGCGCGGCCGCCAACTGACGCTCGAAGAACGGCCGCGCGAACGCAGCGACGACGATGGCCACCGCGAGACAGCGGAGCGCGAGCAGCAGCAGGTGGCGCAGTTTCTGGCGCCGCACCGACTTGTACGGGACCTTGCGCAAAAACATGAGGGACGGAAACGCGATGGTCTCGCGCCGTTCGCGGTTGATCATGTGGATCAGGACCGGAATCGCGATCGCGAGCAACCCGGCGAGGAAGGCGGGCGCGAGGATGCCCATCAGCCCACCTTCTGCGTGCGCTCGATGCGGCTGCGCGCACCGAGGTATGCGAAGAGCGCCTTGTCCATCGGCTGCGACGTGTCGAAGTGGGCGTAGTCCACGCCCTGCCCCACCAAGCGGCGCCCGAGGGTGGCAATGTGCTCCGCAATCACCTTCTGATAGCCCTCGCGGAGGTACTCCGGGATCACCGGCATCTTCTCGTCAGATTCGAGGTCCACAAAATTGCTGGACTCGGTGAACGGGAACGTACGTTCACTGGGTTCCAGGACGTGGAGCGCCATGATGTCGTTGCCGCGTCCGCGCAGCACGTTGATGGCCGATACAACGTCGTCCGGTTCTTCATAGAAGTCGGAGATGACGGCCACCATGCTGCGCCGCCGGACGGTGTCCGACAGTCGCTGGAAGATCGAGCGCAACCGGGTCGGCGACGCCGCCGCTCTGGGAACGCTGCGTTCCGCGTGGTCCAAAGAGTGCAGCACAAGGCGCAGGTGCTTGACGGACGGCGGCACGTAGTCCACGACGCTGTTGGCAAACGTGGCCAGGCCCACGCGATCGCGCTGAAGGCTTGAGAAGTACGCGAGGCAGGCCGCCAGTGTGCACGCGTACTGGAGCTTGGTCCCGTACAGCATCGAGCGCGACACGTCGAGGAAAACGACGAGGTTGGTGTTCGTGTCCGCCTCGAACTCCTTTACATAGTAGCGGTCGCTGCGAGCGTAGAGTTTCCAGTCGATGCGGCGCGTGTCGTCGCCCGGCATGTAGGGCCGGTGCTCGGCGAAGTCCGTGGACGCACCGAGATGCGGCGCGCGATGCAGGCCCTGGATGAAACCCTCGACGACCGCACGCGCACGCAACTCGAGGCTGCTGATCTTCGCGAGGACCGAAGGATCGAGCAGTTGCGCGCCCGGGGCATGCGTCGGCGCGGTCATCTGGCGCGCGCTACAGCCCCGACTTCGGCACGGGAACGTGCGCTAGAAGCAGCTCCACGATCTTGTCCGTGGTCATCCGCTCCGACTCGGCATGGAAGTTTCGGATGATGCGGTGGCGCATCACTGGCTGAGCCAGCGCCCTGATGTCATCAAAGCTCACGTGGAAGCGGCCGTGCATGAGCGCACGCGCTTTGCCGCCAAGGATAAGGTGCTGCGGCGCGCGAACGCTGGCGCCGTACGACACCCATTCCTTGATGAAATCCGGCGCGTTGGGACCGGGACGGCTGGTGCGCGCCAGGTTCACCGCGTAGCGAGTTACGGGTTCGGCCGCCGGAACACGACGGACCAGTTCCTGGAACGCGATGATGTCGGCGCCGCTCACGGCGCGGTTGAATCGGTGCTTCATGATCGACGTCGTCGCCCGCACGACGTCCACCTCCTGGTCCTCGCTCAGATAGTCAATGATGATCTCGAACATGAAGCGATCGATCTGCGCTTCCGGCAGTGGGTAGGTGCCCTCGAGTTCGATCGGGTTTTGCGTGGCGAACACGAAGAACGGCTCGGCCAGCGGATACGTCTGCCCCTGCACCGTCACGCGATGCTCCTGCATCGCCTCGAGCAGCGCGGCTTGCGTCTTGGGCGGCGTGCGGTTGATCTCGTCCGCGAGGATGATGTTCGCGAAGATCGGACCGGGCACGAATTGCATTTTGCGCTGGCCGGTCCTGGAATCCTCCTGAATGATCTCGGTGCCGGTGATGTCGCCGGGCATCAGGTCCGGCGTGAACTGGATGCGCGAGAACTTGAGGTCGAGCACCTGCGCCACCGTGTTGATGAGCAGCGTCTTGGCCAGGCCGGGCACCCCGACGATCAGGCTGTTGCCGCCGGTAAAGAGCGACAGCAACACCAACTCCACCACATCGTCCTGACCGACGATGAGCTTGGCGATCTCCTTGCGCATGTCGTCATATCCGCGCTTGAGACGTTCGGCCAGTGCGACATCGTCGCCGCTCGTTGCAGTTCCTTCAGGCATCGTCAGAGTCACGTTGGGCTCGTTGAAGGTCAGTGTGTGAGTGCGTAGATGATGTAGTTGACGCCCAGCTTGTACGCTTCGTTAGTCGGCGCGATGTTGAAACCCTGATCCGACCACTGCCATGCCTCGCCGATGTCATTCATGTAGTTGGCGATGACCATGAGGCGCTTCTTGGGATCGTTGTCCTGAAAGACTCCTAGCCAGGTTGCCTGCGAGCGCCGACCACCACCGAGGAGGCCCAAGTCAATCTTGTAGAACGAGTCGAAGATCGGATGAGATGCCGGCACTTCCATGATCTTGCCCTTGGGCAGCACCTGACCCATGACTGCGGCGAAATTCGCCATGTCGCCGTCGCCCGAGCAGTTCTCCTCGAAATCGTCCACGATGAGGAAGCCACCCTTCGCCAGGTACTTCCCCAACGCCGCGGCCTCGGCACCCGTCGGCCGCCAGCCGCCCGGCTCGGAGAGGTACGCGACCGGATATTTGAACAGGTTGGGATCGTCGAGCGCGATGATGTTGCCGCCCTCGATGCCGTCGTGTTCGACAAACGGCCGCATCGCCGTGACCGCACGCATGATGCGCATGAAGTGCGACTCTGCCCGGGGATAGTCATGCGACCAGCCCGGACCTTCGCGCTGGAAGCACATGAACCCGCGGTACTTGATGCGCGCGAACGTGAACCGCCCGTCATACTTGGCGTTGCCACGAAACTCCGGCGGCGTGTAGAACTCGTTGGGGTCACCAAGCATCGCCTGAATGTTGCCGCGACCGCGACGCTGAGCCGAGACCTCGGCTACGGGCGCCAGCATCGGCAACAGCAACACAAAGAGAAGCGATCGAACGCGAACGGTCATCAGTGAGTCAAAGCGTAAATGAGGTAATTGACGCCGAGTTTGTACGCCTCGTTGGACGGCACAACGTTGAACCCGCGGTCAGACCACTCCCAGTAATCGCCGATGTCCTGATTGTAGTTGATGATCACCATCACCTTCTTGCGCACATCGTTGTCCTGAAAGACGCCGAAATAGCCGGGCGTTCCGCCCGTGCGGTAGGCCACCAGTTTGTCGAAATCAATCCTGAAGAACGAATCGAAGATCGCGTGCGACTTCGGCACCTCGGCGATGCGCGAACCGGGCAGCACGCGCCGCATCTGCTCGACAAACTGAAACCAGTCCTGCTGCATGCCTCCGCCGTCGAAGTCGTCCACGATGAGGAAGCCGCCCTTGAGCAGGTAGTTCCGCAGGCCCAGGACCTCCTTGTCGGTGGGCAACCATCCGCCCGGCTCCGACAGATACGCCACGGGATACTTCATCAATTCAGGGTCGTCGAGCGCCAGAATGTTGCTCCCGACGATCGGACCCGCTTCGATGAATGGGCGAATCGTCGTGATGCTCCGCATGATGCGCATGAAGTGCACTTCGGCGCGTGGATAGTCGTGCGCCCACCCCGCGCCCCGGCCGGTGCCACGGTACTTGATGCGCGCGAAAGTGAAACGCCCGTCATACGTAGCGTTGCCAGCCCACGCCCGCGGCATGTAGAACTCGTTGGGATCGCCAAAGGCACGACCCATGCCGTACTCGCCGCGCCGCTGCGCGTCCGCGGCCGCCGGCAGGAGTGCCAGTGCTATGCCAAGTGCGCGCGCCCTCATGGCTTCTTCTCCACGATGGCCAGGAGCAGATGCTGGGCACGCTCGAAGTGCGGCGCCACTTCCAGCGCGCGCAGCACGCTGCGCTTGGCATTCGCCGCATCGCCGGCATCACGCTGCGCGATGGCCAGACGAAACAGCGCCTCGGCTCTGTCCACCGGATTCAGGGCGACGACGGCGGCCCGCTCCCGAACCGCGCGCGGCATGTCGCCGACGACTGTCATCAGGTGTGCCAAGCGCTCGTGTTGCACGATCTCGAACGGATTCATGAACATGGCGCTCTCGAGCGCGCCTGCGGCTTTGACCGTGTCGCCAGCCTCGAGCCACAAGTCCGTGAGTGTGAGGTGCATCTCGTACGGCATGTCGCCGAGGCTCGCAGCGATACCGAGCGCAACGGCGGCGCTCCGGATGTCGCCGTTGGCCTGTCGTGCGCGCATGAGGGCGGGATACGCGCCATCGGCGCCGCCGTAATCCGGAAAGAGCGCGCGCGCACGCTCGAGAATCGGAATGGCGCGCACCTGCTCGCGGCGCTGGATCAGCGCGCGACCAACGGTGACCTGGAGCCAATAGTTGTCGGGCCGGGCATCCGCGCGTGCGATCAGTTGATCCGGCGCCATGTACTGCTCGACGTTGACCTCGCGATCGCTGACCGCGGCCATTGCCTTGCCAAAGCGCTCGCGCATGTACATCTCGAAGCGGCGGTCGAGCGTCGCGGGATCCATCTTGAGCACGCGCTGAAACACTTGCTCGGTGGACTGCCCCGTGCGGTAGGCTGCCAGCATCAGTGACAGCGCCTGCTCGCCGAGGTCCCGTGTGATCATTTCGCAGAGCAGCGAAGCTTGGTAGTACGAGAAGATGACCTGCTGTGGATACGCGGGCCGCACGAAGCCGTCGTTCAGGCGGCTCGCGGGCACGAGTTTCTTCTCCTCAAACGCTTTGAGAAATGCCGGCGATACGTTCTGGCCCCAACCGGGCCGTCCGCGCCGCTCTTCGTAGACCGAGAGCCCCTCGGACAACCAACGCGGCACGCGCATGTCCGACGCGCCGAGGGTGAAGGTGTGGGCGAGTTCGTGCCACGCCGTGGACGCCCAATTGAACGGTCCGGCGTCCTTGGCCGCTGGCGAGTCGAAGGCGATGACGTTGCCGAAGCTCACGCCGAGGGCACCAATGCCCGCCAATCCTACGGTGCGCACCGAGAAATCCGCGTGACTGCGGTACACCTCGACCCGCACCGGCCCGGACGGCGTGAACGCGTAACGCTTCTGGAACGTGGAATACGCCTTGTCGAGGATCTCCGTGAGATACAGGGAGAGCACGCCGGACTCGGTGGTCTCGATCATGAAACGGAACTTGTCGGTGGACGCGTGGTCGTACTGACCGAACGTGTCCAGCAGGTCGAGCGTGTTCTTGGTCCAGAGGTCGTAAGGGTCGCCTTTGAATGCCGTGTCGAGGCTGGCACGAGCCGCCGGAACGTCGCCCAGACGGAGCAGGTTCGAGCCGAGCATCGCATGCGCGCGCCAGTTCTTGGCGTCCACCTGCGTGCCTTCACGCGCCACCGTGGCCGCCAGCCCGTATTGACGCACCCGCGAAAGGAGTGTTGAGGTCGCCACCTGGATGCCGGCTTCCTTCGGGTACAGTGCGGCGTACCGGCGCCGCAGCTCGGCGTAGCCGACGGAATCGTTGGCGACTCGATACAGTGCCGCACGAAACGCGAGCGCCTCGCCGTCATCACCGTTGGCGCGAAGCGCGCGATCGGCCTCACGCGCGGCACCCATGAAGTCCTCGACATCGGCAAGAAACTGCGCCCGCAACACACGCGCGCGAACGTTTTCCGGCTCGACTTCCAGGGCCTTCAACAGGAGCGTGTCGGCGCCACCTTCGCCATCGAAGTCGCGCCGACGCGCGTCCGCGACGAGCGCCGGCACGTGCATTGGGTTGCCGCGCAGCGCCTCGACGAGCGTGCGCTTGGCCTCGGTGCCGTTGTATTTGGCGATGAAGAGCTCACCGAGCCGCACGCGGGCGTCGAGGTTGGCCGGGTCCGCGGCGATGGCGCGATCGTATGCCTTGAGCGCGTCCTTGAACAATTGCGGGTCGTCCACGCCCAGGTACGTCACCGCGCGGGCAACCGCCACGAACTCCGCGCTGGTGAGCCGGTCGGCGCGCGCATTGTAGATGTCGATGAACGTCTGGAACTCGCGATTGGCGCCCTCGCGATCGCCGCGATCGTACTGCGTCACCGCGGCCTCCACTCTGCGCGTAAGGGAGTCTGCTTGCGCCGATAGCCCCGCACCGGAGAGACAGAGTACCGTGAGTGCGAAGTACAGCGTACAGCCGTTCATCACGATCCCCTCTCCAGTTGCCGAATCTCCCGCGCCTTTTGGGAGAGCGCGACCATGAGCCGCTCTGCTTCCGCCCAGTACGCGTCCTCCGCCATCGCCGCCTTCTTCTTCCTGAGCGCCTGGATCTGTTCGTCCAGCGCAAAGCGTTCGGAGTAGAGCGCGTTGAGGCGCGCGTCCGCGGAGCCGCGCTGCAGCGCGCCCGGCGAGAGGAAGAACTGGCGGGCGACGCCGCTCGCATCCGCAATCTGCGCGTGTTCGGTAGCCAGGCGACCGTCAGTCTCGTAGAGGCGCGCCGTCTCGAGTTCGGCGTAGCTGAACGCTTCGAGCAGTGATACGCGATTGTCCTTGTCGGTGTCGGCGCCGTCCTTGGCGAACGCGGCGACGAAATACTCGCCGAAGTGCGACTCGTTGCGCTCGAACGCGCTCTTGGTCGCGGTGACAACCACGCGGCCCGGCACCGCCAGCACAGACATCATGTCGCCGCTGGCGCTGGTGAGGTTGACGAACGCAACGCGTCTCGCGCCGAATCGTGCCAGGATGCGTGAGAAGTCCTTGGCACTGAGGTCAGGACCCGGAAGGCTGATGCGAGTCTCTTCGCCTTCCCCGCTGCCGTGTCCAATCAGCACCAGCACCAGTTGTTCGGCAGCCGGCCGTGTCGCGAGATACGCGAGCGCGTGCTCCAGAGTGTCGCGCAGTGCGGGGCCGCGAAACCACCCGCTCTTCGGGGCCGCAGGATCCCCGTACCATGCGATGGACGAATCCGGCAAGCCGGCACGCTCCTTCGCCGCTTTGGCCATCGCATTGGCCAGGTTCGCGAACTCCTTCGTGTACTTCGGCGCGCCACCCAGCCCGCTCACGATGACGAGCCGCGTCTGTGCGCCCACTGACGCGCACGCGAACAGCAGCAGGCCCAACGCCGCGTACGCCCGGATCACGCAAGCCCCCGGCGACGCCGATACGTCCACTCGGCCGAAAGCAGGCCCACCAACAACACCAGAATGATGGGCATGTCCCAGAGATCCATCTGGCTGATGACCGTGACGCCGCGCTTGGTGAGGGCGATGTCCTCGGGCAGCTTGTTCATCGTCGCGGGCGTGTAGAACTTGCCGCCAGTTTCGTCCGCGATGCGCTGCAGCAGCGGCCGCCGCATTTCAGCACCGAAGAACTCCGAGTTGAGATCAGCCACGGCAACGAACGTAGAGTCCTCGACGACGTGCTCGGTCTTCAGGGTACCGGTGGCTGCCACTCTGATCGTGTGCAGACCGGCTTCGTCAGACGCATAGGACGCCTGGTACTCGCCGTCGCGATCCACCACCCACTCCATTGTCACGTGCTTCAAGGCACCCGACGGCGCGCGTACTTGCGCGACGAGCTTGGCATCGTTGCGACGGACAAAGCCGCTGTCCACCAGCTCGGCGCGAATCACCACGGCGCCACCGGGCCGCACACGGCTCTCCGAGGTGGAGACGCGCAGCAGGTCAGGCGTGTCGCTCGTGATCCAGCGCAACAGTTGCCGCCAGAGCGTGCGAAAGGCGACGTCTTCCACCGGCACGTCGGCACTCATGTACCACAGGTACGAGTCCTGGATCGGCATGGCGACGGACAACCCGCGGCCATAGCGCTGGAACGCGAGCACCGGCTGCCGGTTGCGACCGGCCAAGCCCTCCATCAGGGACACCGCGCCTGGTTTGAGTCGCGTCACCTTGTTCACGCTGGTCACGGGCACAGTCACGATCGGTGAAGCGCCCTTGGCGCCTGCCGCTGACGGTGCCGCGTGCTGAGTCACGGGGTGCATCATGCCCGCCGGCGTGACGCGCACCTGCAGCTCGGCGAATGGCGTCAGTGAATCGGGCACGGCGTCGCCGGAGATGTAGAACGGCAGGACGTCGGCCAGCGGCGTTCCGGAGTAGCCACCTTCGCCGAAGGAACTGCGTCCGCCAAGGAAGAGCATGCCGCCACCGCGGACGTTCACGAAGTCCGCGAGCATGCGCAGCTGCTCCTGCGAGAAGGCGCTGGCTTCAATGCTCCCCAGCACAATCGCACGGTACTTGAAGAGTTCGGAGCGGCTCGTGGGAAAGCCAGTCGCAAGCTCAGCCGGCCCGTCCACGTTGAGCCGCAGGTACTTGTTATCCGCCGTGCGCTGGAGCAGCACCAGCTGGAGGTTGGTATCCGCCTCTACCGCCTCGCGCACGAAGCGAACCTCGTAGCGGGGCTCCCCTTCTATATATAGGACCTTCTCCCGGCGGCGCCGCACATCCAGCAGCGCCCGGCGCTCGTTGTTCTGGGTCACCTGCTCGCCGGTTTGGAGCGGAATACTGAAACGAAGGGCGCGCGGGCCGGGGTCGCGGACCGTCACGGCAATGCGCACCGGCGAGGCGGCACCGTCTGGCGGCAACTCAATCTCCTCGCGCGCGATGGTCCGGCCCTCGTCTTCGACGACGAGCGGCACCCTGGCTCGATTGTGGCCGCGCTGGCGCACCAGAGCGGTCGCAATGAAGGACGAACCCTGCAACACCTGGCGCGGCAGTTCGACGCGTTCGATTTCAACGTCGTTTTCGAAACGCTCGGCGCCGATGCCGACCGTGAACACCGGCACCGAGCGGGCCTTGAGCGAGAGCAGCTCGTCTCCGACGGCGGCGCTGGCGTTATCCGCACCGTCGCTCAGCACGACGAGCCCGGACAGCGGCACCGCGTCCAGTTCCTGGCGCGCGTACGAGATGGCGTCACCGACGCGCGACTCGGGAGCGTCGAACTTGAGGATCTTGGGGTCCTCCATGCGGTCCAGCGACGACCCGAACCGGAAGAGCCGGACCCGGAACTTCTCCTTGAGCCGGGCGACCAAGGCGCTGTCGCCCTTGCCCAGCACGGCGCGAATGACGTCGGCGCGCGCTGCCGTTCCCCGTTCGGCGATCTGCATGCTGCGCGAGTCGTCGATCAGGACGCCAACGAAGTTCTTCTGAGGCACCGGCGCGGAGAGCAACAGCATGGGCCGGAACAGGCAGAACAAAACGAGCAGCAAGGCCGCGGTTCGCAGCGCACCCAGCACGACGCGATCGCGAAGAGTGCTGGCCATCGTCACGCGCCAGTACGTGGTGATCGCCACGGCGCCGGCGACCGCGACCGCCGCGAGCGCCAACGCAATTGGACCCGCGACACCGAACGCGAGGTCCCCTTCGGCAAACACGGCCGGGCGATACTTGAACAACAGTTGGAACGCGCTCTCGAGGGACGTGGCCATCCGTCTCGCAGCCGGGGTTCGCGTGCCGCGTAACTCAGCGGGGCTTATCTCATTATACCCCGCGAAGATGCGTAACGTTGAGACAAATCCTGAGGCCCTTTCGTTGCCTTGTGCACGTCGCACTCGCCGCGAGAGGACGGTCCCGTAAGTTCAGGGGCCCATGACCATCGACCCGAACCGTCCAGGGCTGGTTCACGCGATCGGCTTGCCGCGCGCGACAGCACTGGTAATCGGCACCATCATCGGCGCATCGATCTTCGTGCAGCCGTCGGTGGTTTCGGGCGCGATTCCCACGACGTCCGGCGTCCTGCTCGTGTGGGCATTGGCCGGCTTCCTGACCCTGATCGGCGCGCTGGTGTGCGCGGAACTGGCGTCGGCATTTCCCCGCACCGGCGGCGTATACGTGTTCCTGCGGGAGGCGTACTCGCCAGCGGTGGCGTACTTGTGGGGCTGGGCGATGTTCTGGGTGATGCACAGCGGCATCATCGCCGCGATCGCCAACGTGTTCGGCCGATACGTGGGCCATTTCGTGCCGTTGGACGAGTTCGGAGCGCGCCTGGCCGGCGCCGGCGCAATCGTGGTGCTGTCCGCCGTGAACTACGTGGGCGTACGGCACGGCAGCGCGCTTCAGACCTTCTTCACGGCAGTCAAGCTCGTCGCCGTTATTGCAATCATCGCGGCAGGGGCGTGGTACGTTGTCGCGAACGGCGTCGTCGTGTCGCCCCCGCCGAGTCACGAGTCACGGGTCACGATCAGTGCCGTTGCCACCGCCACAGCCGCGGGGCTGTTCGCCTATGGCGGGTGGCACATGGTGACGTACACTGCCGACGAAACCAAGGACGCCGCGCGTACCATCCCGCGTGCGCTACTGATCGGGACCGTCGTGGTGACCGTCGCCTATATCGGAATCAACGCCGCGTATCTCGCGGTGCTTCCGCGGGACACGGTTTCGAACTCAACGCGCGTAGCGGCCGATTTCGCCGACGCCGTGGCCGGTTCAGGCGGCGGGCGCGCCCTCTCAGCCCTCGTGGTGCTCTCCACACTCGGCGCGATGACCGGCATCATTCTCGCGGGCCCGCGTGTGTACCTGACCATGGCGCAGGATGGCCTGTTGTTCAAATGGGCCGGCGCCCTGCACCCGCGCTATCGTACGCCGCACGTCGCCATCGTACTCCAGGGCGTGTGGTCCGTGGTGCTGGTCATGACCGGCAGTTACCGGGCGCTGTTCACGCGCGTGATCTACACCGAGTGGGTGTTCTTCGCGCTGGTGGCCGCGAGCCTCTTCTTCCTGCGCAAACGGCCCGGCTATCAGCCCAGGTACCGTGTTTGGGGATTCCCGGTCCTGCCGGGTATTTTCGTCTTGTCGTCGGCGGCGATCGTCCTGCATCAGATCACTACTCAGCCGGCCGAGAGCTTCTCAGGGCTGGCCCTGGTCGCGGCCGGCCTGCCCGTCTACTGGATCTGGACGCGCCGTACCGCAAAGCACCGGAGCAATTGATGAGGGTCATCGACGTACACAACCATTTCTATCCGCCGGCATACCTCGACGCGCTGCGCTCCAAGAAGAGCGTGGTCCGCGTCACCACTGGAAAGGATGGAAACCCGCACATCCACTACCCCGGCGACTACAACGTCGCCGTGCCGGGGCACCGCGACATCGCGTATCGTCACACGGTGCTGGAGCAGCACGGCGTGGACACGCAGGTGATCACACTGACCACGCCGGGCACGCACGTTGAGAAAGCGGCTTTCGCCGCCAAGATGGCGTCCATGGTCAACGACGCGTTCGCAGGGATTGTCGCGGAGCGTGGCCCGCGATTCGCCGCGCTCGCGACGCTGCCGCTGAATTCGCCGGCCGCGTCGGTGAAGGAACTGCGCCGCGCGATGGAGCAGCTGAAGCTGCCGGGTGCGATGTTGTTCTCGAACGTCAACGGCGTCGCATTGGCGGACAAGCGCTTCTGGCCGATCTACGAATACGCCAACGACAAGGGGGCGGTGCTGCATATCCACCCCACGCATCCACTGGGCGTGGAGGCCATGAAGGAATTCTGGCTCATGCCGCTGGTCGGCTTTCTGATGGACACGACTCTCGCGGCGGCGCACCTGGTCTTCAGCGGCGTGCCCGAGCGGTTCCCGCGCATCAAGTGGGTGCTGGGCCACCTCGGCGGCGCGATCCCCTACTTGGCCGAGCGGCTCGACCGCGGCTTTCACGCGTTCTCCGAGTGCCGCGCCAACATCAAGCACCCACCCAGCGAGTACCTCAAGACCTGGCACTACGACACCGTCAACTTCGACGCGAACGCGTTGGATCTGGCCATCAAGTTTGCGGGCGCGTCGCAGATTCTGGCGGGCAGCGATTACCCGCATATGATCGGCAGCATTCCCAAGATGCTGGCCGCGCTGCGCGGTCTGACCATCTCCGACGCCGACAAGGCGAAGATCCTCGGCGGGAATGCCGCGCGCGTCTACGGGTTGTAGGAACCACGTTGTCACCCTGAGCAGGATGACAATTCGCTCCCATGCACCCTAGTTTCAACGCATGATGTACCGCCTGCCGCAGCTTACAGTTCTGGCGACAATCACCGTCGCTGCGGCGGCCCAATCAGCGTACGGCCAGTGCACTGACGGCTCTTCACCGCCGTGCCGTACGCAGGCGGTGGCGGCCACCCCGCGACGCGATCCGCCGCTCGACGAACGCACGTGGATCGTCGTTCCCTTCGACAATCTGAACGGCAGTCAGGACGCCGAATGGCTGCGCGCCGGCAGCGTAAACCTGTTGTACTTGGGCATGTCGCGGTGGACCGACCTGCGCGTGATCGACGACGAGCGTGTGGCGGACTACATGCGCGAAGTCCCCGGTGCGTCCGCCGCAAAGTCGCTGGCGCTGAACGCCGGGATCGCCGTCGCCAAACGCGCCGGCGCCGGCCGGCTGGTGATGGGCGACGTGATCAAGCTGGGAAACCGCACCACCGTGAACGCCAAGATCTTCGATGTAAAGACTGGGCAGCGACTGCGATCCGTCCGCGAGGAAACGAGCGTCCCGGATTCGATGATGTCGATGTTCGGCAAGCTGTCGCAAAAAGTGCTGAACGTCGCAACGCCGGCCGGCGGCGGTGCCGGTATCGTGGGGACCAACAGCATTGCGGCATATCAGGCATACGCCGAGGGCATGCAGGCCTTGAATCAGTTCGAGCTGCCCAAGGCGCGGACGCATTTCAATCGGGCCCTGGAGCTCGATTCCGCGTTCGCCCTGCCACATGCCAAGCTGACCGTGCTGCTGGGCTGGATCGCAGCGGGAGACCCGGGCATTCGACTGCACGCCGAGGCCGCCGGCCGCTTGTCAGGAACGCTGCCACCGCGCGAACGCGCGCTGATCGAGGCCAGCGTTGCTTTTGCGCGACAGGACTACGTCCGCGCCTGCGCGGGTTTCAGTGACTTGGTGCGCCGCGACTCCAGCGACACCGACGCGTGGTACGGACTGGGCGACTGTCTCTTCCACGACACCGCCCTGGAGCCCATTGACGGCGATTCGACGCGGGTGCGCTGGCGCGCCAATCGCAACGCGTCACTGCGGGCTTTCCGCCAGGTGCTTGCGCTCGACCGGACGTATCACCTGGCGTACCAGCACATCGTCGATGCGTATTCCGCGCAGACGATCGGCCGGTCGTTCTGCGTCTCGGGCAAGTGCACACAGTACGTCGCCATCGTACGCCCCAGCGGCGATTCGCTGCTCACCACCCCGCTCGCCAATCCGCGCGACACCGCGCTGATCCGCGCGCACCTGGATGAGTACCTGCACCGGGGAGCCCGGCGCGAACTGTTGACGCGCGGCCGTGACATCGCCGAAGGCTGGGTCGGCGCGAACCCGTCCGAGGGCCGCGCCCGCCTGATGTACGCCAACACGCTCGCGTCACTGGGCGCGATCGCGGCCGCTGACAGCAATCTTCGGCGGGCAGTGATCACGGACAGTTCCAACGCGGGCATCAACACGCTACTGCTCCGGCTCGAACTCGCGGTGAAATCGTGGCGCGGCGCCGAGGCTTCGCGGATGTACGATTCCGTTCGGGCGCATTCGCAGGCGGTGCCGGGCACCGGGGGGCGGATCACGACGGGAGCCGTAGCCGTCGTCGTGGCACCGACGTTCGGCCGACTGGCGCACTTCGACTCGCTGATGACGGTTGGTATGCGGACGGGCAACGTGGGCCCCGTGCGCGAACGCCTGTCTCGTGAAGCCATCAGGACCATGATGGGCGCGCCCGTGGACAGCTTTCCGGCGGCACTCAGCGCCTTCTACAATGACATGAAGGGTACGGCCGGCAGCGTCGTGGCGACGCGCGCCATCGCCCCACTGTTGGGCTATGTCACGCGGCGGCCAACGGACAGCTGGCCCGCGTTTGACACCACGGTGCACGACCTGCGCACGGCTCCGATGAAAGCGATACTGCGCAACGATACGCTGGCGCTCCGCAATGCAGCGCAAGCGCTCGATTCGTTGTCACGCGTCTACATCGGCGCGCTGCTGCCGGACAGCGGGCTCGCGCTCGCGGCCGCCGAAGCCTACCTGGCTCTCGGGGATTCATTAAGTGCGCTGACGATGACCCGGCGATGGCTGGACCAGATCGTACCGTACACGCCGATGGTGGTTGGGCAGTCGGGTGGGACCTTTGTACAGCCGCTCACTCCCCGGGCGATACTCTTGCGCGCTGACCTTGCGGCCGGCCTCGGCCTCAACGCCGAAGCGCGATTGTGGTACGACCGGTTCCTCGGTTTCTGGGAGAATGCGGACCCGCTATTCCAGCCACTCGTCGACCGCGCGAAGAAGGCGCGCGCCCTGCTCGGCGGCGGCGTTTAGCGAATCAGGGCGCCGTGCGCACCGGCATGACGCAACGCATGCCGGTGGCACGCAAGTTTGTTCGCTCGGTGGCCGGCAACGCTTGGCCGCGATTCACGGCGGTCGCGTACTGCGGCAACGCGCTGTAGCCACCGCCGCGAATCACGTAGTAGCCGGTGATCGTGTCCTTCCCGTACGGCGTGTACGGGGACGACGTCCATTCCCACACATTGCCGATCAAGTCGTGCACACCTTCTGGCGAGCGCCCCGCCGGATATGAGCCAACGGCTACTGGTCCGACCTGCACGCTTTTCCCCACCCAAGCGGCGTTGGCCACCCACGCGTTGCCCCAGGGATACTTGCGACCGGCTGAACCACGCGCGGCAGCCTCCCACTCAGCTTCCGTCGGCAATCGTCCGCCCTGGTGCCGCCACGAGCAGTAGTTCTGTGCCTCGGCGAATTGAACCCCTGAAACCGGGAGCGTCGAATCGGGACGCGTCGCCCACGGCGCCGGCAAACGGCTCACTTGAATGAATCGCTCGTACGCAGCCACCGTCACTTCAAGGGTGTCGATACCAAACGCTGCCAACTGCACGTTGTGCGGGGGCCGCGTAGCCGGATCATCATTGCTGCCGATGGTGTAGGTACCGCCCGCGATCAACACCATACCGGAGTCAATTGGCATGGCAGCTGGCGCCACCCTGGAAGGGCGATTGATGATCATGACCGATGTGATGACCGCGGAGACAATCGCGAGCGCCGTAACGGCCCACATCCACGGGCGCATCCCCGCCGCCTTCGGCGACGCTCTGGTCACACGAATGCGTGAACTCGTCGTGTGGCCGCCGGATACTGGGGACGCGCCGGTGAGCGCCCGAGTGATATCCCCTGCGTTGCTGAGACGCTCGTTGGGATCCGTGGCGAGACACGCATCCACGAGGTCAGCGAGCATGCTCGGGATCTCGGGACGCCGGGTCTTGAGCGGTTCGGGCGACCCCGCGAGCCGCTTCATCAGCACCGCGGTCGGCGTCGCGCCCGTGAACGGCGCTTCGCCAGCCAGCATCTCGTAGGCCATCACGCCCAACGCGTAGATGTCCGCGCGATGATCCGACGGCTCGCCGGTGACTTGCTCCGGACTCAGGTATGTCGGTGTTCCGACCACCATGCCGGTCGCCGTGAGCGAAGCGCCTTCCGCCGTCCGCGCGATGCCGAAATCCGTCACCAACGACCGCCCGCTTTCCGCGTCGAGCAGTACGTTCTGTGGCTTGATATCGCGGTGCACCACACCGCGCTTGTGCGCGTGGGCCAGTGCGCTTGCCACTTCGCCGAAGTAGCGCGACGCGTCCTCGATGGGCAGGCGCTTTTCCTTCTCGATGCGATCGGCGAGACTCCCGCCGTCGATCGCCTGCATCACCAAATAGACGATGTCGTTCTTGTTCCCGATGAAGTGCAACGGGACGATGTGCGGGTGCGACAACTGCGCGATGGTCTCCGCCTCACGCTTGAATCGCTCGAGCACGGAGTGCGAGGCGATGACATCCGGCGAAAGCACCTTGACCGCGAGCTTGCGCTTGAGATTGACGTCGCGAACGAGGTAGACGACGGCAAACCCGCCGGAGCCGAGCTTGCCCTCGACGGCGTACTCGTCGCCCAGGGCGGCCTGAAGCCGCGCCCCCAGCGGGTCAGTCGGGGGCGCGTTCGGTTGTGGTGGTGTTTTCGATCCCTCGTCTGCCACGGGTTACGGCTGAATGCCGAGCTGTGTCAGACGCGTGCGAGCACGCCGGTCGTTCGGGTTTTTCGCGAGGATGGCCCTGAGTCGGGCGATGCCCGCGTCGTTGTCGCCCTTGGCGATGAGGACCTCCGCGATCTCGAAATCGATGTTGGCCGAGGCCGGGTTGTACTCGAGGTTCATCTGGAAAAGCTTGAGGGCGTCGTCATGCTTTCCGCCCGCGGCCAGTCGCTGCGCAGCCAGCGTGACCGGCTGCTCGGTGAAGTTGTACCGGCCGGCGGCCAGGTCGGTCCGCAATCCGCGATAGCGCGCAATGGCCGAGTCCACGCCGGACTTCTCGATCGTCGTGGCAAGCACGGCGTCGATGGTCATGGGACGCGCGACGCCGCGATGGCACGTGATGCAGTTCACGGCAATCGGGTACGCCATGTCGCGTGTGGGCACCGAGGCCAGGAAGACCTTGTTGATGCTGTCGACCATCTGGAGCATCAGGCGCGCGGTCTTCTTTTGATCCTTGTTGTCGAGCGCGTAGTTGAGCGGCGGGCCACCGCCGCCTCCCCCTGGGCCACCAGCGCCGCCACCAGCGCCGCCACCAGCGCCGCCGGCAGCGCCACCCGGGGGACCGCCGCCCGGTGCGCCCGGTGCAACGCCTTCCCGCACGGTGTGGCAGTACGAACACTGGACACCGAGGGCCGCGGTGAACGTGCGCATGATCGTTGTCACAGAGTCACGACGCAGGTCTTTGGGGAGCACCTGGAGGTTCTCGGGCGGACGCTGCTGTTGTCCGCCGCCACCGCCGGGCTGCTGGGCCCCGGCTGATGCGGCAATCACAATGGCGCTGAACACGGCGGCCAGTGCGGATTTCGAGGTGAAGACGGTCATGGCGGCTCGGGTAGAGGTCGGGCAAACTTACGCGGTAAACGCCTCTGTCACTACCTTCTGCCCATGCAATTCCACGAGGCGCCGAGGTTTCCTCAGGGGTTTGCCTGTGCCAGCCGCCACATCGGGCTCAAGCCCGAGGGAAAGGACCTTGCCCTCTTCGTGAGCGAGGTCGAGGCGACGGCCGCCGCCATGTTCACGCGCAATCAGTTTCCCGGGGCACCCGTGATTCTCGGACGGGAAACCATGCGCGCCGGGCGCCTGCGCGGAATCGTGGTCAACAGCAAGGTGAGCAACGTCGCCACTGGTGAGCAGGGGCTGATCAACGCGCGCCGGATGGCCGCCGCGGCGGCCGCCGAGATCGGCTGCGACGACGATCGGGTCCTGGTCAGCTCTACCGGCGTGATCGGGCGACAGCTGCCCATCGACGTCATCGAAATGGGTCTGCACGGCATGACCGAGGAGCTGCGGAGCGACCCCATCGTCGGCGCGCACGGCATCATGACCACGGACACGTACGCCAAGGCGCTGTCGGTGAGTGTGGGCGACGCGACCATCACGTGGGTGGCCAAGGGCTCGGGCATGATCGAACCCAATATGGCGACGATGCTCGCGTACATCTTCACCGACGCGGCCCTGAGTGCGGAGACATTGGATGGCATGCTCCGCACCTCGGTCCGGGTTTCGTTCAACATGTTGTCGGTGGATACGGACACCAGCACATCGGACACGTGCGCGATCATGGCCAACGGGCTGGCAGGCCCGGTGGACACCAAGGCGTTCGCCGAAGCACTGACCGAGGGCTGCATCCGGATGACGGAGATGCTGGCACGCGACGGTGAGGGCGCGACACGGCTGCTGCGCGTGACCGCGAAGCGGGCCAAGACGGTGACCGACGCGCGCCGCGTGGCCAAGTCGCTGGTGAACTCGCCCCTCATCAAGACGATGGTGCATGGCGCGGACCCGAACGTCGGCCGGATCCTCATGGCGGTCGGCAAGGTGTTCGACGCGAACGTCGTGCCGGCCAAGACGTCGGCGTCGGTGAACGGAATGGAAGTGGTACGCGGCGGCGCACGTCTCGACTTTGATGATGCCAAGGCGCGCGCGGCGCTCACCACGGACACGGTCGACATCGTCGTGGACCTCGGCGTCGGCGGCGAGACTGCGACGGCATACGGCTGCGATCTATCCAAGGGCTATGTCGATGAAAACGCGTCCTATTACTCGAGCTAAGTGACCGACGACAACGGGAACGTCGTCTCGACGATCGATCCGGCAGCGATACAGCGAGTACATCTGGTCGGCGTCGCGGGTACGGGCATGGGCGCGTTCGCCGGCATGCTCAAAGCCGCCGGATACGAGGTCACCGGTAGCGACGAGAACGTGTACCCACCCATGAGCGACATGCTGCGCGAATGGGGCATCGAGGTGTACACGCCGTACTCGCCCGAGAACCTCGGTCGTGCCAAACCGGACCTGGTGATCATCGGCAACGTGATCCGCCGCGTTAACGTCGAGGCAACCGCGGTGCGCGAGCGCGGTATCCCGCAGGCGAGCTTCCCCGCCGCGTTCGGCTCGCTGCTGCTATCAGACAAGCATCCCATCGTAATCGTCGGCACGCACGGCAAAACCACGACCTCCGCCCTCATGGCGCACGTCCTCATCTCGGCGGGCGAGGACGCGTCGTTTCTGGTGGGCGGCGTGACGCTCAACTACGGCGGCAACTACCGGCTGGGCAAAGGCCAATACGTCGTGATCGAGGGCGACGAGTACGACACGGCGTATTTCGACAAGGGACCCAAGTTCCTGCACTACCGCGCTCGATCCGCCATCCTCACGAGCATCGAGTTCGACCACGCGGACATTTATCGCAACCTGGCGCATTACGAGTCGTCCTTCGAGCGGTTCTGCGAGACGATGCCGGCGGATGGATTCCTGGCGGTCAGCGGGTCTTACGGTCGCGCCGTTGCCATCGCGCGGACGCACGCCAAGTGCCCGGTGACGACGTACGCGGTGAACGGCAAGGCGGACTATCGTGCCGACAACGAGACGTTCGGGACCGAGGGTGCCCGCTTCCATATTCACTCAACCGAAGGCGGCTCGCGTGAACTGCTGCTGCCCATGTGCGGGTATCACAACCTGGAGAACGCCGCCGGCGTGTACGCGACGGCCCGCTCGTTGGGATTCACCGACAAGCAGATCGCGCAGGGCTTCGGAACGTTCAAGGGCGTGAAGCGGCGGCAGGAGGAGCGCGGCGAAGTGAACGGCGTGCTGCTGATCGACGACTTCGCGCACCACCCGACCGCGGTGCGTGAGACGATCGAAGGCATCCGGCAACGCTACGCCGAGCGGCGTATATGGGCCGTGTTCGAGCCGAGGTCCAACACCAGTCGCCGGAATATCCACCAGGCGCAGTACGTGGACGCGCTGGCGGGCGCGGACCTGGTGACGCTGCGCGAGCCCGAGCCGCACGACAAGGTTCCAGCAGACCAGCGGCTGGACGTTGGCAAGCTCCTCGCGGAGCTGAATGCACGCAGCGTTCCCTCGGATGCGTCGCCCGATGTTGCTGAGCTGGTGCGACGGGTTGCCGATGGCGCGCGGCGGAACGACTTGGTGCTTGTGATGTCGAATGGCGCCTTCGGGGGATTCATCCCCTCGCTACTCGAAGCGCTCAGACCACGGGTCTGAGGAACTGCAGAACGACGAATGCATCTCACGACATCGGGAACGTTCGGATCACGAATGCGGAGGTTCTACGCGTCACTCAAGGCGCCGCGTGTGCCGGCGGGCATTCGCGTCATGAATCCGTATAAGGACGCGCGGGCGAAGAAGTACACCGCGGCGTTCCTCGACAAGT
The DNA here is from genome assembly GCA_038060705.1 of Gemmatimonadota bacterium. Classification (GTDB taxonomy): domain Bacteria; phylum Gemmatimonadota; class Gemmatimonadetes; order Gemmatimonadales; family Gemmatimonadaceae; genus DASPMP01. The sequence goes on from JBBTFS010000024.1 coordinate 35,546, forward strand.
TCTTCGACGACAACCGCCCGCGGACCCTGATCTTCGGCATCAACCCCGGACGGTTCGGCGCCGGCATCACCGGCATCACGTTCACGGACCCCGTCGCGCTGTCGGATTTCTGCGGCATCGCCAATCACCTGCCCCGACGCCGGGAGCTGTCGTCGGTCTTTATCTACGACGTGATCGGGGCGATGGGCGGGCCGCGCGCGTTCTACGGCCGGTTCCTGCTCACCGCGATCTGCCCGCTCGGCTTCACGCGCGAGGATGTGAACCTCAACTACTACGACGTGCCGTCACTCAAGAGGGCGGTCACGCCGTTCATCGTTGCTTCCATCGAACGGCACATCGCACTCGGCGGCCGGCGCGACCGCGCCATTGTGCTGGGCAACGGCCAGAATGCGAAGTACCTGCGGGCGATCAACGACGAGCACCGGTTCTTTGACACGATCGACGCGCTGGAACATCCGCGCTTCATCCTGCAGTACCGGCGCAAACGCGTCGCCGAGTACGTGCGCAAGTACGTCCAGGCGTTGACTGGCGGCTGAGCCGACCGCTCAGCGCTTCAAAGCTGACACGCGGCCGGAAGGCCGGACGGTGCCGGATTGGAACTCCAGTGACTCGAGGTATGCCTCGGTCCCGCCGTGCGTGTCGTCGGAGTCCGCCGACAACGTGATGGCAATGACCTGAAGCGCTTCGACCGGGATTCCCGGGAATGCCCGCGCCAGGTCGCGATCGAGATCGCGTTCGATCGTCTCCCAACGCCCCTCGGCGGCCGGACCGCCGACGGCGACGACCCATGCCTCGGGGAGCGTGGTCACGATCACGTTGCGGCGCGATGTGCGCGACTCGCTGACGGCTCCGGCCGGGGGGACTTGCCCGGAGGCGTCGGCACCGGCCCAGACATACCCGAACATGATCATGCGGCGGTCCGCCGATGGCCGAGTGTCGCGGAGCACCAGCCACACGCGGAGCGCGGCGTCATTGATGCCGTTGGCCGCCTTCGTGACGTCGACACCACTCACGTTGCGATCAACCCGGACCTTCAGGCGCAGACGCGGATAGTCGACAGGACGAAAGCGAAAGGCCGCAGTCGTCATGCGCGCCAGTGAGACGGTCGTGGCAATGCGGCAAGCCCGCCCGGTGGAACTGCCGCGGGCCGCGGTCAGCGACCAGCCGCTCGCCGCGTCGTCCTCCGCTCCGGTGTTCGCGGCATCGTAGAAGAACTCGTACTCGCGGCGGAACGCCATCATGTTCCGCTGGTCGCAGCGCAAGCGGACACCGTCCGTTTGGCGACGCGGATCCATCAAGCTGACCGGGAGATCGGCAAAGCGATCAATGCCCGCCGCCCGGTACAAGGCCTGCGGCGTCCAACCCGTTGCGCCGCCCGGGAGTGACGACTCCGCGCGGAGCGACGCAGCGAACGGCGGCACACGCTGCGCTTCCCGATCCGCGTCCGCGCGCGATGCAAACATCGCGCGCCACAGACCACCGCCCTCACGGGAAGCCAGCATCTCCCGCCAGCTCTCGCCGCTGCCCGGCTCCAGCGCGCCCAGCTCGGCGATGGTGACGATGAGCGCCTCGAGAAACGCGTCCTGCGGAAAACTCGACGCCAAGCGCCCCAGAATGTGGTCCGCTTCGACGACGCCCAGGTCCACGGCACGAACCGGCTTCGGGAACCTGGACGCCGACACTGACACGACGCCGTCGTTGGGCTCCTGAAACTGTCCGATCTGCTTGGTGATCTTCATCCACGGATGTGAATGCTCGGCGTCGATTGCGAGAGACACCGAGAAGAAACGGGTGAGGGCCGAGATCGCGCGGCCGTTGTCCTGCGCGGCCCAGAACGCCGAGCGCGTGGCTGGCCACAGTGATTCCGACGCGGACGTGGAGTCGCAACCCGCCGGCATCGGCGCCGGCACCGTCCAGTTCACGAAGCTCGTGGGCACTTCCGACCGTTCCGCGACCACCGTCCCGCGATGGGGCGTACCAATGGTCACGAACGCCGCGACGTGAGCACGCGTCAGCCCCGGCGCGAGCGCCAACGCTTCGGTCGCGTCCACGCCACCCTTGGAGTATCCGATGATGAGGTAGCGCGGCGCGCTGTAGCCACGCTCCAGGCGACGACGAATGTCGAGCCGGAGGTGCGCCGCGATGCGTGCGGCGTTGACGGGCGCACCGCAGCGGCCATCCATCGGCACGGTCAGCATGCGCACACCCAGTCGTTCGCGTACGGCGCGCATGCCGCGCGTGAACATCTCGTGGTCGAAGAGTTCGTCGTACCTGCCGGGCACGAACACCACCGTGGTGCCGGCCACGTCCGGATCGTAGAGCAACGGCACGAGCGCCGGCTCCACGGCATGCGCGACCTTTCGCTCCGCGAACACCGCCGAAAACACCCGCGTCGCGAGCGATGTGTCGTCCAACAGTCGCTCTGGTGCGACACGCACAGCGCGACGCGCCCAACCGTGCCAGCGCTGCGCGAAACTCAGGTCGCGCGGATCAGGAATGCTGTCGTACTCGGGCGCGACCAGTGCCGCGTCTAGGAAGTACGGCACGGTCCACGCCGTCATGAAGCCCCGGCGGACGACAGCGCCGCTGCCAGGCGCGCCTTTCCCGCCGGACCAGATGGCGCGCAGGTCCGGGAGTCGCGACAGTTCCTTGATGCCGCGTATGCGGTCTTCGGCAACGCGGAGGCGCGCCTTGCTCGTACCCGTCGCCATCGAGTCGGCCATCGCGAGCAGGGTGTCGACATTGCGCCTGATTCCCGCAATCGCGTCCACGTGGCGCATCACGGCGCGCGTCTGATCCACGCGTGGGTCGCGGCCGGCGCCAAGGGTTGGCCCATAGAGGTTGCGCAGGGCCGGCAACGGGAAGTAGTCCATCGACAAAACCAGGGGCCGCACGCGCCGCAGAAAGTTCATCTCCTGCGAATCGTCGTCCCTGCCCGTGGGCAAGGCACGGCCAGCCCGTGCCACCGAATCCGCAAGCGCGAGCGACGCACGTGGCCGCAGGACGGCCGAACGCCGCAGGAGTCGCTCGGGTGTGAGCCCCATGACGTCGAGGATCTCCGCACTCCGCACGTTCGCCGGCACCGGCCGCTCACTGGTCGCCAACACGCCGAATGCCGCACCGGCGCCCAGCGACCCGTGCGTGCGCACCATCTTCACAAAGCTGCCCAAGTCACCGGCGTACACGTAGCCATCGCGCAGGTTCACGATGACATCGGGTGCGTTCTCGACTTGCTTCTCAGCGCTTTGCATCAACCGGAAGGCCGCGTCCGGATAGGGGCCGGCCATGGTCGCCGCCCGCATCACGGAGTCCGGCATCCAGCGCGGAGCTCCCGGCGACGACAGCAGCGAATCCGCCAGGCGAAGCGGGTTGCCGCTCACCCGTTCAAATGCGAAGGACATGCCTCGCCAACGCAAGCGAGACTCCCCGGCGGCGCCAAGGATGACGACGTACCGGTCGTCGTCGTTCACCTCCAGCCACGTGACGAAATCCACCCCGCGCACCGCGGTGGCCGCCGTCGCGAACGTGCGGCGCCGGCCAAGGTCAGCGAAGTACACGTTGATCATGGACGCGAGCGCGAATGTCACCACGGACACTTCGTCCTTGCGCTCGATCCGCCCGGTGTCCCGCTTCACGAGCCCGGCGCGCTTGATGGCGGCGTCCATACTCACGGGCACGAGATGGTTTTCCCGACCACCCTCGGCGAAACCGCCCGCATTGCCGTGATCGGAAACGAGCCACAGCTCAACCGCCGGCCCTCGAGTACCCAGTGAATCCGCCACGCGGTCGATCATGGCATCGAGCCGTCGCAGGTATGGCCACAATTCATCCCGATGCGTGTGCGCGATGGCATCGAGGCCGCCAATGAACACCGTGTAGAGGTCGTCCTTGAAGTCCTCGAGGATCGCGCGTTCGGCTTCGCGCAGTTCGCGATCGAACAGCGTGCGGCCCGGCAGGTATTGGAGCGGCTCTACGACCGGATCGAGGGTATAGTCCCAAGCGCGATGGTACGCGTACGGCGCCGTCTGGCGCGCGATGACCTGGCGCGGGTCGTCCATGACGCGCATCGCGTCGAGGTCGAACCAGCGCGCCTCGAGGGTGCGGATGTTGCCGCGCGCACCAAAAAGCCTCCGAGTGCCGATCACCTCATTCCATGACGGATGGCTCATGGACGGATACGGAACGACATGCCGTCCGGCAAACTGGAACCGGCGGAAGAGCCCGCGCCCCCGGGCCAGGTCGAACACTTCCCAGCCGAGTCCGTCGACAGCGACCACCAGCCGGCGTGAACTGGCAGGATCTGTGCTGGCGCGAACTCGCACGGGCGCGAGCAGCACCGTAACGAGGCCCGCTGCGCCAACCAGTCCCACGAGGAGCACCGGCATCCGGTTCAATCGCATCCTGGCGTCCGAATAGGGGAAATGCTACACCCCGATTCTACGACCAAACCGGTGCCGGCGAGATACGCATTGTTGCGTAGATGACCCCGTCCGACCGGGCATACGTAGTACCGGACGCTCCTCTACGCTGAACGACGTACGGAAATCAGCCCACGGAAACCCGACTCTTGGTGCGTCTCTCAACGGGAGCATGCTATGTCGGACCGTCAGACGGGTGCCTGCTGGATAGCAGAGGCCTGGCGCAAGGGGACGTGGATACTCGCGTTCGCCCTGCCGGGCATGGCCATGTCCGGCGATGACACGCAGCGCCGCACCGTGCCAATGAAGGATGTCGCGATCCGGGGAAGCGCTGTGGCCGCAACACGGGCGATCGCCCTCGTCGTCCAATCCGTCATCGGCACTCCGATCGGCCGGATTCCAGTGAACGCCCGGATGCGGCTGACCTACGATTGTCAGTCGCGGTTCACGGGTGCGGTCACGTACCATCCTCTGGTCCGGCTGTTTGCGAAGATCAAAGGCGTCGACCTCGTGGCTCACATGCAGGGGTCGGTGTCCCAGGAAGGCGGGGGCGATTGCCCCCTGATGGATGCGCCGGACATTCAGGGTCGCGCGAAGGCGGACGCCACCGAGATGTCCGGATTCATCTGGCTGGGCCGCGATTCGCTCGGGTTTCGGGGCCCGGCGTGGATGCTGGGTGACACCAGCTACCACAGCGTGCTCGCCGCTCAACGCGGCGCCCGGAAGATCGTGCTGCGCGTAAGTATGTACGAGCAGCGCTGAGCCGGCCGCGTGGCTATGCGACCGGCTGGCGCAGGATGGTGCGGAGCTTGTCGCCGGCGGTCTTGCTCGGATCGGACAGATATATCTCGTGGTGTTTGCCGGAGAATGTGCGGCCGGAGATCTCGGCAAAGCGCCGCATTTTTTCGATGGTCGGGCCTTCCTCCTGGTACGACCCCACGTGCAGGATCTGGACGCACGTGTCCTCGTGCAGCTCCATGAGGTGGACGCGGTTCACGTCGTCCGGCTTGCCCTTGGCTACGAGCGCATCCTGCGCTTTGGCAAGTTCAGCCGCCGACACGAACGGCGGGACACGAATCAACAGACGCCAGTCCCAGATCGTGTCCTTGGTGGGCGCGCTGCTATCGCCGTCGCGCCACCACAGCGCTTCGAGCTTGGTGACGGCGTAGTCCTTCCCTGCGGACTTGTACGCCATCTTCACGGTGAACGCCACGTTGTACATGGCGCCGATGCCCGTGGCGAAATCGGGCGCGCCCGGCTTGCCGCGACCGTCGAACGCGAGGTATGTCGCCGGTCCCACGCGCACGAATGACGGCATGAGGCTCGCCAGGTATTCGTTCTTGTGTCTTTTGTAGAGATCGAGCTTCTCCGCGGCGCCCGAGATCGTCTTTCGCGCTGGCGCCGGTTTCGGAGCGGCCGCGGTGCGACCGAATGTCTTCTTGCTGGCCCGCCTCGCTGCCGATTGGCGTTTCTTCTTGGACATTTACGGTTTCCAGGTGGGAACGCGTCCTGAGGTCCACGGTGCTCCCGCAGCCTCCGCCGCATCCTCGAGGCGCTTGAGTTCGGTCTCCACGAGCGGCTTCAACCGTTCGAGGGCTTTCGCAAACTCCGCGGCCACGATGTCGTATTGTCTTCGGTGGGTCGCGGTGGGCGCGTCGAGCGTGTTGGACCACAGACCGCCGGTGATGCCACCCAACCGATTGAGCATGGACGGCGGCGTCGGCTGTTGCCGGCGGCCGGCAGTGTTGTCGCCACTCAAGGCGGTCTGCACGTCGCGCAACTTGTGCTCCAACGTGCGCGCGTCGCCGGCGATGCGATCATCGGCCGATGGCGCCTCTTGCAGCGCGCGCCGCAACGCCTGCACGCGTGTCATCGTTTCGCCCACCAGCGCGCTCGTACCCATCACCGCTCGCTGAAGCTTGGCAGTCTGCTGCTGGAACGCGACCACCGCAGCGGGACGCGGCGCGACGTCACCATCCAGCATGTACACCTCGAACTTCTGCGGCTGCCCAACCGGCGTGGTCAACCCGTCCACGCGACGCGCCAACGACACCGTGTAGATGCCGGGCAACACGTACGGTCCCGACGGTCCGGTTGCCGGGCCGTCGCCTTCACCCCCTCCAGCACCTCCGCCACCGCCACCGCCACCACCACCGCCACCGCCGCCGCCGCCGCCGCCAGCACCGCCGCTGGCAACCGGCGTCGTGGCGGGATAGCGCAGGTTCCAGACCACGCGTTGTAGCCCGGCGCCGACGGGTCCATTAAGGCGCCGCACGACTCGGCCTTCCGGATCCGTGATCGTGAGGATCATCGCGGGCGCTTCTTCGCGATCCTCCACCCGCAGCGAGTCCCACGATGGAAACGCCACGTCCTCACCGCGACGCGACGCTGCGCGCTCGGCGGTTTGGCGCCGGTCGCGCCGAGTACGGAGAGCTTCGCGCATGTTGTAGTGGATCACCGCGCCCACCGCCGGGTTGGGCGTGAAGAAATGCCCGGCGCCCTGGAAACTCGCGCCACTGCCGCCCAGCGGGCTGGACTCGACAAACAACGGCGTCCGCTTCACCGGAAGCAGCGCGGTGCCCGCCGCGATCACCTGCGGCGTGAGGCCGCGTAGCGTCGGCAGCTCATCCATCACGTAGAAACCACGGCCGAACGTGGCGATCACCAGATGATCGTCCCGCTTGTGAATCGCCATGTCGCGCACCTGGATGGTGGGCAGGCCGGAGCGTAGCCGCGTCCACCGCTTGCCGTCGCGCGACGTGAATGCGCCAAACTCGGTGCCAACGAACAGCAGGTTGGCATCCTTCGGGTCGTCGATGATGACATAGACCGTCCCACGCTCGGGGAGATTCCCCGCGATCGACGTCCATGATCTGCCCAGGTCCGTGCTCTTCAGGACGTACGGCTTGTAGTCGCCCGACATGTGGCCGTCGAATGCCGCGTATACCGTGTTCGCGTCGTGGCTGGAGGGCGTCACGCGGGCCACCTGCGTCGTGTCCGGCACGCCCGGGAAGGCGCCGATGCGGCGCCAGCGCTCGCCGCCGTTCTCGCTCACCTGAATATTGCCGTCGTCGGTGCCGACCCACAGCAGCCCTTCTTTCACGGGCGACTCATGGACCGACACGATGGCGCCGAAGAACGAACTGGACGAGTTCCTGGCGATCGCGTCCACGCTCCACACGCGGTCCATCATCTTGATTCTGTTGCGGTCGATCTGACGGCTCAGGTCACCGCTCACGGCGCGCCACGTGTTGCCGCGATCGTCGCTGCGGAACAAGCGCTGCGACGCGAAGTACAGGCGCGTGTTGCTGTGCGGGCTGATGATCAGCGGCGCATCCCAGTACCAGCGGTCCGCCGCGTCCGCGAGTTCCTCCCGCGGCACGATGTTCACGGACTCGCCCGTCTTCAGATTGAAGCGCTGCAGGTTGCCGTGTTGCGATTCCGAGTAGACGGTGTTTGGGTCTTTCGGGTCGACGCGCGTCTGAAATCCGTCGCCGCCGGCGGTCACGAACCAGTCGATGTTGTGGATCCCGTTTTCGCTGCGGGTTCGCGACGGTCCGCCCAGCGAGTAGTTGTCCTGTGTGCCGCCGTACACGCGATAGAACGGCGTGGAGTTGTCGAGGTCCACGCGGTAGAACTGCGTGACGGGCAGGTTGGCGAAAAAGCGCCAGTTGGCGCCGCGGTCGAAAGATTCGTACAGCCCGCCATCGTTGCCGTTGAGCAAGTGCTCGGGGTCCTTCGGATCGATCCAGATCACGTGGTTGTCCACGTGCTTGTTGCGCTCGCCCACCGGGCGGAACGTGCGGCCGCCGTCATCGGTCACGCGGTTCTGCACGTCCACGACGTACACGCGGTCCACGTCGTGCGGATCTGCGAAGATCTCGCAGTAGTACAGGCCGATGGCGCCCCGCGGGTTCATGCGTTCCCAGCTCACTCCGCCGTCACGCGAGCGGAAGAACCCGCCGCGCGTGCTCGCCTCTACTATCGCATACACGACATCCGGATTCTTCGGGGAGATATCCAAACCGATGCGCCCCATGTCGTCGTTGGCCGGAAGACCAGCCTGCGACTTGCGCCACGTCTCGCCGCCATCCGTCGATCGCCACAGCGCCGACTCGGGTCCGCCTGCGATGTACCCGTACACGCGGCGGTAACGCTGCCACGTGGACGCCAGCATCACCTTCGGATTGCGTGGATCGATGACCACGTCGCTGGCGCCCGCCCACGTGCCGCCGTCCAGCACCTTCTTCCACGTCCGGCCGCCGTCGGTGGTCTTGTAGAGGCCGCGCTCGCCTCCCTTGGTGGACAACGGACCTTGCGCCGCCACGAACACGATGTCGGAGTTGGTGGGATCGATGACGACCTTGCCAATGTGCTCCGACTGCCTGAGCCCCATGTTGGTCCACGTGCGCCCGCCGTCGACGCTCTTGTAGACGCCGTCGCCGTACGCCACCGAGCGTTGTGCGTTGTTCTCACCCGTGCCGACCCAGACGATGTTCGGGTTGTTGGGGTCGATCACAACATTCGCGGTCGAATACGACGCTTCACCATCGAACACCGGCGTCCACGTGTTCCCGGAGTTGGTGGTCTTCCAGACGCCGCCGGACGCAACCGCCACGAACCAGATCTTCGAATCACGCGGGTGGACTGCCACGTCGCTTACGCGGCCTGACGTCAACGCGGGGCCAATGGAACGGAAGCGCACGCTCGCCACTGGTCCGCCGCCCCCGCGCGCAGCCGAGTCCCCGACTTGCGCCGAGTCGCCGCGTTGCTGGCCGGCCGGCGCGGCGACGGTCGGTCGAGCCGGAGGGGCCGGTCTCGCCGACGGAGGATTCTGAGCTCCAAGACCGAGAGCGCCAAGCGCAAGCACGGTCGCGCAACGGATAGTGAGCTTCATAGTGAACGCGGTTGGTGGAGTGGCATCAGGAAAGTGGCGTCAGAACCAGGACCTGAGCCCCTGTTCCTGACGCCACGATCAATCAAACTCAACTGCAGGGTCGAACCGCTACCTGAGCAATGCCGGGAGCATGGCCAAGGCGAACACCATGAACGACGCGATATAGCCCTTGCTGCGCGGCACCTTGGCAATGGTCGCGATGCCGATGGCGGCCACTACCGTGTACCAGATCGAGAACACGTCCAGTCCACCCATCAGGCCAAACACCTTGGGGTTCGATGTGTCCGGGTCCATGAAGCGCGCTGGGCTCGCGGACAAGCTGAACATGTTGGTGACGCTCGCCGTGTCCATCAGGACCACCTGCAAGGTTGCCACGAGTGATCCCACCAGTCGAGGGATCCAGGCGAGCGACACGATCAACACCGCCTGCTGGTACGTGACCTTGGCCGAGGCGATCTTCGCCGCCAGCCACGTGAAGAAGGCGAGGACGAAGATGAAGATCGGCGTCCCGACGAAGGTCGCGATCATGGCGACCTTCTCCTGGATACCGCGCATGCTGTTCATCTGGTCCATCGTGATCTGCGGATTGGCCGCCATGGCCTTGGCCGCGCCACGCTGGAACTCGGCGTCGAAGATCTGCTCGAACACCCCGCGATTGGCGAAGGCGAACAGGCCCGCCAGGACGGCGATGATCAGCAAGTGCATGCCGTAGCCGCCGGCGGCGCGGCGTGCAAAGACCTTGGACGGTTCGTACAGGATGTCCATGAAATCTTCCGCGATGGACGCCTTGTCTCCCGGTGGGGTCATCGGGACCGTCGGACCTTCATTGCTGGGTCGGCTTTCCATTTGGGATGTGGGGTGGGGTCGGGTTAGATGATAGCGGGTGTTCACCCGTTCGCCAGACGAACGAATTCCTTGATGCGGCGCTCATCGGTTTCCTCCCAAGCGCCCTCGTCTGCCGGCAGGGCCTTCCGCAGCCGAATCACTCGTGCACCGGCGCTCGCCCGGGTGAGCAAGCGGGTGCCACGCACGTGAACTTCGGACACGCCGCTGCGGTGCACGACCTCCTGCACGCTGTCTTCCCGCACACCGCCGCCAGCCATGATCGTCGCGGCGCCGGCGGCCCGGCGGACGAGCGCCGCGATCCGCGCCACGCCCTCGAGTGCAGTCCCGGCGCCGCCCGACGTGAGCACCCGCTTCACTCCGAGCGTCATCACGTCCTCGATCGACTTCCCCAAGTCCGGCGTGAGGTCGAATGCACGGTGAAACGTCACAGGCAGCTCACCAGCCGCGTCAATCAATGGCCGCATCTGCGCGCCGCTGATGCGCGCGTCACCCGTGAGGGCGCCGGTGACGACGCCGTCGGCCCCGAGCATCCGGGCGGCCTCGATGTCGAGGCGCATGACGCCCAGCTCGGCGTCCGAATAGTCGAACCCTCCGCCGCGCGGCCGCACGATCACGAACACCGGGATTCTCACCGCCGCCTTCACCGCCGAGATCATGCCAGCGCTGGGCGTGGTGCCGCCGTCGAACAGGTTGTCGCAGAGCTCAAGGCGGCCGGCGCCGCCGCGCTCCGCGGCAACGGCCGAGGCCACGGAATCGACGCACGCTTCGACGAGGACGGTCATTCTTTATATGTAAGGGATAGGTCAACGGGGCTACGTCTGTACCTTGCATTGTGCGGCGCTTCGCGCCGCCTCACGGTACCACAAGCCGCTTGGTGAGCCTGATGGCGACAAATCGCGAAATACTGGATGGCCTTCGCCAAAAAGCGACGAAACACTTGGCCGAGACGATCGGCATCGAGATCGTCGAACTCACGGCCGAGCGCGTCGTCGCGACCATGCCCGTTGACGACCGCACGCGGCAGCCATTCGGTATCCTTCACGGCGGCGCGTCGCTCGTCCTGGCCGAGACCATCGCGTCGCTTGGCGGCGCCATGAATGTGGACCTGGAGCGGTTCGCCGTCGTGGGTCTCGAGATCAACGCCAACCACATGCGCGCCAAGCGCGACGGTATCGTGACCGGCACCGGTAACCCGATTCACGTGGGTCGCAGCACCCAGGTGTGGGAAGTCAGGGTCGTGGACGAGCAGTCCCGGCCGATCTGCGTGTCGCGCTGCACGTTGGCCGTGGTTCCTCACGAGCGATAGCCCACCTCACAGTTCGAGCGGACGCTCAAGCACGATGAGGTCGTAGCAGACCAAGCCGGTCCGGAGTCCAAGGGCCACCAGCTGGGAGCTGAACGCCATTTTGACCCATTCCCTGACCTCGGGGAGACTCAGCACCGACACGGGCACGACCCTCAGGATCTTCCACACCGAGACCTGTGCCCCCGGTGCAGTCCATTTGTTGATGGAGCGCACCGACTTCGTGCGCAGATGCCGCTCCCACTCATGGCGATTGCCGGATTGCGTGCCGACGCGACGGTAGTGCTCGCCCTGTCGCGTCAGGAATGCGAGGCGTTCCGCAAAGCTGATGTCCGCGAGCACGACGATGCCTCCCGGTTTGAGAACCTCCGCGACCCGGCGGTAGAACCGCGCGCGGTCGAAGTAGAAGGCGCACTCGATGGCGAACAGCTTGTCGACCGTGCCGTTCTCGATACCCTCCAGGCGCTCTGCTTCGCCCAGGTGAAATGCGAGCTTGCCGTGAAGCTTCTCGCGACGCGCCCGTTCGTTCGCAAACGTCACCTGCCGCTGCGAAATATTGAAGCCGTCCAACCTGTCGAACTCGTGCGTCCGAGCGAGCACGAAATCCTGTTCACCGCTCCCGAATCCGACATCCACGATGCGGTCACCGGCCCGGATATCGGCGGCGCGAAACACCTCGTGACACAGCCGCTCCTGGCACTCCTCGTATGTCGTCGGCTCGACGCTGTATCCGTAGTTCAGGAACTTGCGTTCCTTGCCCATCGTTTCCAGGGACGCCTGAAACCGATCATACTGGCGACCAACCGGAGACGTCTGGTTCGCAGAGACAGTGGCCATGATGTGTTGGCAGGCAACGCGGTGCCACCAATTTGCGGCTGGTGTCCCGCGCTGCCCGCGAGCTCCTATCGATAGATGTTGAACCCAGCCAGTATGCTCGCCCTGGTACCGAACCGCGACGGCACGATCGCGATGTTCACCGGCAGGCTCAGAGCGCCGGCGCGAAACGTCTGGCCAACGCTGACCGCCAGCGCGACGCCGGCTGGTGTGGCATTGGGTCCGACGCCGAATTCGAACTCACCCTGCGTCCGCACCCCCACCAGCCACGTGAAGCTCGGAATGGCCGTCCCCTGATCCAGCCCGCCCACCAACAAGATGAACTCGTTCAGGGCCACCGGACCGCCCTCCAAGCTCGAGAACTGTTTCTCGAACTGCCAGCCGAACTGCGTGATCACCGGCGTGATGTCGGTGCCAAAGCGCCGCTTGATCGTGTCCGTGAGGCTGCCGCTCAGCCACGTGACGCCGAAACGCGGCCCAGTGCGAACCGACTTGCGAACAAGATCGCCCGGCTGTTGCGCCAAGAGGCTTGTGGAAAGCGCCGCCACCGCGACGAGGCCGAGCACTGCCGTAGTACGAGCGAACATGGGAAGCTCCTGGTGAAAGTTGACACCACCAGAATGCGTTCTTCCGCTCGTCCTGCAGTTCGTAATCGTTGCGTAGAGAGCCAGAATTCTTACGTACTTGGGACTGCGATTGTCACAGCGTAACTTACGCCCTGACACCACTTTCTGTGCTTTCCGGTGTCAGGCCAACGTCGCGGAGCCGGTCGGCCAGTTCGCCACGCGACGTGACACCGAGCTTTGCGAAAATGTTGGCCACGTGCGTCGTCACCGTGCGCGTGGCAATGCCGAGCGCGGCGCCAATTTCCTTGTTCGACTTGCGCCCGAGCACCAGCTGCGCGATGTCGGATTCCCTCATGGTGAGCCGGGCGCGCTTGCCGCCGCCCCTGGAGGGCGGGCGCAAACCCAGCCGCTTCATCATGACACGCGCGCGGTCCACCTCCACCAACGCGCCGAGCTGCGCGCACACCTCGTGACTGCGGCGCAGCTCGCGGATCCCTCCGTCGCGGTCGCCGCTGCGAATGAGCACGTCGGCCAGCCACCGTCTCAGCCGGGCGGCGTCGTACACCCACGGCACTTTCTCAAGGTCCTCGATGGCGGACCGGATCAGGCGCGCCGCGGTCTTGTCGTCGTGCTTGATCCGCGCAATGAGACCGTCGCCCGCCGCGATCCATGCGAGCCCGAGACGGTGGTTCATACGCGTACAGTCGCGCATCATCCGCTCACGTAAACGCTGGGCGCGCACGACATCGTCGGTCCATAGCGCGGCCTCGGCAGTGATGGGCAGCAACCGGTACGTGGCCCAGACGGTGTATCCGACCTTATCCGCGATGGCCATGCCCTGCTCCCCGATCTCCACCGCCTTCTTGTGGTTTCCGAGCGCGAGGTAGTAGGTCGCCAATCCCGCGTACACGGATAGCTGCGAGTGCACCTCGATAGGCTGGCCCTTGGCGGCCCGTGCAACGCCGACTTCCCAAGCTTCGTCGAGATATCGCTTTGCGAGCTCGTGGTCGCCCCGCGCGATGTGAAACGCCGTGGCCGCGACCAGGACGCGCGGCAACAACGTCCGTTGGTTGAGGGCACGCGCCACGGCGATCGTCCGCTCAGCCATCGCGATGCCGGCGTCCCAATCTCCGCTCGCGAAGTGGTAATGGATGGTGATTTCGTCCGTGTAGGCGCGAAACAACGGTGACTGCAGTTCTTCGCACAGCGGCTCCGCGACGGCAATGCGGCGCAGGACGCCCGCGCCGTCGCCCGTGAGGCCCGCGAGCGTCGCCAGGCCCACGTGCGCCGACCATTGCAGCGTGCGATCGCCGATTCGCTCCGCGGCCGCCAGCGATTGTTCGCCGTGCGCCCGCGCAGTGTCGGGCGGCCCCACGAACACATGCAACATCATCAGCGCGCGATGCGCCCGTGCCAGCAGGCCGTCGTTGCCGAGCTTCTTGGCCGTGGCCAATGCGTCACCCAAATCGCGCTCGGCGTCGCTGGGTTTGCCAAGTGACTGCCAGCAGGCGCCGCGGTTGATGAGGAGCTGGGCACGCAGCGCCACGTCGCCGACTTTCTCCGCCGAGGCGAGCGCCGCATCAAAGTGCGTGAGCGCGTCGTCGAACTTGCCGCCCCAGTACCACGCCAGCCCCATGCGGCGTTCCACGCGCGCCTGTCGGGGAACGTCTCCGGCGGCGGCGGCGCCCGAGCGGGCGCGCTCCCACAGCTTCATGGCGCCCGTGTGATCGCCCAGCCGCTGGCGCGCCAGCGCCAGATCCTCGATCAGCGACGCAGTCGCTCCCTCGCCGGTGGAACGCTCGATCGCCGCGCCCAGGTAGTCGGCGGCGGCGCGGTCAGCGTGCCGGGCCAGCGCATCACGGCCCGCGGCGGCCAGGTAGCGCGCCGTCTTTTCGCCGACCTGCTCCGGATCCGCGCGCAGGAAGTGGAACGCGAGGCGATCGGCATTTGCCAGGGATTTGTCGCCCAATGACGCCTCGATGGCGCGCGCAACGCGGGCATGCAGCGACCGCGTGCGGGCGGACCCGAGGGCGTCGTAGATTACGTCCTGGATGATGGGATGCGCGAACTCGTGGCCGGCATCACCGTCGGGCGTGAGGCTTGGGGACTGCACGAGTATCCCGGCGCGCTCCAGTTCCTCCACCGCCGCGAGCGCCGCGTCGCCAGGCAGGTCCGCGGCCTCGCGCAGCAACGAGAACCGCACGCGCGCGCCGATGACCGCGGCGACGCCGGCCGCCGCGTGCGCTTCCGTGCTGAGTCCCTCGAGCCGCTGGCTCACGGCCATGCGCACGGTGCGCGGCAGGTCCAGCTCGCCCACTTCCCAGCCGATCCAGCGTCCGTCTTTTTGCGTCAGCCGGCCGCGCTCGACAAGCGTCTTGAGCGCCTCCTCGACGAAGAACGGATGCCCGCGCGTCCACGAGAACACGCGCCGCGCCAACTGGCGCGCCGCCGCATGGTCGACGCCGAATGTCTCGCAGACGAGCTGTTCGGTGTCGGCCTGGGTCAGCGCGTCCAGTCGCATCAGCTTCGCGACGCCGATCGCGAGCAGCGATTGCTCGGTGTCGCGCAACCCCGGCTGCTGCTCCAACTCGCTCTCCATGTACGTCCCGATGATCGCCACGCGCTGGCCGGCCAACTGGCGCGCCACGAAGTGCAGCAGTTCCAGTGACGCACTGTCCGCAAGATGGAGGTTCTCGAGAATCAGCAGCAGCGGCCGCTTCTCGCCCATGCGCGCCACAAACTGGGCGCAGTTCCACAGCAGCCGCGCCTTGCCGTCGCGCGCTTCTGGGTCGTCCACCGGTGCCTCGGTGGCGAACGCCGGGCAGATCGTGCCAAGCCAGTTCCCGCCGCGCGTCAGGGTACGGCGCGCCGAGGCGTCGACGCCGCGCAACAAGCCAGTGATGGCGTCGGACCACACCGCATACGGAACACCGGTCTCCACGGCATACACGCGGCCCACCCCAACCTGCCATCCGCCCTTCTCGGCGACGGACGCCACCGTCGTCACCAGTCGCGTTTTGCCGATGCCAGACGCGCCGGCCACGAATTGCATGCCGCCGCTCCCGGACGCCGCGGACGCGAGCCACTCCCGAAGCACCGCCAGTTCGGCGGAGCGACCGACGTGCGGCGTCACAAGGCTAGCGCGCGATGGCTTGGACGGAGCATCGCCCAGGCCCGCGACGCGAATGCGTGCCGCTCGCGCGTGACCGGCAACGGCAGTCGGCGCGGCGAGCGCCCGCGTGATCTCACCGGCGTCATTGAGCCGCTCCGCGGGATCGGGCATCAGGCACGCCGACACGAGCTCAGCCAGCCCGGCTGGCACTTCGGGCCGGATGTTGCGCACCGGTTCCGGCGGGCCGGCCAATCGCTTCAGCATGATCGCCGTCGGCGTCGGCCCGGTGAATGGAGCCTCACCGACCAGCATCTCGTACGCCATGAGCCCCAGAGCGTACACATCGGCGCGATGATCCACGCGCTCGCCGGTGACCTGCTCCGGACTGAGGTACTTCGGGGTGCCCATCACCAGGCCGGTCGCGGTGAGCGAAGTTCCGCCGACGGTCTGCGCGATGCCGAAATCCGTCACCAGCGACCGGCCGGACTCCGCGTCCATGAGCACGTTCTCGGGCTTGATGTCCCGGTGGATGACGCCGCGTTTGTGCGCATGTGACAGCGCGCTGGCCACCTCCGCGAAGATGCGCGTGGCCTCGCTGATGGAGAGCCGCTTCTCGCGTGTCAGGCGCTCGGCAAGGCTGCCGCCATCCACCGCCTGCATCGCGAGGTACACAAGATCGTCCCGGTGCGCGGCGAAGTGCAGCGGCACGATGTGCGGATGCGACAGCTGCGCGATCGTCTCGGCCTCGCGTTGAAATCGTTCCAGCATGGAGTGCGAGGCGATCACGTCGGGCGACAACACCTTCACCGCCAGCCTGCGCTTCAGCGGCAGATCCCGAACGAGGAACACGACCGCGAAACCGCCGGCACCGAGTCGCGATTCGACGGCATAGTCAGCGCCCAGCGCCGCCTGCAGACGCGCGCCGAGTTGGTCCAGTTCAGGTGCCATTCTTGGGGTGCCCTGTTGGGGCACGCCTAACATACGGCGCCGCGAGAGGAAGGGCTAACAGGGTTTCCTCAGCATCGGACCAGCTGTCCGATGCTACTTCCGGAGGTGCCCCTCTCGCTCGCGACTCCCTGCTTCCACTCGCTCGGCCGGGCCGGCACCCAGGGCGCGGTCGGACTGCTGCGCTTGCATGCGCGTCAGGAATCGCTGGCCTTCGCCGACGCGCTCCACTTCGATCGCGATCGTGTCCAGGCTCTGCTCCAGCCGCGTGAAGCGATCGTAGATCTCCTGCGGCAGCGCCGTCGGCGCGCCACGGCGCCAAATCCGGCGCGCGTATGCGATGGTCAGCGGGAACAGGACGACGAAGAAAAAGATACCCGTCAGAACGAACACTTCTTCCGGTGGTCCCTGCCGCGGGCGCGGCGGATCCGGCATGATGGAGCCGGGAATGGCGGACTGCTTGGCCACGGCAGCGTCCGCCTCGGCCTTTTGGAGATCCAGCGCCACCAGGCGCAGATCCAGCGTCACCAACCGCTGCTGCAGCCCTGCCTTGTCGGCGTCACTCAGGTTCGGTTGGCGCAGCTGCGAGGCGACCTCTTCCCGCTGACTCTGGACGTCATCGGCCTGATTCACCAGTTCGCGACGCTGTGCCCGCAGCGCGTCATAGATCGCCTTGGCCGACGGCGAACCCCCGCCAACGGGCGCAGGCACTTGTACGATGTTGGGCGCTGGGCTTGTCTGCTGCAGGTTCGGGAATCGCGTCACTGGAGTCCGGGATGGTGCGATACCGCTGGAATATGCTCGTCCTACGAGGCGCCGACGATCCCCGGTTTCACGCTCTCAGGTCTATGGAAGCCGCGGGAGGTTGATTCCGGCGCTGAGCGCCTTGAGCCGCCCTTCGAGCTTCTTCTTTTCCTCGTCGAGCCTGGCCTTCGCGTCCGCAAGTTTGCGCTCGGACTCGGCGCGAACCTCGGCGACTTTCGCCTTCACCGGCGCCGACTTCTCGTCCACAATCTGGTCCACCTGCGAGCGCAGCCGCGCCTGCGCCGCCGCGATCTGTTCGCCGGCAACCGCCCTGATGCGCTCGGCCACCACGCGATCCAGGTTCGACCGCACTCCCAGTGTCGGCGCCTTGAGTGTGCCGCCGATCTCGGCCGTGACCTCGAGACTGTTGATGCCAGTCAGGGCGCGAGCGACAAGCGATTCCATTGTGTTCAACGACCGCGCGCGCGCCGAGTCGGGACGCCAGATGACGGCGCCAGAGCGGACCGTCCAGGTGCCGGACAGGCGATCGCCTTCCAGCACGAACCGCATCTCGGCCGCGCCAACACCCGCGTCGAGGATGTACGGCAGCATCGGAATGGAAAACTTCGGCAACGTCACGCCGCCCATGGCGGCGCTCACGACGTCGCGCGGCGTTTCGCGTGTATGGTCCAGCGATCCGCTCACTCGCAGTGAATCGCCGGCCCATGCACGATTCACGCGCCTGGCCACGAACAGCGTGGGCCTACCCAGGATGGCTGGGTCGCTGGTGACATCGCTGGCCGCGGCGGCGTAGTCCACCCCCGCGGCACCGCCGCCGACGAAGTTGAGTTCGAAGCGTCGTAACAGGAACCGCGGATAACTGGCCTGCTTCACGAAATGCACGGTGGTGCCCGCCATCCGCGCCCGTTTGGGCCCCTTCGATTCTTTCGGCAGTAGGCCGGGTGGCGCGTACTTGCGGGCCAGTTCCGCGTAGTGGACGGCTTTCTGAAAGCGTTCCATTGTGGCGCCGCCGAACAACGCGGCGCCGATGTCGGGCGCATCGAAGCTGGGCAGCCTGAGCAGCGAGCGCGCGGCCGCGTAATCGTCCTTGCGTGCGTCGTCGATGGCGCCCAGCAGCGTTTGCAGCGAGTCCATCGAACGGCGCGTGTCGGTGACCAGCCGGTCGACGCGCTTCTTCGCCGAGTCCACCTGCGCCGCGGAGCGCCGTAGGTCGGCGAGAGCCTTGCGCGCACCGTCGATCCCCATGGTGCGCACGTTCACGTCCTTCAACCGCGCCACCAGCGCCGCTGACGAGTCTATTGTCGGCTGAAGGTTGAGTGACGCATAGCCGTTGTCCGCCAGCTGCCTGGCCGAGTCCGCCTGCTGCGCCAGCGCCATCGCCGCCTGCACCGCTTTGAGATCCCGCGGGTTGAGGACCACGGCCTTGAGTGAGTCGATCGGCACGAGCGCCATCACCGGCACTTTCACTTTCTTGACGAAATCCTTCGCGTCGTCCAGCACACTGTCGCCACTGTCCGGCACCACGAACTTCGCGGCCACGATGCGCGCGGACCCGGTTCGCACGTCGGCAACCGTGACGGTCTTGATGACCACCTTCTTCTGGAACAACGGAAGCACTTCAACCCGAATCACCGCGCGACCCAGCTCGAAACGGTTGCGCATCAGGTCGTCGTTGTCGGCGATGGCAAACCCGCGAACGTCCACCGAAGGCGGAAGGAAATGGATCGACAGGCGCGCGACATCCACCTGGCTTCCCACAACGCTCGGCCCGCTCGTGGTGATCGCGGCCTTGATGAGCCCGGCACCGAAGAACTTCCAGCCGCCCACGAGCACCACGGCGATGAGCGCCGCGGGAATGATGCCCTTCCAGCGGAACCAGGCAGGCCGCTTCGCGCCCACTGGCGCGGCAGACTCAGGGCCGGAAGAGGGTGTAGACATTGTAGATCTTGGACGCCTGGAACGCCTTGTAGAAGCGCGAACCCATGACCTTTTTGCCGATGGTCTCGCGGTACCGCACCACACCAACGCGCGCCGCGAAGTAGATCGGCACAAACAGCACCAGCCACGTCACGACACTGCCGAGCACGACAGTGTTGTTGAAGTTCGTGAGCGCGAGACCCGGCACGTTGTCCATCGCCGTCCACAACGGACGCAGCGCCGGCGCGTCGACCAACAGCAGGCGTCCCAGCCGGTGGAACAACGGATCGAACATGAATCCGAGCGGCACGAACACGGCCCACCCCAGCAGGCCGGACGCGAACGAGACGTTCAGCATGGCGAGCAGCAGCACGATCACGAGGTTGTGCGCGTTGGCGATCGGGGTCAGTCCCAGCGCCGAGCCCAGCGCGATCCCGGCGGCAAGCTGTCCGGGCGTGCCATCCGAGTGCAACGTCTTGACCAGCGACTGCAGCAGCTTGAGAATCGCCAGCATCAGGGCTTTCTCTTGACCTCGAGAATGGGCCGCTTGGTCCAGATGACGATCGTGCCGCACTCGGACTGCTGATTGCCGCGGCGGAACTCCCCGGGCGTGGTCGCTATGGATTGATACAACTCGATCCCCTCGACGTCCCCGGCCGAAACGGCCGACAAATCCAGGCCGGGCGCTGCATTGCCGTCCAGCCAGACCATCGGTCCGCAGTTCCTGGCCTGGTAGTTCGTGAACCGCACTTGGGACCCGCGCATCACCACGCCACGCGATTGTCGCAGCACGTCCGTCAACAGGCTGGTGTTTCGCCTCTCAATCTCTTCACGCGTTATGAACACTCCCAATCCTCTGTGGCGTCGATCGTCGAAACCCCGAATCGGCGTTCTGGCGCGGTCCTCCATCCCCGAAACGGACACGGGGTCCAGCGCGATTGCCACCCGATGCATCACCACGTCGATCGAATTGGAAGCGATGTCCTTCGCAGTGACGCGGAACGAAACGCTCTCGTAGCCGAGCCGGCGGACGCTGATGGTCATGGTGTCCGCGGCCGGGAGACTCAGGTAGAACCGGCCCAACGAGTCACTGCTGGCGCGGCGTCCCATGACACTCACCTCCGCGGAGGCGATCGGCGCACCCGCGGAATCACGCACGACGCCGACGATCGTGGGCGTTTGGGCGCCGGCACGCACGCCGACTGGCGCGAGCGCCATCACAAGGACGGCCAGCCTCGGCAAACGCATTGTATTCAATGTATGCCTCTCGGCGTCGCCTATCGAGAGGCGGGACGGATTGTGGGCGAACTCACTGGCGTTTTTCGCCCGGGCCGGACATCGTCACGACATGCTCAACCCACTCCGGAGCCGTTTCATGTCGTCAGGCCACGCGCTCGTTGCTTCGTTCGCCCTGTTCGCAGCAATCCCGCTCGGCGCTCAGGATCGCGCGTCGATTGTCACCACCGAGTGGCTGGCCGGACACCTGAACGATTCGAAGGTCGTCGTGCTGCAAGTGATCCGTGACACCACCACGTTCGCAGCGGGTCACATTCCCGGCGCGCGCGAAGTGCAGTACACGTGGATCACCATGGCGCGCGACAGCATTGGCACCGAGCTGCCGCCGCCAGACTCGCTGCGTCGCGTGTTCGAACGTGCCGGCGTGTCGGACGACTCACATGTCGTGTTGTACGCGTCCGGACTCGGATTCGCGCCCGTGGCGTCGCGTGCTTTTCTATCGCTCGACTTCCTGGGCGTGCGCCGCGTCTCCATGCTCAGCGGCGGCATGGCCAGGTGGCGCGCTGAGGGTCGCGTTGTGGAGACCGGAACGCAGTCCGTGACGCAGGGGCGAATCACCACGGGACCGAACGATGTTGTGGTGAACGCAGACTGGGTGATGGCCCGCCGCGGCAAGAAGGGCGTGGCCATCATCGATTCGCGCACGCCCGGCGAATACCTGGGCACCATCACCGAGGGGAATCTCAGGAGCGAGGGCCACGTGGAAGGCGCACGGCATCTCGAGTGGCAACAGCTCTTCGCCAACGTCGACTCGAGCGTGTTTCTTGACATCGCGTCTCTCGCCAAGCTCTATGCTCAGCGTTCAGCGCCGGGCGACACCATCGTCACGTACTGCACCGTGGGGTATCGCGCGAGCATGACGTATTTCGCCGCTCGCGTCCTGGGCCTGCCCGTCAGGGTTTATGACGGTTCGTACCAGGATTGGGCGCGCCGTGGGTTTCCTGTAAGAAAAGGTGCAGCGCCCTGAAAGAGGTACCCGCTGCTTGCTGTTGATCCACGTGCGAAGCACGTGGCCGAGAACGGGCCGTACTCGCCCTATATAAGGAAGGGCCTACCCAGCCGCTGGCGGACTCCAAAAGCCAGTCACCCACTCAATGCGTCCGGTGGGGCCAAACACGAAGGTGTTGGTTCCCCGCCCGTATTCTTTTCCGTCCGCGCCCTGCATGACCCAACCGCACAGTGCCATCCCTTGGCAATGTCGCGTGGATCCGGCGCGATGCAAGCGAATGCCGGGCATGAAGTGCTGTGCGGCTGCGATATGTGGCAGCAGATCCGACAGGCCATCGAGATTGCTGAAGCGGTCCTGAAAGCGCACGCTCTCGGACGCGATGCGGCGCAACGTGGCTTCGCGTCGAGCGGCATCCGGATCCGCCCACGTATCGAACCAGGTGTCAGCCGTCGTATCGGCATCGGCGTTGACTTCGTCCGTGACCACGTTGGCGAAGAGCGACAACTGGAATCGCCAACCCTGGACGTGCTCGTCGCGCACGGCCTCGTCGGGCAGCTCGTGGTGCAGACGCAGGCGGGTTCCAGCCTTGTCCGGCGCCAGCGTGATCGTGACGCGCGAACTGCCCATCGGGATCGGCTTGCCGCTGGCGTATCCGTACGTGAAGACGATGCGCGCCCCCGCCTTCACCTCGACAATCGCACCGCCGGATTCCGTACCGTCGCGATGCCGCATGAAGACCTTGCCGCTTGGCCGAGCGTCCACGGTGGACCCGGCGCCCCACCACGAGGCCCAGCGCGCGCTGTCGGTGAAGAATCGGAACACGATTTCTGGCGTCGCCGCGATGAGGACGGTCCGGTCCAGCGTGAACGGCATGGCGTTGGGGGTCATGGCATCCTCCGTTTCCTGACGGTGCGGCGTCGCGGCTTGGGACCGCGTCGCGTGTGTTCGAGTTCGGCGGCAAGCTTGAGCTGCCACAGCGCGTTGTCCCACATGGCCGTGAGCGTGTCACCCACGGCGCCGAGCGCCTCCTGCCGCGCCCGGTAGTAACGGAACCGGCCATCGGCGCGCGCGTCCACGAGGCCGGCAGCCGATAGCGCCTTGAGTTGGAGCGATACCGCGCCAAAGGTGACGTCCGGCATGGCGGCGTGGATGTCACCCGCGCTCAGCTCGTGATCCCACACGAGCCGCAGAATCTCCTGCCGCCTCGGCGAAGCGACCGCCGCCAGCAGCGACGAATGGGCAAGCGCAGGCATGCCTGATTATAGATATAACTAAAATGATAAACAAGGGCTGGCGTGACCGACACGGGAGTCCGACCTTCGCGAGAGCCGAGTGGTACCCTGCACCCCGCACCCCGCACCCCCGAATGACATCGCTCAAGCGCACGCTCGGATTGAGGGACCTGATCTTCATCGTCGTCGGCACCGTGATCGGGT
>JBBTFS010000024.1:58929-64332 GCA_038060705.1 Gemmatimonadota bacterium
CGCACGCTCGGATTGAGGGACCTGATCTTCATCGTCGTCGGCACCGTGATCGGGTCGGGCATCTTCCTGACGCCCGGCAGCGTCGTCCAGAACTCCGGCTCTGGCGGCGTCGCCCTCGTCGTCTGGGCGGTGGGCGGCGTCCTCTCGCTTCTCGGCGCGCTCACGTTCGCCGAGCTCGGCGCTTCGCGCCCCAATGCCGGCGGCTTGTACGTCTACATGCGCGACGCCTTTGGCCCCGCGCTCGCGTTCCTCTTCGGCTGGACAATGTTTCTGGTCATCGGAAGCGGATCCCTCGCCACGCTCGCCGCCGCGTTTCCGCGCTATGTCGGCGTGTTCGTGACCCTGTCCCCGGCCGCCGAGAAGGTCATTTCGATCCTGATGATCGCGGCCGTGGCCGCGCTCAATGTGCGAGGCACGCGGAGCAGCGCGAACGTGCAGGGTGTCGCCACAGCGCTCAAGGCGCTCGTGATCGTCGGTCTCGCGATCGCGTTCATCGTTGCCGCGCCGGAGCGCGCCCCGCAAACCTGGTGGCCGGAGCACTTCACGCTGTCGACATTCACCGGCGCCATCACCGCCATGATAGGCGTGCTCTGGGCCTACGAGGGTTGGCAGTACGTAACGTTCTCGGCCGGTGAGACGCTCGATCCGCAGCGAAAGTTCGGTCGCGGGATCGTGATCGGCACTGTCCTGCTCATCGGTGTTTACGTCCTGGCCAACGTCGGCTACATCGCGGCATTGGGTATCGACGGCGTGGCCGCCAGCCGTCGCGTGGCATCCGATGCCGCTGGTGCAATCCTCGGCAGCGGCGCGGCGGCAGCCGTGTCGGGCGTGATCCTGGTTTCGATCGCCAGCGCGGCCAACGGCCTGACCCTCACCCTGCCCCGCCTCTTCTACGCCATGGCCGGCGACCGCCTGTTCTTCTCCCGGCTGGCGGAAGTCCATCCGCGATTAGGGACGCCAGCGGCTTCCATCGTTGCCACCGCGCTGTGGTCGTCGGTGCTGGTGTTGTCCGGGACCTTCGAGCAGTTGCTCACCTACGTGGTGTTCATGTCCTGGGTGTGGTTCGCGCTGGCGGCGATGGCCATCTTTGTGCTCCGGCATCGCGAACCGGACGCTCCGCGGCCGTTCCGCACGCCCGGCTATCCGGTGACGCCGGCTGCGTTCGTCCTGTCGGCGCTCGTCATCGTGGGCAACACGGTCATCGCCCAGCCCACGCAGTCCGTGATCGGCCTCGGCATTACGCTGGCCGGGATCCCGGCGTATCTGTGGTGGCGTTCGCGGTAACGCGTGCTCCTCAATAGTTTTTAGTGAAGCCGCCCCCAATCCATGACCGCCGCTTCCGCCGAGGACACGCCGCCACCGCTGACCGTGGTCGTGCTCAAGCGTTCACTCACGGGTGCGCGTGCGCTGGGCGCACTTCGCGACGATCCGCGCTTCGAACTGATCGAAGCCGACGAGCGCAAGACGAACTGGATCTCCGGCGCACAGCGTGCGTCTGCTGTCCTCGTGGCCACAGGCACTGACCCGTTGAGCGCCCTGCTGTTCGTGATCACGGCCGGCGTCACGACGCCGATCCTGGTCGCGGCGCCGCGAAGGATGCTGGGCGGGAGGCGCGACGTGCTCGAAGCCGGCGCCGCCGCGTGCCTCACCACGCCGCTGACCCGCGCAACCGTGACGCGCATGGTGAAGCTCCTCACCAAGCAGACGAGCGGCCTGAGCGTGGACGCGGCGTTGCACCTCGTGCTCGATCCCATCAGCCGCGTGGTGCGCCTGCACGGAAAGAGCGTTCGGCTGAGCCAGCGTGAGTTCGCCGTACTCCATTGCCTCACCAGCCGCCGTGGTCGTCCGGTGTCGGCCTACGACATCATGGCCTACGTCTGGGGCGAGCGCTCCGAGCGCAAGAAGACACGCGAGATCCTCGACGTGTACATCCACGCCATTCGACGCAAGCTCAAGCGACTGGGCCTGGCCAAAGCGATCCGGACGGTGCGCGGGTACGGATACGCGCTCGCCGACGGTCCTTCTCCCCGTTAGCGCTCCGCGGCCGCGGACCAGCGCGCCATCGCGTCGTCCAGGTCGCGCTTGAGCGACTCCAGTTCACGGCCCATGCTCGCGGCCGCGCCCACACCGTCGGCGCGGGTGTAGAGCTCGGGATCCTCGAGCGCGGCCGAGATGGTCGCGATGCGCGTTTCGAGTTCGGCGATGCGCGCCTCCACGCGCTCAAGTTCCACCTGCACCGCGCGCTGCTTGCGGCGCTCGTCGCGTGCAACGGACGATTCCTCACGCCGCGGCTCCACTCTTTGGCGCTCGCGCACTTTGCGAACGGCGGTCTCTTCCGCTTCGCGCACGGACGCCGCATGCGCTCGCTCCTTGCTCACGGTCTCCCATTCCGCAAAGCCGCCGTCAAAGTCCGTGATGTGCCGGTCGTGCAGGATCCACACGCGCGTGGTGAGCGCGCGCAGCAATTCGCGATCGTGGCTCACGAGCAACACCGTGCCCTCGTACTGCTCGATGGCGTCTTCCAGCGCTTCGATGGACTCCACGTCCAGGTGATTCGTCGGCTCGTCCAGCACCAGCAGGTTGGAGCGCGACAGCATCATCATGGCGAGGCCCACGCGGGCGCGCTCTCCACCGGAAAGTGTCTCTGCATGCCGCTGCACTTCGTCACCCGAAAACCCGAATCGCCCCAGGTGACCCTGCACCATCCGACGCTCCCAGGTTGGCCTCAGATCGTTAATCACCTCGAACAGCGTCCGGTCCATCGGCACTTGCGACAAATCCTGCCGGTAGAACGACGCCGTGATCGAGCCGCCAAGCCTGAGCTCGCCGGCGGCAACCGGATGGTCCCCAAACAGGCCCTTGAGGAACGTCGACTTTCCGGAACCGTTGGGGCCAATCAGGCCCAGCACGTCACCGCGCATCACGGTGGCCGAGCATTTCTCCACCAGGGTGCGCTCGCCCACGCGAATCGTGACGCCCTCCGCGGTAATGACCCGATCACCGCCGCGCTCGGCGACATCGAAGCGCACAGCC
Source organism: Gemmatimonadota bacterium (assembly GCA_038060705.1). Taxonomy (GTDB): domain Bacteria; phylum Gemmatimonadota; class Gemmatimonadetes; order Gemmatimonadales; family Gemmatimonadaceae; genus DASPMP01. The sequence continues at coordinate 61,963 of JBBTFS010000024.1, forward strand.
ATGGTGCCATCTTCGCCGACAGGCGCACTCAGCCGCGGCAAACGATTGAGCTTCTTGCGGCGCCCCTTGGCCTGCTTGGTATTCTGCCCGGCGAGATTCCGTGCGATGTAGTCCTTCTCGCTGGCAATCTTGCGCTGCTGTTGGTCGAATTGGCGCTGCTGCGTCAACCGCCGCTCGGCGCGCTGGGCGACGAACGCCTTGTAGCCGCCCGAGTATGGCGTGGCAGAGTCGCCTTCGAAGTGCAGGACGTGATTGGCGATGGTGTCGAGGAACGCGCGGTCGTGGCTGATGACGATGACCGTGCGATCCGTGCCCTTGAGGAACTCCTCGAGCCAGCGTGTCGTCTCGAGATCCAGATGGTTGGTGGGTTCATCGAGGAGCAGGACGTCGGCATTGGACGCCAATTGCCGCGCGAGGCCCAGTCGCCCGCGCTCCCCGCCACTCAGGGTGCTCACGGCTGTCACGCGCGCGCGTTCCGGGTCAAACCCAAGGCCATGCAGCACGGCGTCGATCCGCGCCGCGACGCCATAACCGCCCTCGCGTTCGAATCGCTCGAGGTCGTGGCCGTAGCGCTCCATGGCGGCGGCGGACGGATCCGACGCGAGTCCCACCGCCTGCTCCTCGAGTGACTGCTCCAGCGCCAGCAGGTCCGCGAGTTCGCCGGCGGCCGCCTCCCACACTGTGGTGGCGGTGCCGAAATCGCGGTGCTGTTCCAGCAACGAGACCTTGATGCCGGGTTGGCGCGCCATGGCGCCGCGCGTGGGTCGCATCTCGCCGGTCAGGAGGCGGAAGAGCGTGGTCTTGCCGGTGCCGTTGCGGCCCACGACGCCCCACCGATCGCCCCCGGCGACCGTGAAGGTGATGCCGGAGAACAGTCTGGTGGCGCCAAAATCGACGCCGACATCCGAAAAAGACAGCAGGCTCACGGCGTGTAAGCTACATGTACCCACCCTGCACCCTGCACCCCGCACCCTGAAATGCCGCCAACGATTCTGCTCAGTGCGCATGATCTGGAGCAGTTGCTCGAGCCACGCGCGCTTTTGGCCGACCTGCGCGCGGCACTGATCGCGTACGCCTTGCCGGGCGCCCTGCCCGGCCAGCGCGCGCACAGCCCCATTCCGGCATCCGCGCCTCATTCCGTAATGATGGTGTTTCCCGGGCTCGTGCCGGGTATCCCGGCCTACACGGTAAAGATCAACGCCAAGCGACCGACGGCGACACCCTCGGTGCGCGGCCTCGTCGCGTTGTTCGACCTGGAGACCGGTGCGCCGCTCGCCGTCATGGATTCCATCGTGATCACGCGGCTGCGCACGGCGCTGGTTGGCGCCCTCGCGGCAGACGCGATGGCGCGGCCGGACGTCTCGACGGTCGCGGTACTGGGCGCCGGCGTGCAGGGTCGCGCCCAACTACGCGCGCTGGCGCTGGTTCGGCGCTTGCAGTCGGTGCATGTTTATGATATCCACCCTGAACGGGCCGCGACTTTGATCGGGGAAATGCGCTCCGAGCTTGGTATCGAGATGTCTGTTGCGGCGAACGTGGAGGACGCGGTGCGCGGAGCGGATCTGGTTGTTGCAGCCACGTGGGCCCAGTCGCCAATTATATTCAGGAACATGATCAATTCCGGTACACATATCACGGCCATCGGCGCGGACGAACCGGGCAAGGCAGAACTCGACGCGGACCTGATCCGGTCTTCGCGATTCGTGTGCGACGACGCCGCACTGGCGGTATCGATGGGCGCGCTGGCGGGTGCCGGCCTCGGGGCTGACGCGATTCATGCTACCCTGGGGGAGGTACTGGCCGGCCGCCAACCGGGACGGATGAACGATCGCGAAGTGACGATATTCGGAAGTGTTGGCCTGCCGTGTCAGGACCTTCCGGCGGCCTGGATGGCCTATCAGCGGGCCGCGGCGGCCCCGGAGTCGACTTTTGCCTTCCACCCGGCATAATCATGGGCAGGGAGGTTCCCTGACAGACCAGAACTGGCGAAATTCTTAAAGAACGTTAAAATTTGGCGATGCCCAGAAGGGCGAACTCCCCAGATCACCCTCTCCTCCACGAGCACGACATGCGCAAATCCCGTAACACACAGCATTCGGCCCGACGCGCCGCCGCGTCCCTGCGTCGTGACGCCTTGTCCCGCACCCTCCTGGCCAAGCAGGTGCAGTCGCGCCTGAAGGCCTTTGGCCTGACGCAAACGATGGCCGCCAAGATCGTGGATGACGCCGCCACACAGATGTCGCGGCTCATGAACGGTCACTTCGCGGAGTTTTCCGCGGACCGCCTCGTGAAGATGCTGCTCCGTCTCGGCTCGGACGTCACCGTGACCATCAAGCACGCCGGCAAGCTTGGCCGGCGCGGCAAGGCGCG
>JBBTFS010000025.1:0-26919 GCA_038060705.1 Gemmatimonadota bacterium
CCCTTGGCGTTGGTCGAGAGGAAAAACACGTTGCCGTAGCCGCCCGTGGCGAGCACCACGGCGTCCGCGAGATGCGGCTCGATCTTTCCCGTCACCATGTCCCGCGTCACGATCCCGCGTGCCTTGCCGCCGACGATGATCACGTCGAGCATCTCGGTGCGCGGGAACATCATGATACCGCCGCGCCCGATCTCCTTTTCCATCGCTTGATAACAGCCCAGCAGGAGCTGCTGGCCCGTCTGCCCGCGCGCGTAGAACGTCCGCGAGACCTGCGCGCCGCCGAACGATCGATTGTCCAACAGGCCGCCGTACTCGCGTGCGAACGGCACGCCCTGCGCCACGCACTGGTCAATGATGTTGACGCTGACTTGCGCCAGGCGGTACACATTGGCCTCGCGCGCGCGGAAGTCACCGCCCTTGATGGTGTCGTAGAACAGGCGCCACACGCTGTCGCCGTCGTTCTTGTAGTTCTTGGCCGCGTTGATGCCCCCCTGCGCGGCGATGCTGTGCGCCCGCCTCGGCGAATCCTGGAAGCAGAACGCCTTCACGTTGTATCCGAGTTCGCTGAGCGTGGCCGCCGCGGACCCGCCGGCGAGCCCGGTGCCAACGACGATCACCGTGTACCGCCGCTTGTTCGCCGGATTCACGAGCTTGATCTCGAACTGATGCCGGTCCCACTTCCGTTCGATCGGCCCGGCGGGCACGCGCGACTTGAGTTCCATCAGCGGATCACTCCGGCCAGCACCGCAATCGGGACGATCGAGAAGCCGAGCCAGATGAGGATGGCAACGACGACGGCAACGGGGCGGCGCTGCGGATTCGTTGACGGTGGCGTGCCGCCGAGTGAACGCCCAAAGCTCCAGATACCGTGCCACAGATGCAGCCCCATGATCGCCACGGCGACCAGATACACAGCACTCACCCACGGGATCTGGAAGCTGGCAACGATATTGCCATAGAGGTCGTACCGGCCGGCTTGATCGTTTCGATACGCCCAACCCGCGGGATCGATTTCCCGTGACGTGAAGTGGCGAAGGTGAAAGGCCAGGAAGGCCAGGAGCAAAACCCCGCCCCACCGCATCGTGCGCGACGCCATTGTCGCCACTTGGGACTCGTGTTGCGCGTAGGCGACTGGGCGAGCTGCGCGGGCGCGCTGCATGAGCTGCCACGCCGTCAGTCCGTGCAGTATCACTGCGGTCACCAGCACCACGCGCATGACCAGGAGCAACTCGGCGCCCGGACCATGCAACAGCGCGGCATACGCGTTGATCTTCTCCCGTCCCGCAAAGGCCTGAAGGTTGCCGGCCACATGCAGCAGCACGTAGCCGATCCCGATCACGCCCGTCACGGCCATGATGGCCTTCTTTCCAACGGTTGAGTTGTAGAAGGCCAGCATAATCAGTGCCTAGAGCTTGATCACCTTCATCGGTTCGAGCACGGCGTCAGCGCTCTTCTTCAGCGCCGCCTTCTCGTCCGCGGTGAGCTCGACTTCGATGATCTTCTCCAATCCGTTGCATCCGATCTTGCACGGAACGCCCAGGAACAGGCCCTTCATGCCATACTCGCCGTTGAGCCACGCGGAGCACGGCAGGATGCGCTTTTGATCCTGCACGATCGCCTCGGCCATTTGCACGGCGCCGGCCGACGGCGCGTAGTACGCAGAGCCGGTCTTGAGGTGCTTCACGATCTCGGCGCCGCCGTTCCTCGTGCGGTCCAGGATCGCATCAAGCTTGGCTCGGTCCATGAGCTGCGTGACCGGGATTCCGCTCACGGTCGTGTAGGAGATGAGGGGCACCATCGTATCGCCGTGGCCGCCCAGCACCATTGCTTGGATGTCACGGACGGAGACGTCCAGCGCCTCGGCGAGGAATGCGCGATACCGGGCGGTATCAAGAACGCCGGCCATGCCGATCACGCGCTCGCGCGGGAAGCCGGTCACTTCCTTGGCGACGTAGCACATCACGTCGAGCGGATTGGAGACCACGATGACGATCGCGTTGGGCGACGTCCTCTTGATCTGCTCGGACACCGCCTTCACGATGCCGGCGTTGGTGTTCAGCAAGTCGTCGCGCGACATGCCCGGCTTGCGGGCGATGCCGGCCGTGATGATGACGACGTCAGACCCGGCGCTTTCCTCGTATCCGTTCGTACCGATGACGCGCGAATCAAACCCCTCGATGGGCGCCGACTGCCACTGGTCCAGCCCCTTGCCCTGCGGGATTCCCTCGACCACGTCCACCATGACGACGGTGCGCGCCAGTTCTTTCTCGGCCACGCGTTGAGCGGCAGTCGCGCCAACGTTACCAGCGCCGACCACCGTGATCTTGTTGACCATGTTTTCTATTGAAGCGATTGGTGAGGAAACCAAGACGACCGGCGCTCGATACAGCGGTGTTCGCGCCGCGCAGGTGGGAAGCTATCCGTCGTGGATGGGCGATTCAATTCGCGTGCAAGGCATTCCCGTACACGCGCTCCACGCGCTCGGCGATGTCTGTCCAACGGAAGCGCTTCCAGTATTCCGAACCCCAGGAAGTGAGCGATGCGAGCCGTGCGGCATCGCCGGTGAGGTCGCGAAGCCGGGCGGCCAGCGCGGCCGCATCACCCGCGGGAAACAGCACGTCCGTCGCACGCTCGCCGAGCACTCCGCGGTAGCCGGGGATGTCCGACGCGATCGGCACCGCCCCGGCGGCCATGGCCTCGAGCAGGACGATGCCGAAGCTCTCGCCGCCATTCGACGGCGCCACCAGCACCGCCGACCGCGACAAGAGCTCCCACTTGGCGGACTCCGAGACTTCGCCGAGGAACGTGACGTTGTTCAGGCCCAGGGAGCGTGCGCGTTGCTCGAGGGTCGCGCGCAGTTCACCATCGCCAGCGATGTGGACGGGCAGGTCGAGGTCGCGCAGCTGCGCGAGCGCATCCAGCAGGGTCGCCACGTCTTTTCGTGGCTCCAGCCGCCCGACGTAGACGATGCCGCGTCGCAGGTTCGTGGAAGCCAGCGTGTTGGGCGGCGCGATGCCGTTCGGGATCACGACGTGAGGCACCTGCGACAAGTACTCAGACACCACCGGTGCCACCGCGATCACTTCACGAAGCCACAACCGTGTGATGATTCTGCTGGCGGGGGTCATTGCCCACCGCGCCAGCGCCGGTGTGTTCCTGCCCGGTACATCATGGAACGTCGCGACCTTTGGGCCGGCGAACGCCGTCGCCAGCTGGAACGGCATCGCCGGGTTCCAGATCGTGTGGAAGTGCATCACGTCGTAGCCGCGGCGCGCAACGGACCGGACTTCGCCCCAGTTTGCCCATGTGGCGTCGATCCGGGTGCCGCCGAATGACAGCCCGCGCGCCCGACCGCACGAGACGAGCGGCAGTCCGTGGAACGTCCCCAGCGCAGCGGGCGAGATCACCTCGACGCGATGTCCGCGTGCGACCAGTGCAGTCCCCAGGCCGGCGAGGTGGCTGCGCACGCCCCCTGGACGTCGCAAGTCATATGGACATACGAGGGCGATGTACACGATCGCAAACACTAGCTTTCCGGCGCGGCCACCTCCACTGCCTTGGAACCCACCTGATGACCCGTTGGCGCGGTTGGCTCGAGCCGGCTGCGTGGCTCCTGGCAACGGGATTGCTGGTGTTCCTGGCGACCCGCGTGGATCTCGCACGCGTGTGGCTCACATTTCAGTCGGCGCACTGGGGCTGGTCCACGCTCGCCGTGGCTTGCTTCATCGGCATTCAGCCGCTTGGCTCGCTGCAGTGGCGCGCACTGTTGCCGGTGGGCGCCACGCTCGGCTTCCGGCGCTTGTTCCGCATCTGGACGCTGACCTCGATCGCCAACAACACGACGACGTCGCTGGTCGGCCACCTGACGGGCCTCGCAATGCTCGGTGCGGAACCCAGTCTTGGTCGCGTGCCGGCACTCTCCGTCTTGGCCCTGGATCAGGTCGCCGTCGGGCTCACGAAGGTCGCCGTCCTTGCCGTCGCCGCTTGGATCGCCCCGCTGCCAGACTGGATGTTCCGCGGGACCTCCGTGCTTGCCACGACCGTGCTCGTCCTCGTCGTCGTGGTGACTGCGGCTTCCTGGCACTACGCTCGCATCGGCGCATGGGCCAGCGCGCCTCATGAAGGCCGTTTGACTCGCCGCATCGCCCCTGTGGTGGCGGCGTGGACCGCGGGACTTGATGCCCTGCGTTCCCCCGGCCGATTTGCGACGGCGCTGGGATTCGCGGTCGCGATCAGGCTCGCCGAACTCGCTGCAATTGTGTGCGTCCAATTCGCCTTTGGCCTCGAGGCATCGCTGACCAACGGGGTATTGGTGCTTGCCGCGACATCACTGGCGTCGTTCGTGATGTTTGTGCCTGCCAACATCGGGACGTACGAGGCGGCCACCTTCGCAGCGTACCGGTTGATTGGCATCCCCGCCGAAACGGCACTTGGTCTGGCTTTGGTGCAGCACGCCTGCCAATTGCTGCCCGCAGTGGGCGTGGGCTACGGCGTGCTCACGGTCGAGCGGCTGCGAGGGACTCGAGTGGACGCGGCGGAGACTCAGCGGCCGTAGCCGGCGCCGAGCCCCAGCACCTTCCGGTGCACCACGCCCAAACGCAGTTCGTGGTGCCGCGTCACCACACCCCACAGCCCCAGGTTTCGCATTGGCACGCCGAGGGTGCCCGGATACACGTTGACCGCGAGCACGTTCTCCGCTGGGCTGCTCGTCACCGACCACAGGAGTGAATTGTTGCGGTCGAAATAGATGCCGGTGCCAGCAGCGAACCCCACCGACTCCAAGCCCGAGTCGTCGACGCTGCGGGCCTGGGTGTCGCCGCCAAGACCCACGCTGAGGTGATGGCTGTCGTCCAGCTTACGGCTGACGCCGAACTGGATGCCCATGCCGCCGCGGATGAACAGACGGGTGCGCCCGAGCCCGACCGGCACCTTGAGCGTGAGGTACTGGCCGTTATTCTGCAGTTGCTGGTTGGGATAGGTGAACGCCGCCTGGCTGGACCAGTCTGCCAGCTGGAGCGTGCGGGCCAGGAAGGTCGCGGGCTGCTTCCAGTGAAACAGTGACACGGCCGCGACGTCAAAGATGAGCAGGTCGGCAACCGTGCCGGCCATTGGAATCGCGTACTTCTGCTGTTCCGTGATCTCGTTCAACATGCTGGCCGTGAACGTCGTCAAGATCGCCATCACGCGCGGCAGGGGCACGCCATGCTCGCGGTACCACTCGTGCAGCATGCGCATGGTGACGCCGCCGCCGATGAAGTGTTCGGTGTAGTTCACCAACCAGTTCCACTCGTTGGTGTTCAACGACGACGGGTACATCTCGAATCGCGCGAACCGTCCCCAGCCACCGAAGTCGCGGATGATCCCTCCCGGCCCGCGTGCCACGTCTGCGATTCCGTGCTGCCAGGCGGTCCCGTATGGAAATGACCAAATGTTCCTGGGGCTGGAGCGCAGCTGGAAGACGTCGTATCCCTTGTTGAGCAGAACGGTGAGCGGGGTGTTGTAGGCGTCGCTGCCGAAACCGAGCCCCTTGTAGAACAGCCGGGCGCTGTCGGCATCGGTTGCCTGCGACCACGGCTCGCGGCGCGGCACGGAGTCTTGTGCGCCTTGGGCAGCCAAGTCCGGCGCCCTCCGCAGCAGGATCGCCAGGGCCAACGCATCGCATGCAAGGCGCGTGCGACGGCGGATGATCAACCGCATTGGGAAAGGGCTAGCCGCCGACCTCTGACAAGGCCCTCAGTCCCCCGACCTTGAGCTGGAGCAGCGCATGCTCGCGCGGCTTTTCCGCGAGCGCCTTCACGAACAACGGCGCCATCGGGTGCCCCGCACGCAGCGGCGAACGCAAATCCACTTCATGATCGCCGAACAGGCAGGTGCGCAAGCGACCATCTGCCGTCAGTCGCACACGGTTGCACGATGCGCAATACGTGTGGGTCATCGGCGTGATGACGCCAATTGTGCCGCGCGCGCCGGCGATCTGGTGATAGGTTGCAGGACCGTTGCCGCGCGGCGGACCGGCCACGGGCGTGAGCGGGCCGATTCTCGTGATTCGGTCGAGAATCTCATCACTCGGTACCACATGCTCGAAGGTGATCTCTCGCATTTCTCCCACGGGCATCAGCTCTATGAATCGGACGTGCCACGGATGGTCCAGCGTCAGGCGTGCGAAGTCGACGACCTCGTCGTCGTTGATGCCGCGCATCACGACCATGTTGAGCTTGATCGGGTCGAGGCCAGCCGCCTCCGCGGCGGATGCCGAGCGGACCGGGTCGAACCCGAGGTTTCTGCGGGCAATCGATGCAATGCGTTCGGGGCGCAAGCTGTCCGCCGAGATGTTCACGCGGTCCAGGCCCGCTTCACGGTAGAGCGCCGCCACCTGCGGGAGCCGCACGCCATTCGTGGAGAGCGCGATGTCCTCCACGCCGGGCACCGCGCGCAGCATGCGGATCAACTCGTCGAGGTTGGGACGAATCGTCGGCTCGCCACCAGTGATGCGCAGGCGGCGCAGCCCCAGCGGGGCGAGCTGCGTGACGATGTCGGCGATCTCCTCGTACGACAGGATGTCCGCTTTGGGCAGCCACGCGAGGCCCTGCTCCGGCATGCAGTACAGGCACCGGAAGTTGCATCGGTCGGTGACTGAAATGCGCAGATACTCGATGCGCCGCCCGAATTGGTCGTGCGATTCGGGAATCGGAAATCGTGAATCGGGAATCGAACTGCTCATGTGGCTCCCGCCTTCGCGCGCGACCGTGGTTCGGTTTCCGGTTTCCGATTCTCGATTTCCGAGCTTGTCGCGGCAACCCACACTGCACGTCCATCCACGTAGTGCTCGCGCTTCCAGATCGGCGCGCGACGCTTGAGTTCCTCAATGACGTAGCGCGCGGCTTCGAACGCTTGGTCACGGTGTGGGTGCGCCGTTGCGATGGCCACGCTCACGTCGCCGAGTCCCAACTCGCCCACGCGATGCTCGACCACGATGTCCGTGGTCTCCCAGCGCGTGGCCGCCTCGGCGACGATGTCTCCGAGCTCCCGCTGCGCCATGGCGCCGTAGGCCGAGTAGTCGAGTCCGGTGACTGGCGCGCCTTCGTTCATGTCGCGCACGGTGCCGACAAAAAGCACGCTCGCGCCGTTGCGGTGGTGCGCTACTTCGGCAAGGAGCGCGGCGGGATCGATGCGACGGTCAACCATGTCGGCGCGCATTTCAGCCTCCGGCCACCGGCGGGATGATGGCCACCTCATCGGTCGCGTTGAGCGTTTGGTCGTCCCGGGCGTATCGCTGGTTCACTGCCACCAAGGGCTTGTCGGGCACGCGTTTGCCTGCGACCAGGGACCGCACCCGATCCAGCACGTCGCGCACTTTGGCGCCCGCCGGCAGGTCGATCGTAACAGCCGGTCGGCCAAGCGCATCCGCGTACGACGCGAAGAGGAGAACCCGCACGGTCATCACTGAGGCCACCCGAAAAAGAAAGCTGGCCTCGACGACGCCGTCGAGGCCAGCCGAATCATCGTGGGACTACGCTTGTGAGAGTTCCGACTCTTCCTCGTCCTCCATGCTTGCCGGGTCGACCCCGGCTACCATGGCACGCAACTCCTTGGAGGGCTTGAAGACAGGGACAGGACGCGCGGACACTTCGACGGGCGAGCCGGTGCGTGGGTTGCGCGCCATTCGAGTCTTGCGATGCCGGATCTTGAAGGTGCCAAAGCCCCTAACCTCAATGTTCTTCTGCTCCTGCAAGGCCTGTTTGATCGCGTCCAGGAACGCGTCAACCACGCGCGCGCAGTCCTTCTTCGAGATCATCGGACCGGCTGTCTTCGAAATGTGAGCCGTGACGCGCTCTACCAGATCGGCTTTCGTCATGGATAGGGCCTCGGGGTCTACGCTCGGAAAGGGGCCGAACGCTGACCGGTACATTGGGCTCTTAAGTGTTGTGTGTCAAGAGTTTGGACCCCTAACCCACCGCCCTTTCTTGATGGCGTCAATGAACTCCTGAAACAGGGGCCGGGCGTCGTGAGGGCCCGGAGCTGCCTCCGGATGGTACTGGACGGCAAATACGGGGAGCTCCCGGTGGCGCACCCCTTCGACCGTGTGGTCGTTGAGGTTTACGTGCGTTACCTCCAGATCGGGGGCGCCCGGAACCCCTTTTTCGTCGCCGGCAACGGCGAATCCATGGTTCTGCGAGGTGATCAGGACCTTTCCCGTCTTGAGTGCCTTCACCGGATGATTGCCGCCCCGATGTCCGTACGGCATCTTCACCGTCTTGGCCCCGAACGTCAGCCCGACGATCTGGTGTCCCAGGCAAATGCCGAAGATCGGAACTCCTTTGGCCGCAATCGACTTCACTGCCTTGGGAGCGTAGCTCACGGCCGCCGGGTCTCCGGGACCATTCGACAGGAACACCCCGTCCGGCTTGAGGTCGAGGGCGTCCGAGGCGGCGGTCTTCGCCGGTAGCACGGTCACCCTGCAATCGTGGTCGGCCAGCAGCCTCAGGATGTTTCGCTTGATGCCATAGTCGTACGCGACGACGTGGTAGGTCGCCTTGGGATTGCCCCAGGAGTAGGGCTGCTTGGTGGACACTCGTGTCGCTAGGTCCAGACCTTCCATCGAGGGGCACGCCTTCAGGACCGCGCGCGCATCGTTGCTCGGTTCGTCACCCTGGGCGATGACGCCCCGCATGACGCCAAGCGTCCTCAAGTGCTTTGTCAGACGGCGGGTGTCAATTTCCTCCAGGACCGGCACTTGGGAGGTCTTGAGCCACTCCAGCAAGCCGCCCTCGGCGCGCCAATTCGAATGCGCGTTGGATAGCTCGCGCAACACGACGCCAGCCACCTGCGGACGGTCTGACTCGCCGTCCTCGCCATTGATGCCGTAGTTCCCGATCATCGGCGCGGTCATGACCACGAACTGTCCGGAGAACGATGGATCCGTGAAAGTCTCCTGGTAGCCGCTCATGCCGGTGGTGAACACCACCTCGGCCGCCGCTGCGGCGGGCGGTGTTCGGAGCCTGCCACGAAAAAGGGTCCCATCCTCAAGGAGGAGGAACCCTGGAGTAATGCCTGGCGAAGCCACGACTATGGAGTCTTGGTCGGGTTGGGTGTCGGCGCCTTTGCGTTCCCGGCCGGTGCCTTTGCGTTGGCGTCGGTGGAAGGTGCCGGCTGCACGGGCAGAATGCTCGTTCCTGACTGGGGCGTGGTCGGCGGAGCCGTCACCGGCGCCGGCGGGGCGCTGAACGTCTTGTCGAGTACCGAGCTTGGCGCTGAGCGCCGCGCAGAGGTCAGCGACAGCACGAAGGCGAGACCGATGAAGATCCCGCCGGTCCACCAGCTGAGCTTGGTGAGGAGGTTGCCGGCCTGCCGCGTTCCCATGATGGAATCTGCGGAGCTGCTGGCACCCCCAAACGTCGCCGCCAATCCACCACCCTTGCCGGCCTGTAGCAGAATGGCTGACACGAGCAGGACACTGTCGATCGCGAGCAGCGCTATGAGAATCTTCGAGAACATTATTTCAGGGAAATCTGTGTAAGCATGTAATCAAGCTGGACTTACGCGGTTGGGTCAAGTGGAGACAATAGCGCTCCACTTCACCGGATCCAGGCTCGCGCCGCCGACCAGAAGCCCGTCCACATCGCCCGCACCGAGGAGTGCCGCGGCATTTACGTCTGTGACGCTGCCGCCATACAGAATCGGAATCGCGGCGGCCGTCTTCTGCGAACGGCACAGTGCGCCGAGTTCGGCCCGCAGGACGCGGTGTACGTGGGACGCATCCGCTGGCATCGCCGTGCGACCCGTCCCGATGGCCCACACAGGCTCGTATGCCAGCAACACTTTCGGGATTAGCGCCGGCTCAATGCCGGAGAGTCCTGCGCGAAGCTGGCGCAGCACCGTTTCCTCCGTCGTCCCTGCCTCCCGCTGCTCGAGCTTTTCGCCGACGCACAGAATCGGCGTGAGTCCATTCTCGACCGCTATGCTGCATTTGATTGCGGTCGCCGAGTCCGGCTCACCAAACACATAGCGGCGCTCGGAGTGGCCCACGAGAACAACGCGAGCGCCGGCGGCGCGCGCCATCGCCGCGGATGTTTCGCCAGTGAAAGCACCCTTTGCCTCGGTATGGATGTTCTGCATGCCGACCAGGATGTCTTTGCGCCTGGCCAGCCCCGCGACCACCGTGGTGAGCGAGATCGCCGGTGGAATCAGCACCACAGTGCGATCGGCCCGCTTCTTGTACTTGGCGAGGAACTTCTTGAGGAACGCACGCGCCTCGGTGGGGCCCACGTTCATCTTCCAGTTGGCGGCGAAAACCGGTTTGCGCATCAGTCGCGCTCGTTCAGGGCCAGGACGCCCGGCAGCGGCTTCCCTTCCAGAAACTCCAGTGACGCGCCGCCGCCGGTGGACACGTGGCTCATCGCGCTCTCAAGGCCAAGCGCGGCAACTGCCGCGGCAGAGTCGCCACCGCCAACGACGGTCGTGGCGCCGCGCGTGGTGGCGGCGGCCATGGCATTGGCGATCGCGTTCGTTCCCCTGTCGAATGGTGGCGTCTCGAAAACTCCCATGGGCCCGTTCCACACAATGGTCTTGGCGGAGGCCAGAATCTCGGCAAACGCCTGCGCGCTGCGTTTGCCGATGTCGAACATGGCGAGCGTGGCCGGGATGGCATTACGCGCCACGTCCAGCGTGGCGGCGGCCTGGTCCAGTGCCGGCGCCACCGCGGCATCCGTGGGCAGCACCAGTTTGTCGCGGCCGCGACCGATCATTTTGCGCGCCATGTCTACACGGTCCGGCTCCACGAGCGATTTGCCGGTCTCGAGGCCCATGGCCTTGAAGAACGTGCATGCCATCGCACCGCCGATGATCAGGCGATCCACCTTGGGGAGCATTTGCCCGATGACGTCAATCTTGCCGGAGATCTTGGCTCCGCCCAGCACCGCCACGAAGGGTCGCTTGGGGTCGCCGAGCGCCTTGCCCAGGTACTCCAGCTCTTTCTCCATGAGCAGTCCCGCGACCGCAGGTTGGAGATGGTGCGCGAGTCCTTCGGTGGACGAGTGGGCGCGGTGTGCCGAGCCGAACGCATCGTTCACGTAGACATCGCCCAAGCGCGCGAACGCCTTCGACAACGCGGCGTCGTTTTTCTCCTCGCCCGGCAGGAACCGCGTGTTTTCCAGCAGGACCACGTCGGCTGACGCGTCCTTCGTCGCCGCAACGGCGGCGTCCGTATCCGTTTCACCAACGAAGCGCACGCGCCTGCCGGGCATGAGGCCCTGAAGATGCCTGGCCACCGGTGCGAGCGAGTACTTCGCCTCGGGCTTGGCCTTCGGCCGGCCCAGGTGCGACAACAGGACGACGCGCGCGCCGCGCTCCAGCAGGAACTCGATCGTCGGAATCGCGGCGCGCACGCGTGTGTCGTCACTGACGGCGCCGGCGTCGTTCAACGGCACGTTGAAGTCCACGCGCACGAGCGCCCGCTTGCCCCGGATCTGGTCGTCCCCGAGGTCGCGAATCGTCTTTTTGTTCACGGGCTGGCTAGAGGCGGGCGCCCACGTACTTCAGAAGATCCACGCAGCGCGACGAGTAACCCCACTCGTTGTCGTACCACCCGGACACCTTGAGGAGCAGGCCGTCTACCACGTTGGTGCTCTTGCCGTCAATGATGCAGGAGTGCGGGTCGCCGATGAAATCGCTCGAGACGAGTTCGTCGTCGGTGTACGCCAGGATGTTCTTGAGCGGGCCGGACGCCGCGGCATTCTTGAACGCGTTGTTCACCTGCTCGATCGTGATCACTTTCTCAACGACCACGGCGAGATCCGTGAGTGAGACATCCGGCGTCGGGACGCGAATCGAGATGCCGTCGATCTTGCCTTTGAGTTCCGGCAGCACCAGCGATGTCGCCTTGGCCGCGCCCGTGGTGGTGGGAATGATGGAGAGCGCCGCGGCTCGCGCGCGGCGCAAGTCCTTGTGAGGCAGGTCCAGGACGTTCTGGTCGTTGGTGTAGCTGTGCACGGTGACCATGGACCCGCGCACAAATCCGAAGTTGTCCAGCACGACCTTAACCATCGGCACGAGGCAGTTGGTCGTGCACGACGCGTTGGAAACGATGTGATGCCTGGTCGAATCGTACTTGGACTCGTTGACGCCAAGCACGATCGTGAGGTCCTCGCCCTTGGCGGGCGCGGAGATGATGACCTTTTTGGCGCCGGCGTCCAGATGCTTCCTGGCAGCCGCGGCGTCCGTGAAGCGGCCCGTGGACTCCAGCACGATGTCCACGCCCAGGTCTTTCCACGGCAACTTGGCCGGCTCCTTCTCGGCCAGCACCGTCACGTCAGCGCCGTCGATGGAGATCTTGCCGTCGCCGGCGCGCACGTCGCCTTTGTACGTGCGATGAACGGAGTCGTACTTGAAGAGGTGCGCGAGAGTCTTCGTGTCCGTCAAATCATTGATGGCGACGAACTCGATGTCCTTGCCGCCCTGCAGTTTCGCGGCCCGCACAACCTGGCGCCCGATCCGGCCGAAGCCGTTGATCCCAACGCGAATTGCCATCCTTGCTCTCCTTAGAGTTCTCTATCGGTCGCTCGCGGCGGGCGCTCGACCAAAGGTCACATAGCTCACAATACGGGCGCCGCCAGAAACGAGCGCGGCCGCACAGGCGTTGAGCGTGGCGGCCGTCGTCACGACGTCGTCCACCAGCACGACGTGTTGGTTCGCGAGACGTCGCCTGCCGGCGTCGCTCACGCGGAACGCGCCCGAAACGTTCGCCAATCGTTCTTCCGGAGTCAACCGCGTTTGCGTTTCCGTGGCGCGGGCGCGCTGAATCGCGTCGCTCCACACGGGCAGCCGCCAGCGAGCGCCGAGTGCACGAGCCAGCGTTTCGCTCTGGTTGAAGCCGCGCTCACGCAGTCGGGCCGCCGCGAGCGGCACCGGAATCACCGCGGCGCGTTCCTCGAGCACGTCCACGGGCCACCCCAGCCGCGCCAGCCGCTCGGCGATCTCGCCGCCGAGCGCGTGCCAGCGTCCGTACTTGAGGGCATGGATGATGGACTGCCCGGTGCCGCGGTGCATCCAACAGGCCGATCGCACGGCGCGCACGTACGGCGGCAGCAGCGAGCACCAACCGCACGGGTTGCGCAGCCCCGGATGCCCGCAGCGCTGGCACTGCGGCGACGGCAGAACGGCGATACGGGCCCAGCAGGTATTGCAGACGAGGCCACGGTCGTTGTCGGACAGCAGCGTTTCGCAACCAGGGCACGCCGGCGGCAGCAGGAAGTCGAGTGTTGCCCGGCGCAGCCCAGCCCAGCGGGCGGCTAGCGGAACTCCCACACCGCGTTCCACATGACCTCACGGTCCGGTTGGACGCTGAACCAGCGCTCGAAGGCAAGGGCGCCCTGCTCCACCAGCAGCGCGAGGCCGTCTTGCGCACGCAGGCCGCGCGCGCGAGCGGCGCGCACAAACGCGGTCTCCCCGCGGCGGTAGACCAAGTCCAGCACCGCGGCGTCGGCGCGCAGCGCCTCAACCCGCACTGGCACAGCATCGTTGGACAGCCCGACTGGCGACGCGTTCACGACGATTGCCGCACCGTCTACGGCGACATCCGCCGATTCGACGACGCTCACGTTCAACAGAGCGAACCGCTGCGCCAGGGCGCGAGCTCGTGCCATCGTTCGAGAATACAGCCGAACCTCGCGCGGCTCCCATCCTTTCATTGCGCGCAGGACCGCCGCAGCGCCCCCACCCGCGCCAATCACCGCGATCGTGGCGCCCGTAGGCGTTCGCCCCAGGAAATGCGTCGCGGCGACCTCAAAGCCCGGGGCGTCGGTGTTGTCGCCGACCAGCGCGCCGTCAATCGCAATCCAGAACGTGTTGACCGCGCCGACGGCAATCGCGGTGGCCGTCAGCCGGTCGCAGGCCGCCAGCACGTCTTCCTTGTATGGAATCGTGACGTTGCCGGCCGCCCGCGTGCGCCGCAGCGACTCGATGGTGGAGTCCAGCGCGCGCCGCGGTACGTCCAGGGCTTCGTACACGAGCGGAATGCCGGCGGTGCGGAGGGCTGCGTTGTGCATCACCGGGGACAGCGAGTGCCCCAGCGGGTGCCCGAGCAGCGCCAACCGCTCGGGCCGGCTCTTCACGTGGCGCCGGACGAGCGTTCGGCCGCGATGCGGTCGAACACGCGCCGCACTTCGAGGTCCAGTTCGTCCGCGGTGTCGCGATAGACGTCCAGTTCACCGCCGATCGGGTCATTGATGCCACGTGCCGCGGCGCCGTGCGAGGCGAAGTCTGTCAGCAGGAACGCGCGTCCCACGCCGCCCAGCGCCTCGATCCGATCCAAGTGGTGCTGCGCCATGGCGAGTATCAGGTCGGCGTTGCGAACCGCGTCCGGCGCCAACATCTGGGCCCGGTGACTGCTGATGTCAACGTTGCGCTCCATCCCCACCAGGAGGGCGCCGTCCGACGCCGGAGCGCCGTCCCACGCGCTCGTGCCGGCGCTCGCGACATCCACGTCGGTGAGGCCGCGTTCGACGATCACTTTGCGCGCGATGGCTTCCGCCATGGCGCTGCGACACGTGTTGCCTGTGCACACGAACAGGATGCGCATGCTGGTCAGGCGTCTCCGATGAGCTCCGGTACGCTCTCGCGCAGCACCCGCGCCGACACGGCGCCGCGCCGGATCACGCGCGGGTGGCGACCCACGCAATCTACGACCGTGGACGATTCCGACGGCACCAACCGTCCGCCGTCAAGCACGCGCAACTCGCCGCGCGCGACGGCATCGGGCCACTGCGTAAGGACCTCGGCCGCCGACATCGCCGGAGGCACGCCAGGCCGATTGGCGCTCGTGGACGTAATAGCGTCACCATGCGCGCGAATCAGCCGCCGAATCGCCGGGTGGCTGGTCCAGCGGACCGCGATACCCCCTTCCGGACCGCGCAGCGCATCGGGCACGCGGCCGTGTCCGCCGGGCAACACCAGCGTGATGGGCCCGGGCCAGAATTGCGCCGCGAGCTTCCCCGCGTGAGACGAGAGTTGCAGGTCCAGGCGTGTGACCATTTCGCTGCCGTCGATCAACAACAAGAATGGCTTTCCCGGCTGCCGCTTCTTGAGCTTGATGAGATTGGCTACCGACTCGCGGTCGATGGCACCGCCAAAGCCGTATACCGTCTCGGTCGGATAGGCGAGCACCCGGCACAACTCCATCTGCTCGAGCGCGGGCGCGATGGCGGCCTCGATCTCGTGTTCGGCCCAGAACGGATACGACAGCGTATCGCGCTTCATCGCGGGGCGAGCAGCGCCTCGATCCGATCGAAATCTTCGTCGTGCGTGACCTTCATGGCCCGCTCGCTGCCCGGGACGATCCGCACCGGCAGGCTGATGCGCTCGCACAGGGCCGCGTCGTCCGTCGCGCTGGCGCCAGCGGCCCGCGCCTCGCGATGCGCGCGCTCGATCAGTTCGCGCGGGAACCCCTGTGGCGTTTGCACGCGCCAGAGTTTGGTGCGATCCAGCGTCTTGGTGACGCGCCCTTCGTCGTCCACTTCCTTGATGGTGTCCGTCACCGGCAACCCCGGCACGGCGCAGTCACCGGCGCGCGCCGCCGCCACCACGCGATCCACGACCGCCTCATCCACGATGGGTCGCGCGGCGTCGTGCACCAGAGCGATGCGGGCTTCGTTGGGCAGGTCCTCGAGACCGTTGCGCGCGCTCTCGGTACGCGTGCTTCCGCCAACGGAAAGCAGGAGGCGATCCACGTCGCACTGGAAGATCCAGGGCGGCGGGTCCGCGACGTACTGCGGCGGCACCACGCACACCACGCACACGACGTCGCCTCGGGCCATGAACGCCTGAAGGCTGTGGAGCAGCATTGGCTTCCCCGCCACCCAGCGGAACTGCTTCAGCTCTTCGCCGGCCGTGCGGGTGCTGGACCCACCGGCGACGATCACCACGCCAACGTCGCGCATCAAGCGGTGCTCGGCGGCCGCTTCGCGGCCGATTGGTTCTCGGCGGCGCTGCGCGCCGATGTGTCGTCTTTCATCAGAACAATTTGCTGAAAAGGTCGACGACAGAACGCACTCCAACGACCCCAGGGGTCGTCCGTTTGGGAAGGCTGCGTTCCGATACGAACACCCGTTTCATGCCGAGGTTCGTGGATTCGGCGATGCGGCGCTCGACCTGGGATACGGGCCGGATCTCACCGCCGAGTCCAAGTTCGCCGACGAACACGGCGTCGGCAGGTGTGGCCTTGTCGTAGACGCTGCTGGCCAGCGCGGCGGCGACGGCCAGATCGCCCGCGGGCTCCTGCATCCGCACGCCGCCCACGACGTTGAGAAACACGTCGAGATCGCCGAATCGCAAGCCGGCGCGCTTTTCGAGTACGGCGAGGAGCAGTGAGAGGCGACGCGAATCGAATCCAGCGGCCACGCGCTGCGGTGTGCCGAAGCCGGCCTTGGCGGCCAGCGCCTGTACTTCGATGAGCACGGGTCGCGTGCCTTCCATGAGCGCCGTCACGGCGCTGCCGGACGCATTGGCCTGACGGTCGCCGAGGAAGAGCTCGGAAGGATTCGACACGGCTTCGAGCCCCCGCTCGGTCATGCGGAAGACGCCGATCTCGTCCACGCTGCCGAACCGGTTCTTGGTGGCGCGCAGGATCCGGTGGTCGAGGCTGCTTTCGCCTTCGAAGTACAGCACCGTGTCCACGATGTGCTCGAGCGTCTTGGGGCCGGCGATGCCGCCGCCCTTGGTCACGTGGCCCACGACAAAGACCGTGGTGCCGCTCTCCTTGGCAAAGCGCATCAGGCGCGCGGCGCACTCGCGTACTTGCCCCACGTTGCCCGGGGCACCTTCGAGGTCGTTGGTGAAGAGCGTCTGAATCGAATCCACGACCAGCACGTCGGGCCGCTTGGCGTCTGCCGTGCCGATCACGGTCTCGAGGTTTGTCTCGGCCAGCAGTTCCACGTCGCCCGCGGATTCCTCCAGCCGATCGGCCCGAAGCCGGACCTGGAGCGGCGATTCCTCGCCTGTGGCGTAGATGGTGCGGCGTCCGCTCTGCTGCAATCGTGCCGCGATCTGGAGCAGGAGGGTGGACTTGCCGATGCCCGGCTCGCCCCCGACGAGGACCATCGAACCCGGCACGATGCCGCCGCCCAGGGCGAAATCGAATTCGGCCAATCCGGTTTTCCAACGCGGTGACTCCGAACCAACGACGTCGCGTAGTCTGGGCGTCTCTGCACCCGGGCCTCCCCGACGTCCGACGTCAGACGTCCGACGCCTGGAGGACGATGGCTTGGCGAAGATCTCCTCGACCAGGGTGTTCCATTCACCACAGGCGTCGCACTTCCCGGCCCACTTGGCGTGATCGGCGCCACACTCGGTGCAGCGGAAGACCGTACGGACCTTTCCGCTCACGGCGACGTTTGCCGCGGGCTCCAGTTGGCGAAGCGCGTGTACTGCTTGTAGAAGTGCAAGTTCACGAGGCCTGTTGGTCCGTTGCGCTGTTTGCCGACGATGAGTTCCGCCTTGCCCTCGATCGAGTTGCCGTCCTTGTCCAACGGCCCCTCATACATCTCCTGCCGGAAGAGGAACATGATAAGGTCGGCGTCCTGTTCGATGGCACCAGATTCACGCAGGTCGGACAATTGTGGCCTGTGGTCGCCGGTGCGCTGTTCCGGCGCGCGCGACAGCTGCGACAGCGCCACCACGGGAACGTTCAGCTCCTTGGCGAGTGCTTTCAATCCACGGGAGATCTGACTGACCTCCTGCTGCCGGTTCTCGGCGGACGAGTGCCCCTGCATGAGCTGGAGGTAGTCGACGATCACCATGCCGATGCCGGAGTCCGCCTTGAGCCGGCGCGCCTTGGAGCGCATCTCGAGCAGCGTGATGCTCGGGGAGTCATCGATCCAGATCTGCGCCGAGCTGAGGATGCCGGCGGCGCGCGCCAGCATTGGGAATTCGTCGTCGCGCAGCATGCCGCGGCGCAAGCGCTGGGAGTCCACACGCGCTTCACTGGTGAGCATGCGCTGCACCAGCGATTCCTTGCTCATCTCCAGTGAGAAGAACGCCACGGGGACGTGATCTTCGATCGCCGCGTGCTGCGCGATGTTGAGGCAGAACGCGGTCTTGCCCATCGACGGACGCGCGGCGACGATGATGAGGTCCGCCGGCTGGAAACCGGAGGTGAGCTCATCGAGGTCGGAGAAACCGCTGGCCACGCCGGTGATCGTCTTGCCGCCGCGCTGGAGTGCCTCGATGCGCTCCATGGTGGGCCACAGCAGCTCCTTGATGCGCATGAAGCCGTCGGCTTTGCGCTGCTGCGATACCTGAAAGATCTTCGACTCGGCTTCGTCCAGCAGTTCGGCCGCCGTGCTCATGCCCGAGAAGGCATCGTGCACGATCTGCGTGGATACCTGGATCAGAGCGCGCAGGATGGCCTTCTCGCGAACGATCTGCGCGTGATACTCGATATTGGCGGACGTCGGCACCGCGTCCACCAGGTAACCGATGAAGTCCTTGCCGCCCGCGGCGTCCAGTTCGCCCTTGCGTGACAGTTCCTCCGCGAGCGTCAGCGGATCGACGACACTCCCGCGCTCCGCGACGGCCACCATCGCCCGATAGATCCGGCGATGCCGCTCCGCGTAGAACATCGAGTCGTCCACGAACTCGGCCGCGCGCACCACCGCGTCCTGGTCCATGAGCATCGCGGACAGGACGGCTTGTTCGGCGTCTTCGGAGTACGGTGGCTGTCGATCCCGGAAAGGATCACGGCTCAGCGACGGCGCTATCGAGTATTCGACGGGCGAGCTGGACATCTTCCCAGGTGGGTCGCTTCCATCCGGGGTTCCGGAGGAGCGCGGCGGGGTGATACGTGACGATCAGCGGAACACCGTGATATCGATGCAGCTGCCCCCGAAGCTTACCGATTGCGAGCTTCGTTTCCAATAGCGTTTGCGCGGCGAATGTGCCGAGCGCCAGGATCACCCTGGGGCGCAAGAGCTCGAACTGACGCGCGAGGAACGGGCGGCAGGCGGTTACTTCGTCCGGCATCGGGTTGCGATTCCCCGGCGGCCGGTGCTTGAGCACGTTGCAGATGAAGACGTCGTCGCGCTTGAGGTCCACCGCCGCGAGAATCTTGGTGAGCAGCTGGCCCGCTGCGCCGACGAATGGCAGGCCCTGCTCGTCTTCGCTTTGTCCCGGCGCTTCGCCAACCACCATGAATTTCGCGTTCGGGTTGCCGCTGCCGGGAACGGGGTTCTTCGCGGTGGCGTGCAGCGGACAGCGCGTGCACTTGGCGACGGCGGCAGCTACGGCTTGCAGCGTATCGAGCTCCGTCATGGTGCCACCGCTAAACAGCGACCGATCGGGCGAACCGATCGCGATGCCTGACGGCAACTGACCGGGTACCAGGACCGGCGCAGGTTCCGCAGCTCTGGGCTCCTTCGAGACGGGGACGGCCTTGGCAGCATCGGGCGACGATCCGGTGCCGCGCAGGACCTCGCGCCAGTCACCGGACGACGGTGTCGCCTCCGCGGGTAGCTGCGGCGCTGCCGGCGCTGCCGGCGCCCGCGTCGGCTTCGGAGCAGCGAACCCAGCGCCGAGCAGGCGCATGGCCTCCTCGACGCTCATCTGGTCGAGCACGAAGTCGAGCTCACCGGCCTCGCGACGTTGCTCCAGGTACTGCCGCAGTTGTTGCCTGGCGTCCATTACAGCAGCTTCTCCACGCGATCGAGGATGGCGTCGGCTACGTCGTCCTTCGACAGCAACGGTAGCGCCTCAGGCTTGCCGCCGCGGTGCAGGAGCGTCACTCGGTTCGTGTCGCCGCCGAATCCCGCGCCGGGTTCCGTGGCGTCGTTCACGACGATCATGTCCAGGGACTTGTCCACGAGCTTCGCGGCGCCGTGCGTGAGCGCGTCATTCGTTTCGAGCGCGAACCCGACAATGACCGACCCCTTCTTTCGCTTGGACGCGGTGCTGCGGAGGATGTCCGGCGTATTGGTCATCGAGATGGTCGGCGCCTTCTTGCCCTTCTTGATCTTCGTTTTGGCGACCGTCTCGGGGCGAAAGTCCGCGGGCGCGGCGGCCATGATGAGCACGTCGGCGGACTTGATCAGCTTTCCGACGACACGGGCCATCTCGTCCGTGGTCTCCGCGGCGTGCACCAGCGGGCCGGTGGGCGCAGGCACCGACATCGCACCCGAAACAAGCGTCACCTTGGCGCCGCGGCGCCACGCGGCGGCCGCCAAGGCTACGCCCATCTTGCCGGAACTGTGGTTGGAGACGAATCGCACCGGGTCGATCGCTTCGCGGGTCGGTCCGGCCGTCACCACGACTGTCTTTCCCGTGAGCGTGCCGCGCGATTCGAGCCGCCGGCCAATGTGCGCGAAAATGGTCTCCGGCTCCGGCATGCGCCCGGGTCCCTCGCCCTCTCCGGCTGCCAACATGCCTTCGGCGGGATCCAAAACCTGGTACCCGATCTTGCGCAGATGCGCCACGTTGGCGCGCGTCTGCGGGTGCGCCCACATGTGGTCGTTCATCGCCGGCACCAGCAGCACAGGCGCCTTGGTCGCCAGCAGAATTGCCGACAGGAGGTCGTCCGCCTGCCCCGTGGCGGCGCGGGCCATGAAGTCCGCCGTGGCCGGCGCGACGACGACGACGTCCGCGGCCTTGGCCAACCTGATGTGCTCGAGTGCGGCGCCAGCATCGAACAGGCCGACGCGGGCCGGCTGACCGGTGAGTGCCTCGAAGGTCAGCGCACTGACGAATTCAGTCGCCGACCGCGTGAGGACCGTCTCCACCTTCGCACCCGCTTTCGTGAGCAGGCGGGCCAGCCACGCCGACTTGTAGCTGGCAATTCCTCCGGTGACGCCGAGGAGAACTGTGCGGCCGGCGTACGGGCGCACAGGAAGGACTACTCGCCGCGGCGGCGGGGGACAACGCGATAGTTGATCGCGCCGTTGGACAGTTCCTCGAGCGCGCGGGTCGTCAGCTTCTTCTCGCCCATGGCGGAGCGATCGCGCGGGAACTCGTTCAGCACGCGCGAATACTTCGCGGCCACAAGCACCCCGAGGTACTTGTTGGCTGCGTGACGCGCGATTTCAAGCGGAGTGAAGACTCTCATTTCGTTTTCCCTTTCTTGATTTCTGTTTCCAGGCGATCGATCAGCAAGGCTACCTGTGTTCTGAGGCCCGCCACGCGTGCCCGGCTGGATACTTCGGCATCGACGATGGAGCACACACGCTGCACCGCCTGCTCGAGGTCGTCGTTCACGACCACGTATTCGTACTCGTCCACCGACTGCAACTCCTGCAACGCCGACTGCAGCCGGTCCGCCAGCTCCTGCGTGGATTCGGTCTGCCTTCCCTTCAGCCGCTCGAGCAGGATGTCCGCACTCGGCGGTAGCACAAACACCGTCACCGAGTGCGGAAAGACGCGCGTGAATTGCGCCGCGCCCTGCACATCGATGTCCATGAAGACGTGCTTCCCGGAGTTGACCACCCGGAGCACTTCGCTGCGGAGCGTTCCGTAGAGATTACCGTGAACTTCCGCCGATTCCGCCAACTCGCCCTCTTCCCGCTTGCTGATGAACGCCGTACGGGACAAGAAATAGTAATCGGTTCCGTCCGTTTCGCCCGGACGCGCTTCCCGTGTCGTGCACGACACGGAATACCCGATGTCAGGCCGACGCTTGAGCAGAGTCTTGGCGATCGTCGTCTTGCCGGTTCCAGACGGCGCCGAGAGGATGATGGGAAAGGACGTCATTCGAGGTTCTCGACCTGTTCGCGGATGCGCTCCAATTCTTCCTTGATGGCCACGACGTCACGGGTCATTGCCGCGTCGTTGGCCTTCGAACCCGTGGTGTTGGCTTCGCGCAACAGTTCCTGCAGCAGGAACCCGAGCCGCTTCCCCACGCCATCCGTCCCGTTGCCGCCGGTGGCTTCACGGAACGCCTGAAGATGTGAACGAAACCTGTCCAATTCCTCGCCCACGTCCAGTCGGTCCGCCAGGATGGCGATCTCCTGGGCGAGCCGGTCCTGGTTCACCTGAACGCCGCCAGCCAACTCCTTCACCGCATCACGGAGCCGTTCGCGCTGCTCCACCAGGCGCTGCGGCGCCCTGTCCGCGAGGCGGCCCACGGCCCGCTCCACCAGACCGATGCGTTCGCTGACAAACGAACCCAACCGGCGCCCTTCGGCATCGCGGCTGGCAGCAAGCGCGGCGGCTGCGTTCGACACGATCGCCACGACCTGGGAGACATCGCTCGCGTCATCCTGTGCGGCCGAACCGACGACGTCCGGCAGGCGCAGCACCGTGGCGAGGTCGATGGGCCCTTCCAGCACGTAGCGCTCCTTCAGTTCTCTGAGCCGCTTCACTGTGGCCGCAAACCGTTCTTCGTTGATTACCCCTTCCGGTGAAACTGTGCGGTCCACCCAGGCGGTGAGGGTGACGTGCCCGCGACTGATGGATTTGCGAAGCACCTCGCGCACCTCACTTTCCCACTTGGCCAAGGCGCCCGGGAGCTTGATGGACGGGTTGAAGAATCGATGGTTCACCGACCTCAATTCCACCGACACTTTCAACCCGCCAACCATGCCCTCGGCCGCGCCGAACCCCGTCATGCTTCGGATCATATGAGTCGGCCTAAGCTACGGCGCGACAACAGTTTTATCAATTCCAGAACTCCCAGCGTACGCCGTAAATGCTGCTCAGTCGGGGCAGCCTGTATCCCGGGATCTGAGGGTACCGCTCATTGAACGCATTGCGATAATTCCAGAAGATTTCGGCCGCCACGATCTTGAACTGGATCATCGTCGAGATCGTGCGGTAGCCGGGAACCCGAATGCTCCCGGACGTGTCAGGCCACACCATGGCGGACCGGTACTCGTGAACCAGCGCCGCCCTGACGTGGAAGTTTCCCGTCGGGAACCGGTTGAGCAGCGCTGTGCTCAGGTACAGTTCGCTCCGGACATGGTATTGCGGCCGGTATGCACCGGTCGAATCGTCCCAGCGCGTCCCTTGGGCATCCAGGTATATCGCGCGCCAGACGGGGCCCCGCACGGTGGCGAACATTCCCTGGGCTGCCGAATCGCGTACGAGCGGCGACCGCCGCGTTACTATGGGTGCTGACTCCAACTCGACCGGATCGCGCCTCAGCGCGCCCACACTGATCCAAAGGTCTTTCAGCCGCAGGCCGGCCTCGACCCGGGCGAATGTCGGCGCGCCGACGGTATCAAGCAGCCGTAGCTCGCTGGAGACCGCGCCGGCGACGAACATGAAACCGGTCGGACGAATCAGCGCGGACACGTCGAACCGCCTCGTCGAGTCCAAGCCGCGGCCCTCTGCGGCGCCGGATATCGTGAGGAGTCTGGAGGCCCAGGACGTCCTGACTGATGGAGTGGCCACGTGCCGCGCCGCGCCAAGCAGAAAGCGCTGGGTCACCGACGTGCGCCACGGTCCCCGCGTGTACCCGCCGGTGAGCACGTATTGTGAGCGCGACATCCCCGTGTCGGCCTCCTGGACCTTGGTTGCCCCGGGAGGCTCGTAGATCAGCGTCGAAGCGCCCGCCATGGCCTGGCCCCACCAACCGCGTGCCGTGTCCTGCCAAGCGAGGCGGGCATACGCGTCGTAGCGCCTGTAGTCGGTGCCGCGCGCTGTGTCGCTGCCGGTCAGGGTGAATGTCCGGCCGCGACTGCCGCCCTGACGGTGAATCACGGCATCCGCGGTCCACATCCTGCGTGCGATGCCTACTCGCGACATGAAACCCAGTTGGTCGCTGGTCTCCGCGCTGCGTCCGGGACTCGTGCTGAATTGTTGCGCACCCAGCTGCAGCACTTCACCGTGGCGGTAGCGCCTGCCGAACAGACCGCGATACAGGTTGGTGGACTGATCACCGGTGTAGATGTCGGTGCGCGTGAACGGCGTCGTGCGATTCACGCGCCACGTGCGCATGTGGATGCGCACCTCGGACGCCGTCCGCTCGACCATCAGGTCGTCGAGTGACCAGATCGGCACCTGAGCCAGGTCCCACACCCGGCCCGCGCGCGGGTCCAACTCCTCGAGTTCGAAGCCGTCGACGTAGACCCGAATGCGCCGCATGTCGCCGAGGAAGGCGACCATCATCGGTTGTGCGATCCCGCTGGAACGGAGGCCGATCACGCCGGGCACACGATCGAGCAGGTCCAGCACGTTGATTGCGCCCGTGGCGAAGATGTCCTTGCGCGTCCAATGGAAAGCGCCGGTCGGGTCCGCGAGCACCGGCAGTTCGGCTTCGGCGGTGCCAGCCTTGATGGTGTCAGCGCGGATCAGCGAGTCGCGCCGCGCCGCGGAGTCAGCCTGCGCCTTGAGCCGTGCGCTCGCCGAATCCACACCCGTCGTGGAGTCGCGTCGCGCCGTTGTGTCGCGCCCTTGGGCGTCGGCCGGCTGCAAAACGGCCCCGACCAGCAGGCCGAGGCCGACGACCAGCGCCGAGCGCGCCCGCAGGGTCAGCCGGATCTTCCCCGCACGAATTCGACGAAGGTCCCCACCGGCACGCCCGTCGGCCCGGCCGGGACTGTCCCCAAGTCGGATTCGCTGTATGCGGTGCCGGCGATGTCGAGATGGACCCATAGAAAACCGTCGACGAATTCCTTGAGAAACAGGGCCGCCGTAATTGTACCCGCCGGACGGCCACCGGAGTTCTTCACATCGGCGATGTCGGACTTGATGAGCGGCTTGTACTCGTCCCACAGTGGCAGCGGCCACCCGGGCTCGGACGCCCGCCTGCCTGCATCGACCACTTCCTGCACCAGCTTGTCATCGTTCCCCATGACGCCAGTCGCGCTGTGCCCGAGCGCGATGACACACGCGCCGGTGAGCGTGGCGGCGTCGATGACCACGGCCGGCGAGAATCTCTTGGCATAGACGAGGACGTCGGCGAGCACGAGGCGACCCTCGGCGTCCGTGTTGATGATCTCGATCGACTTTCCGTTGCTGGCCTTCACCACGTCGCCCGGCTTCACCGCCGTGCCCGACGGCATGTTGGTGGTGGACCCGACGAGTCCCACGACGTTCACCGGCAGTTGCAGTCGGGCGATGGCTTCCATGGCGCCCAACACGCCGGCGGCGCCGCACATGTCGAACTTCATCATCTCCATGCCCTGAGCCGGCTTGATCGAAATGCCGCCGGTGTCAAAGCACAGGCCCTTTCCGACCAATGCGACGACCGGTTTGTTCCCGCCCTTCTTGTATTCCAGCGTGATGAGGCGCGGCTCTTGCGGCGTGCCCTGCGCCACCGAGAGGAACGAACCCATCTTCTCCTGCTCCATCTCGGCGCGGCCAAGCACCGTCACCGACAGGCCGTGGCGCTTGGCGATGTCGCGCGCGGTGTCCGCCAGATAGTCCGGCGTGCAGACGTTGCCGGGCAGCATGGCCAGCCGGCGCGCGAGCGTGTGGCCTTCGCCAAGCGCCAGTCCGCGGCGGATGCCGTCGCGGGCAGCGTCCGCGTCCGCGCCGACGATTGAGGCCTCTGTCAACGGTGCCCGCCGATCGTCCTCAGGCGGCGCGAGCTGGAAGTCCTTGAGCTCCCACGCGCCGGTGACGGCGCCGAGCGTTGCTCCCTCCAGTTCATCCGCGTCGAGTGCGCCGCCATGGATCGCGACACGGCCGACGCCCGCCTGGTGTGCGCGGCGCGCGGCGATCGTGGCAGCCCGACGAACGGCGGCACGGCGATCCGTCACCTTGCCCATGCCCACCAGGATCACGCGCTCGATACCGCCTTCCGTGCCAAGGAACGACAGCACCTCGTCGCGGGCGCCGCGGAAGTCACGCGCGACGACCACGCGGCGAATCGCATCGGCCACGGATCGGTCGAGTCCCGGGACATTGGGCGTTCCGGTTCCCTGCTCCAGCAGGAGCGCGAGCGCCGGCGTCTTGAGGCCGCCGAGGTCCGCTGGTCCCGCGGTGACGTTGAGCATTATGTGAAGGCGGCTAAGCCGCCATCCCCTTGATGATTTGGTCACCGAACGCGGAGGTCGAGACCTCCGTGGCGCCCGGCATTTGCCTGGCGAGGTCGTACGTGACTTTCTTGCCCTTGATTGCGTTTTCGAGGCCGCGAACAATCATCTTGCCGGCTTCGTCCCAGCCCATGTATTCGAACATCATCACACCCGAGAGGATAACGCTGCCCGGGTTGATCTTGTCCAGACCGGCGTACTTGGGCGCGGTGCCATGTGTCGCCTCGAAGACGGCCACGCCGTCGCCAACGTTGCCGCCGGGTGCGATTCCGAGTCCGCCCACCTGTGCGGCGGCCGCGTCGGACAGGTAGTCGCCGTTGAGATTGGGCGTCGCAATCACCGAGTACTCATCCGGCCGCAGCAACAGTTGCTGGAACATCGCGTCAGCGATGCGATCCTTGATGACGAGCGCGTCGGCGCGCGCATTGGAGCCGCCCTTGGCCAGGTCAGCCTCGGTGCACGTCAGGTCGCCGAACTTCTGGCGTGCGAGTTCATAGCCCCAGTCGCGGAAGGCGCCTTCGGTGAACTTCATGATGTTGCCCTTATGCACCAAAGTCACCGACGGCAGGTTGTGTTTCAGCGCGTACTTGATGGACATCTCGATCAACCGCTTGGAGCCGAACTCCGACATCGGCTTGATGCCGATCGCGGATTTCTCACGGATGTCCTTGTTGAACTCCTTCTTTATGTAGGCGCGCAGCTTCTCGGCTTCCGGCGAACCGGCGGGCCACTCGATGCCCGAGTAGACGTCCTCGATATTCTCGCGAAAGATCACGACGTTGACCTTCTGCGGCTCCTTCATCGGATTGCCGACGCCTTCGAAGTACCGCACCGGGCGGATGCAGGCGTACAGGTCCAGCACCTGGCGCAGCGTCACGTTCAGCGAGCGGATGCCGCCGCCGACGGGCGTCGTGAGGGGGCCCTTGATCGAGACGCGGAACTCCTGCATTGCGTCGACTGTCTCCTG